>JAZIHP010000038.1:0-36338 GCA_036678505.1 Alphaproteobacteria bacterium
TTCCAGCTCCGCCGGCTTGCCTTCGGCGGCCGGGAAATGCAGCGTCGCGCCGTTGTAGCGGGCGATGCCGATGCGCATGCCCTTCGGCGCGAAAGCGATGCCCTCGACCGAGCGCGGATGCGAAAATTCCTTCACCTTGCCGTCGGCGAAGCGCACGATTGCATTGCGCCCGATCGCATAGGCGACGGCGCCCTGCGGGCCGGCCGCGACGCTGGTGATCCATTTGCGCCCGGCCTCCGCCAGCTGCTCGGCCGCGCCGCCGGCCTTCACGGCGAACACCTTGCCGTCTTCGCCGCCGGTGATCAGCCGGCCGTTGGCGCTGTCGTGGAAAGCGCACAAAAGCCCGTCATTGGCCTGCACGGCCTTGTGGCCGTCGTCGAGACGGTGAATGGAGCCGTCGGCAAGCGCGAAATGCGGCACGTCATTCAGGAACAGGGCGGCCAGGCAATGGCCGTCGAGATCGAAGGGGGCGACCGTCGGCATGTCGGATCAGGCCGCCTGACAGGCTTCGAAGCTTTTACGCAGGCGTTCCGCATCGAGATTGCGACCGATGAACACCAGCCGGCTTTCATGCTTCTCGCCCTCTTTCCATGCGCGCTGGTGATCGCCTTCGATGATCATGTGCACGCCCTGGATCACGTAGCGCTCCGGGTCGTCCCTGAAGGCGACGATGCCTTTGAGGCGCAGGATGTTGGGGCCTTCGATCTGGGCGATCTTCTCGATCCACGGGAAGAATTTCTTCGGGTCCATCTCCCCGCCGCGCAGCGACACCGACTGCACCGTCACATCGTGGATCGGCGATGCGTGGCCATGGTCGTGGTGGTCATGGCCATGATGATCATGCCCGTGATGATCGTGGTCGCAACCCGGGCCGCAGACATGATCGTGGTCGTGATCATGCGCGTCGAGGAAGTGCGGATCGTTCTCCAGCGCGCGCTTCAGGTCGAAGGCGCCGCGATCGAGTACTTCGGCGAGATCGACGCCGGAACGCTGGGTGCGATGAATTCTCGCCGCCGGGTTGATGGCGCGGACCGTGGTTTCGACGGCGCGCAACTCGTCCCCGGTCACCAGATCCGTCTTGTTGAGGAGGATGACGTCGGCGAAGGCGATCTGGTCCTCGGCCTCTTTGGAATCCTTCAGCCGAAGCGGCAGGTGCTTGGCGTCGACCAGCGCCACGACGGCGTCGAGCCTGGTCCGGGAGCGAACGTCGTCGTCCATGAAGAAGGTTTGCGCCACAGGAGCAGGGTCGGCAAGGCCGGTGGTTTCGACGACGATGGCGTCGAAACGGCCGGGACGGCGCATCAGCCCTTCCACGACGCGGATCAGGTCGCCGCGCACCGTGCAGCACACGCAGCCATTGTTCATCTCGTAGATTTCCTCGTCGGATTCCACGATCAGGTCATTGTCGATGCCGATCTCGCCGAATTCATTGACGATGACCGCATAGCGCTTGCCGTGGTTCTCCGACAGGATGCGGTTGAGAAGCGTGGTTTTGCCGGAACCGAGATAGCCGGTCAGCACGGTTACGGGAATTTGCGACCCGGTTTCATTCACCCCGGTTTCGTTCACTTGCATATCGCGCATCTGGGTGTCGCTCATGAGAACCTCGAAATGGACAGATGCTCCATATAGGATGCCGCCGCCCGGATTGCACGGGTCAAAAACGGCACTTCGCCAGGCAAATCCTTCCGGCGGATCGTTTGTCATCTAACTGAAATAAACACCTGCCATTAGCCGTCGTGCATACTATCGAACTTGCCGGCCATGAAATTTGCCGGCAATGAAACCCGCCGGCAAAGCCGTTTCCGGCATGGCGGTGGAAAGCGCAATTGCAAACTGTAGCCCCGCGGGTCATGTTTGCGATGCTGATGCGGTCGAGAGGGTAACCATGGCCAGGGCTGACAGAACTGCAACGATGAGCCGGCTGCATTCAGCCGCGCGGCTTGCCCGCACGGCGCTCGCCGCGCGTCTTCTGGAGCACGGTTTTTATGCCGGGCAGGACCAGATCATGCTGGCTCTGGATCGGGAGGACGGTCAGACGCCGGGTGCGCTGGCGGATCGTCTGGGCGTGCGCCCCCCGACCATCACCAAAACCATCAACCGCTTGCAGGCGCAGGGTTTTCTGGAAAAGCGCAATTCCATCTTCGATGCCCGGCAGGCGCATATATTTCTGACCGAAGCCGGTCGCGATCTCATCGTGTCGATCGAGAAATCGGTGAAGAAGACGGAAAAGCAGGCCCTCAAGGGACTGGACAAGAAAGAGCAGAAGACGCTGGCCAAGCTTCTGGCCCGCATCGAGGCCAATCTCACCAATGAGGAAATCGTCTTTATCGACGATGAGCCGGAAGTCGGGGCCGAAGCGAAACCGGATGCGGGGAATGCGGCCGGGACGGATGCCGGGATGGATGCCGGGGCCGGGACCAGAACCGGGACCAGAACCGGGGCCGGAACCAAGGTAGACGCCTGAGGCCAGTGCGGCTTTCGTCTCAGGCCAGGCGCTTTGGGGCTTGCGGGAACGGGCCGACTGGCCCAAAGCTCGACGTTGAAATTACTCGTCCGGCTTTTGCGTGAACAGTTCCAGTTTTTCGAAAGACAATGCGGCGTCCACCGCGGCCATTCTCTACATGGCCGCAGCCTATATCCTGTTCACCTTTCTCGACACTTCGATCAAATATCTGGCGCTGGCCGGCGTCATGCCGCTGTTCATCGCCTGGATCAGGTTTTTCAGCCATGTCGTGCTTGTCGGGGCGCTGTTCCGGGGCTGGCAGGGCACGGTCCGCTTCCGCACCGCCAGGCCGTTCGCCCATCTCGTGAGGGGCGCGCTTCTGGCGGGCTCCACCATCTTCAACATCCTGGCGTTGCGTTATCTGCAACTCGCCGAAACCACCTCGATCTATTTCTTCGGCCCCATGGTGATAACCGCGCTTGCCGGGCCGCTGCTCGGCGAATGGGCGGGCTGGCGGCGCTGGATGGCGATCCTGGTCGGGTTCATCGGCGTTCTGGTCATCACGCGTCCGGGCATAGGCATATTCGGCATCGGCCATGTTCTCGCGATGGGGGCGATGCTGTCGAATTCCCTCTATGTCATCATGACCCGGCAAATGTCGGGCACGGAAAGCGCCGAAAGCCTCATTTTCTATTCCGCACTGGCGCCGACGGTTCTGTTGACGCCCACGCTCTGGTTTACGGAGTGGCCATCTCTGGGGCCGGTGCAGTGGGGAGTGCTCTTGTTGCTCGGCCTGTATGGCGGCCTCGGCCACTGGTGCCTCATTCAGGCCTACCGGCGCGCTACCGCCACGGCGCTCGCGCCCTATCCCTATATGCAGATGGTGTGGGTGATCGCCGCGGGGTGGCTGGTGTTCGGCCAGCTTCCCGACGGCTGGACGCTGGCCGGGGCCGGAATCATCATGGGCAGCGGCTTGTATATCGTACACCGCGAGCACCGCCTGCGCGGCGTTGACCGCGCCGTTGCAGATGCCGATGTGGCGGAGGTGGCGAAAAAGCTTTGACTCGGCCCGCAGAACTGCCCTAAACGGTTTAAAAAAATTTAAAATGTTTAGGGCAGCTCCGCTTTTTTCGAATCGCTGAAACGCTCTGACTTTTGCTGACGCAATTCCGAACGCAAAAACCGCTTCGCATTTTTGCCGGAATTGCCGTAAATGGGGAGCACTAGCGCTGGCTCAGAAAGTCAAGCTTTCCACCATCGCCGATGCGCTCGGCGTATCGACGGCAACGGTGTCTCTCGCCCTGCGGGACAGCCCGCTGGTGGCCGGGTCCACGCGCGAGCGCATCAAGGATCATGCGCGCGAGATCGGGTATATCTACAACCGCCGCGCGGCCTCTCTGCGCACGTCGCGCTCGGGCATCGTCGGCGTCGTGGTTCATGACATCATGAACCCGTTCTATGCCGAAATCCTGCGCTCCATCGAGCATGAACTGGACCGTTCGCGCCAGACGTTCCTGCTCTCCAACCATTACGACAAGCTCGACAAGCAGCGCACCTTCATCGACACGCTCCTGCAACTGGGGGCAGATGGTGTGATCATGTCGCCCGCCATCGACACGCCGGCCGCCGATATTCGCATGGCCGAGGAGAACGGACTGCCTGCCGTTCTCATCGCACGCGATGTGGATGGCGCGCATGTGCCGGTTTTCCGGGGCGACGATGCTTATGGCACCGCCCTTGCCACCAATCACCTGATCTCGCTTGGGCACAGGCGCATCGCCATGGTCGGCGGCAACGACCAGACCTCGACCGGGCGCGACCGCTATCAGGGCTATCTCAATGCGATGCAGGCGGCCGGGCTCGACGTGCAGCCGACATGGCGCATAGCCGGTCCGCGCACCAAGCAGGGCGGATTTGAAGCCGCGAACCAGTTGCTCGCCCTGAAGGACAAGCCCACCGCCGCCTGCTGCTGGAACGATCTCGTCGCCATAGGTCTCATGAACGGCATCTCCCGTGCCGGGCTTACGCCGGGCGTGGATATCTCGGTGACCGGCTATGACGATCTGGAAGAGGCCGCGATTGCAACGCCGGCCCTGACCACGGTCTGGAACGGCCAGCGCGAGGTCGGCCGCCGCGCCGCCAGCGCCCTGCTCGACAAGCTCAATGGCCAGACAGTGGGTCAGACACAGGAATTGATCAGGCCGGAACTGCATGTCCGCCAGTCCACCGGCCGCCCCGTGGAGCGCTGAATTCATGTCGATTTCGCCCAGGCCGGCCACGGTTCTCGTTTCCGGCCAGTTGCACGGCCACGCCGTGAAACGCATCGGCGAGGCCTTCCGGCTGGTGCAGATCGGGCGCCCGGACCCGTCGCTTCTGTCGCCGCGCGACATTGCCGCGGTGCGCGGCATCTCGGCGTTCGGGGGCATCGACGCGGATTTCATCGATGCGTTCCCCAATCTGGAAATCATCGCCAGTTTCGGGGTCGGTTATGATTCGGTGGATGCCGCCCATGCCGGCGCCAGGGGCGTCATGGTCACCAATACGCCCGATGTCCTGACGGAGGAGGTTGCGGACCTGACCGTCGCTCTCCTGCTGGCCACCTTGCGCGAATTACCCAGGGCCGAGGCGTGGCTGAGGCAGGGCAGATGGGCGAGGGAGGGCTTCTATCGGCTGAGCCCGCTCAGCCTGCGCGGGCGCAGCGCCGGCATTTTCGGCCTCGGCCGGATCGGGCTTGCGGTGGCGAAACGTCTGCAAGCCTTCGGCGTTGCGGTCGCCTATCATAATCGCCGGCCAGTCGATGGCGTGAACTATGCCTATCATGCCACGCTGAAGGAACTTGCCGGGGCGGTGGACACGCTGATCTGCATTGCGCCGGGCGGCGCCGCCACCGAAAAGGCGATCGATGCGGAGATACTGAAAGCGCTTGGACCCGACGGCGTGTTCATCAACACCGGCCGCGGCACCACGGTGGACGAGGCCGCGCTGGCGGCCGCACTTTCAGACGGCACGATCGCCGCTGCCGGGCTGGACGTGTTCGCGCGCGAGCCCGAAGTATCGCAGGCTCTGCTCGATGCCCCCAACACCGTGCTGCTGCCGCACATCGCCTCGGCATCGGCGCCGACGCGCAGGGCCATGGCCGATCTGTGCGTCGACAATCTCGTATCGTGGTTCGGCGCGGGCAAGGCGCTGACGCCGGTGCCCGAAACCGTGCATGTGAAGGCGAGGTAGCGGCGCGGCCGTTATTCGGCCGCCGCCCGCGTTTCCGGTCTTGCCGCGGCGTGCATGCGCACGGCATCGCCGAAGGCCTTGAAGATTTTCTGCGAAACGCTGTCGGACTTCACCCAGTATTCGGGGTGCCATTGAACGCCGACGGCGAAGGCGCGCGCGCCTTTCACGGAGACGGCCTCGACGGTGCCGTCCTCGGCCAGGGCTTCGACCTGAAGCTTGTCGCCCAGCCGGTCCGCGGCCTGCCTGTGAACGGAGTTCACTTCGATGTCGCCGGCTCCGAAAACGCCGGCGAGGCAGGTGCCCGGCTGGATCCTGACTTTCTGGCGGATGGCGAACCGCCTGTCCTGATCGTCGCTTGCCGGCGCGCGGTGATCGAGCGAACCCTCTCGCTCCTGGATTTCGCTGGCAAGGGTGCCCCCCAGCGCGACATTCAGTTCCTGGATGCCCCGGCAGATGGCGAGAAGCGGCACGCCGCGGGCAATCGCCTTGCGGATGAGGGGCAGGGTGGTCGCGTCGCGCGCGGTATCGTAGGGGCCGTTTTCCTCGCTGGCGTCACCGCCGTAAAGCGAGGGATGGACGTTCGATTTCGAGCCTGTCAGCATGACGCCGTCGACGCGCGACAACAAAGCGTCCAGATCGAGACGATCGCCGAAAGAGGGGATCAGCACGGGCAGAGCCCCCGCGCCGGCGACCACCGCCTCCAGATATTGCTGGGGCGCGGCGTGCCATGTGTAGTTCTCAAACTGCCTGACGTCCGTGGAGACGGCAACGAGCGGCTGCGTCATGATGTGCATATCCGGTAAATCGTGAAATATATGTAGGCTTCGGGCACGGATTTACCATGAACCGGATGTGGCTGGAAAGCCGACAAGCCTGAGGTCAGGTCCGGATGCTATTGCGCCCCGGATGGATATGGATGCATCCTGCCACAGAATGATTTGATCCGGGGATATGTGAGCAAGGACGAATAAGTCAGTCATCTTCCCGTTTCTAAAAGTTTTTTTAATGCGAATATGCCACCATGTTCGCATGGGTGAGTGCCGGATGTGACCGCGATCAAGCGTAAAGAAGAATTGCCTGACGACGTCTACATTCCGTTCGTGGAGACGCTTTTCCGCGACGGCTTTACCCTTGCCATCGGCATTTCCGCACAAACGGCTCTCATGTGCATCGTCGGAGCCAAAACCGGAAACTCCTCCTATCTGGTCCTGGCCGCCATCCTGGTTCTGGTGGGAATCGTGCGTGTCATGAACATGCGCCGCTTTCTGGCCCTGCCACCCATCGAAACGCGTCAGGAAGCCTATCGCCGCGAAACCCGCTACATCGTCTACGGCGCCATGCACGGTCTCGTTCTGGGCACATTCTGCCTCGTCGCGATCTCTTCCGCCCAGGATGAATTCGCCGAGATCGCCGCCGTCTGTATCGTGCTGGCCACGGCGACGGGCATCGCCGGCCGCAATTACGGATCGCCCCGGATGGTCAACATCCTGATCCTGACGCTCGCCTGCCCGATGGCTGTTGGCTTCATCTTGCGCGGCGATTTCTATCATGTGGCGCTGGGGTTGCTCTCCGCCCCGTTCCTGCTGGCGATCCACCGTTATGCCGATACGGTGCGGGATGTTCTGTTCACCGCGATCTCGGCTGAAAAGCTCGCCAACAGGCTCGCCCAGCGCTTCAATCGCGCGCTCAACACCATGCCGCACGGGCTGGTCATGATCGATCCCGACGGAAAGGTGGTGGTGGCGAATGCGGAAGCCGCCCGGCTTTTGTCGATCGCTTCGCATGAGGATATGCTTGGCCGCTCCGTCCATGCGCTTCTGATGCGGGGCGTGATCAGCGGCATGCTGACGCGAAAGGACTGCCAGCTTGTCGAAACGCAATTGACAAGAGCGTTGCGCGCCGGGCGGGACCGGAAGGTTCTGGTCGGTTTTTCAAACGGGCAGCACTATGAATTCTCCGCCCGCGAGGGAAGCCAGGAACTGGGCGTCATCACCTTCGAGGACGTGACCGCCCGCGTGGAGGCCGAGGAGCGCATCCGCTTCATGGCCCGCTATGACAATCTGACCGGACTTGTGAACCGGGCCTATTTTCACGAGCTGGTCGAGGAAAGCCTCAATACGGGCGACCGGACCCGTTACTGCGCCATCGCCACCATCGATCTCGATGACTTCAAGAGCGTCAACGACACCGTGGGTCATCCGGTGGGCGACGGCCTCATCTACGCGGTGGCGGAGCGGCTCATGGCCTTCGCCGCGCCGGGTATCCAGATAAGCCGCTTCGGCGGCGATGAATTCATTCTGTTCTTCGACAGGGTGGAGAGCGAAAGCCGATTTGCGGCGACGATGAACGAGATTTTCGACGCCCTGAAAGGCGAGGTCGATGTCGCGGGCCACCTGCTGCGCATTCAGGTGAGCGCCGGCGCGGTGCTGTCGTGCGTCGAGTCCAGCGATGTCGACGACATGATCGTCAAGGCCGATCTGGCCCTCTACAAGGCCAAGGAGCTCGGCAAGAACGGCTGGCAGCTTTTCGAATCGTCCATGGATGCGGCTTTCCGCGACCGCCAGAGAATGAAGGCGGATCTGCGCGGGGCGGTGGAGGCGGGAACGTTGCGGGTCGTCTATCAGCCCATCGTGGCCATGGCGACCATGCGGATATCCGGTTGCGAGGCGCTGTGCCGCTGGGACCACACCGAGCTCGGTCCGGTTTCGCCCGGCGTGTTCATTCCGCTGGCCGAGGAAATGGGCATCATTTCCCAGATCAGCACCTTCATGCTGAATGCAGCCTGTGCGGAATGCATGAAGTGGCCCAGGCACACCAATGTCTCGGTCAACCTCTCCGCCAAGGATTTCGGCAGCAGGGATATCATCCACAAGGTTCAGAACGCGCTGGAGACTTCCGGACTGCCGCCCGACCGCCTTGAGGTCGAGGTGACGGAGACGGCGCTTCTGGACGACAAATCGGAAACGCGCCAGCTTCTGCAGGAGCTGAAGTCGCTGGGCGTGCGCATTGCGCTCGATGATTTCGGAACCGGCTATTCCAGCCTCAGCTATCTGCACAAGCTGCCGCTGGACAAGGTCAAGATCGACCGCTCGTTCCTTTCCGACGTGACGCAGAATGCGCGCTCGCTTGAACTGCTCAAGGGCATCGTGGCGCTTTCCCGCTCTCTGGGTCTTGCCGTGACCATCGAAGGGGTGGAAACCTTCGAGCAGTTGCGCATCCTGTCGCGGCAGGTCGAGCCGGAGCTGGTGCAGGGCTTCCTGTTCGGTGCGGCGCTGAGCGCTTCCGGCATTGAAACCATGTCGACGGCGCGCTGGCCTTTTGCCCATGATGAGCTGGCGGCTTCCGGCGCGACCCGCAAATAGCTGATCTCATGCCATCGCCGGGGCCGAACCTTCCGTCCGGATTCCCCCGATCGGGCGGTTCCGTTTTATTAAGGTTAATATAAAGCATGTCGCCCGAAAGTGGGAACCGGTTTCGGGAAAACGACATGCGTAAAAACAAGAACTTGAAGCGCAGGGAACTGATCTGAAAGATCGCGACACGCTTTAGGGCAAATCCGCGTAGTTTTAATTAAAACTTTACCAAACTGTTCCAACCCTTACCGTGCTCTGCGGGCGGCAGGACAGAGGGTAAGCCGATGATGACCCGGCAATTGAAGCTGGATGCGAATGCGGGACAGCTAAAGCAGGGCCTCTCCGGCTCGGGCTTCGCCAATAAGGTATTCGAACTTCTCGACCGGTCCGAATATCGCCGCTGCGACAAGGGCGAGGATCTGGAAGACATCTACCGGCTGCGCTACAAGGCCTACCGGTTCAACGACATGGTGCCGGACGCCGATGGCCGCACGATCGTCGATGAGCTGGACGACGCTCCCAACGTTTACCGTTTCGGTGTTTATGTGGACCAGACCCTGGTTTCCACCATGCGCATCCATCATGTCACGCTGGAAACGCCGATGTCGCCTTCGGTGCAGGCTTTTGGCGACATCGTGCGTCCCATGCTGGAAGCCGGCGATAGTTTCGTGTGCATGAGCCGCTTCGCTTCCGATCCGGAACTGGCGCGCGCATATCCGCATCTGATTTACGTCACGCTGCGGCTGGCGGGAATGGCCTGCATCTATTTCAGGACGCCATACGGGCTTTCCACCGTGCGCGAGGACCATGCGGGCTTCTACAGGCGTATCTACTATTCGGAGCAGATCGGCGAACCGCGCGGCTACCCCGGCGTGTTCAACAAGGTCGTTCTGTTCCGCACCAGCGCCGTCGAAAACCGCGAGCGCTATTATGCGCGCTTCCCCTTCTTCCGTTCGACCGAAACGGAGCGGCGCCTGCTGTTCGGCAAGGTGGGAGCCGGGGAGTTGCAGCCGCTGACCATTCTGCCCAGCGCCCGGTATCTTCACGATGCCGCCTGACCTGAACAGGCCATCCGGAAACGGAAGTCGGTCACGGGCTTGCCGCATAGGCAATGCGCCACAGCGTCCCGCTGGCGTCCTCGCTGACGATCAGCGCCCCGTCACGCGCCGTCGCGACCCCGACGGGGCGGCCCCATACGGAGCCGTCCGGCAGGACGAAGCCGGTCATGAAATCCTCATAGGCGCCGGTCGGCCGGTCGTTGTCGAACGGCAGGCGCACGACCTTGTAGCCGGTTATCAGGCCCCGGTTCCATGAGCCATGCAGGGCAATGAAGGCATCGCCGCGATAATCCGCGGGAAACTGGCCGCCTTCGTAGAAGGCGATGCCGAGCGGGGCGGAATGGGGCTGGATGAGCACATCGGGCACGGTGGCCCTGCCGGCGAGATCGGGCCTTGAACCGGCGTGACGCGGGTCTTCGTGGCTGCCGATATAGTACCATGGCCAGCCATAGAACGCGCCTTCGCGAACATGTGTGGCATAGTCGAAAGGCAGGTTGTCGCCCAGGCCGTCGCGCTCGTTGACGGCGCACCACAACCGGCCGGTTGAAGGCTGCACCGCCAGCCCCGAACAGTTGCGCAGTCCCGTCGCGACGATCCGCCGGCCAGCGCCGTCCGCATCGAAGCCCAGAACGGTGGCGCGGCCGGTTTCGGAACCCCAGCTGGCGCCTGCCGGCTGTGCTTTCCGCCATGCGTCCAGCCCTGCGGGCGCCGCGCCCATGCCGGAGGCGACATTCGATTCCGAGCCGACCGAGACGTAGAGCGTTTTGCCGTCGGCTGAAAATGCAAGATCGCGCGTCCAGTGGCCGCCCGAAGGAAGCTCGGAAACGACGATCTCCGGCCCGCCGGAGGCTTGCAGATCGCCGCTCCCATAGGGGAAGCGAACGACGCTGTCGGTGTTGGCGATATAGACCCATTGCGGATTTTCGGCTGGATGGAACGCCAGGCCGTAGGGCTGGTTCAGCCCGCTGGCGAAGACCGCGTTTTCTACAGGCTGCGCGCTGCCGTCGGCAAGCCGGTAGACGGACACCTGACCGGCGCCGGATTCGGCGACGAATATATCGCCGTTCGGCGCCACGCGCACCGTGCGCGGCCCGCCGAGCCCGGAGGCGATCAGTTCCGCGGAAAAACCTTGCGGCAGTTGCGGACGGGCGCCTTCCGGCCGGCCCACCCGCTTTGCGCTGTTGGCGGCGGCTTCCGTCGCAAAGGGGGCGGGCAGGTCCTGTGGCGTGAAATGGCGGCGAATGCCCGGCATGTCGTCCCGCCAGCCGCCGAATGCCGCCTCACCGGTCAGCTCGGCGCCGGTTTCCTGCGCCATCGCGGCAGTGCCCGCCAGCAAGGCCGAAACCGCTGCAACCCGTTTCATGAAGTGGATCACGCCGTCCTCCTTTCGCCGCCGCCCCATGCGCCGGCGCCTTGGAGCCGTTCATGGTTCCACGGAACCGCCGAACGGCTCTAGGTCTTTGTTTGTCGCGTTTCCACTTTTCCTGGAGACGCGCTCAAGCGCGTCGCGATCTTTCCGTTTCGCTTCTTGCGCTTCAGGTTCCTGTTTTTACGCATGTCGCCCGAAACCGGTTCCTGCTTTCGGACGCCATGCTTTGGGAAATCACATCACAGGCCGGCGTCAGGAACAGCGCCCGCTTCAGCGCAGCATGCGCGAGACGAGCTGGGCGGTGTAGTCGACCATGGGCACGATGCGGGCATAGTTGAGCCGCGTCGGGCCGATGACGCCGAGTGCGCCTACCACGCGCGCTTCGGCGTCCCGGTAGGGGGCCACCACCAGCGACGATCCCGACAGCGAGAACAGCTTGTTTTCCGAGCCGATGAAGATGCGCACGCCGGGGCCGTCTTCGGCAAGGTTGAGCAGTTGCAGCAGCCCGTCCTGTGTCTCCAGATCGTCGAACAGGTTTTTGAGCAGCTCCACGTCTGCCTGTGCGGTGATGTTTTCCAGAAGGTTCGCCCTTCCGCGCACGATCAGCCGCGCCGGCAGGCCGCTCTCCGCTCCGGCCCATACAGCCAGTCCCTTTTCCACCAGCGCCTGCGACAGCGAATCGAGGGCGGCGCGGGTTTCTTCCTGAATGCGCGAGATTTCGGTTCTGGCCTCCGCCAGCGTCCGCCCGCGTATATGGGCGTTGAGGAAGTTGGAGGCTTCGTGAAGCTGGGAGACGGTGACGCCGGCCGGCAGGTCGATGATGCGGTTTTCGACATCGCCGTTTTGCGAGACCAGCACGGTCAGGGCCTTTGTCGGCTCAAGCTGGATGAACTCGATATGCTTGAGGGCGGCCTCGCTCTTGGCTGCGAGAACGACGCCTGCGCCGCGCGACATGCCGGACAGCAGCTGGCTCGCCTCCGTCAGCATGTGTTCCAGCGAACTGTCATTGCCGGAGGCCTTGATCTGCGCTTCGATGCTGCGCCGCTCCTCGTCGCCGAGATCGCCGATTTCCATGAAGGCATCGACGAAGAAACGCAGGCCCGCCTGCGTCGGCAGGCGTCCGGCCGAGACGTGGGGCGCGTAGATCAGGCCCAGATGCTCCAGATCGCTCATCACATTGCGGATGGTGGCCGGCGACAATGTCGAGGGCAGGATGCGCGACAGGCTGCGCGAGCCGACCGGCTCGCCGTCCTTCAGATAGGTATCGACGAGGCGCCGGAATATCTCACGCGACCGCATGTCCAGCGATTGCCACTGTGAAGGGGGAACCGGCGGTGTCGGGGCGGAACTGTGATTTGTCATGTCGTACCTCTGATGCAAAGGATATAGAGGTGGCGGGCGCCAGTGCAAGCGAGCCGTTTTCCTTTGCGAAAGCCGCCATGGGGGGCTACAAGCCCGACAAAATCACAAGCTTGGCAAAATCGCAGGCCCGACAAAACACGGGATTGGCCAAAACACGGGATTGGCCAAATCACAGGATTGGCCGAAACACAGGATTGGCCAAAACACAGGATTGGAAAGACACGACATGCGCCCCTCCAAACGCCAGCCCGACGAAATGCGCGCCATCTCCTTCGAGCGCGGCTTTTCAAAGCACGCCGAAGGTTCCTGCCTGGTGAAATTCGGCGACACCCATGTGCTGTGCACGGCAAGCCTCGAAGAGCGGGTGCCGGGCTGGATGCGCAATTCCGGCAAGGGCTGGGTTACGGCCGAATATGGCATGCTGCCGCGCTCGACCGGCGAGCGGATGCGCCGCGAGGCTTCCGCCGGCAAGCAGGGCGGGCGCACGCAGGAAATCCAGCGCCTGATCGGCCGGTCGCTGCGCGCCGTGGTCGACATGCAGGCGCTTGGCGAGCAGCAGATCACCATCGACTGCGACGTGTTGCAGGCTGACGGCGGCACGCGTACCGCCTCGATCACCGGCGCGTGGATCGCCCTGCATGATTGCCTGCGCTGGATGGAGGCGCGCCAGATGGTGAACGTTCAGCGGGTGCTGAAGGATCACGTGGCAGCCATTTCCTGCGGCATCCACGATGGGCAGCCGGTCATCGACCTCGACTATCTGGAAGATTCCGCGGCTGGAACCGACGCCAATTTCGTCATGACCGGCAAGGGCGGCATCGTCGAGATCCAGGGCACGGCCGAGGGCGAGCCCTTCACCGACGCGCAGTTCGCCGAGCTGATGGGGCTTGCCCGCAACGGCATCGCCCGGCTGGTCGAATTGCAGAAACTGGCCGTCGCCTGAGAGTCTGAGAGCCCGAGAACCCGAGAACCCGAGAACCCGAGAGCCTAAGAAGCTGAATGTCATGAAGCCCGCCGCCGTCCTTGAATCCGCGCTCTACGTAACCGATCTTGCTGCCGCCGAGAGTTTTTATGGCGATGTGCTGGGTCTGGACCGGATTGCGAAGGCGGAGGGGCGGCATGTGTTCTTCCGCTGCGGGCAGGGCGTGGTGCTGTTGTTCAATGCCGGGGCCACGATTGAGCCGCCCGCGCCCGGCGCGCGGCTGCCGGTGCCGCCGCATGGCGCGACAGGGCAGGGGCATCTGTGCTTTGCCGTCAGCGCCGATGAGATCGACGCCTGGAAGAGCCGGCTGGAAGCGGCGGGCATTGCCATCGAAGCCGATTTCGAATGGCCCGCTGGTGGCCGTTCCATCTATATCCGCGACCCTTCCGGCAATTCGCTGGAATTCGCCGAACCGCGCATCTGGGGTCTGTAATGCATCCTTTGGACAAGAAAATCGTCGTTGCCAGCCACAATGAAGGCAAGCTGCGCGAATTCGCCGAACTGATGGCCCCGTTCGGCTTCGAGGCCAGGTCGGCGCGCGAATTCGGCCTGCCGGAGCCGGATGAAACCGGCGCCACCTTCGAGGAAAACGCCTATATCAAGGCTTTCGCCGCCGCGAAGGCCACCGGCCTGCCCGCGCTTTCCGACGATTCCGGCCTGTGCATCGATGCGCTGGACGGCGATCCGGGCGTCTACACCGCCAACTGGGCCGAAAAGCCGGATGGCCAGCGCGATTTCGCCATGGCCATGGAAAAAGCCGAGGCCGCCATGCGAAAGGCGGGCGCGATGAGCCCTGAGCAGCGCACCGGCCGTTTCGTCGCCGTGATCTGCCTGGCCTTTCCCGATGGCGAGGCGGAGTATTATCGCGGCGAGGTCGAGGGCCATCTGGTATGGCCGCCGCGCGGCGAACTGGGTTTCGGCTACGATCCGGCTTTCCTGCCGGAGGGTTATGAAAAAACGTTCGGCGAGATGAGCGCCGGGCAGAAGCATGGCTGGAAGCCGGGAGCGCCCGACGCCCTGTCGCACCGCGCCCGCGCTTTCCGGAAATTTGCCCGGGCACGGTTGGGAGTGGCGTGACGCTGGACCGCTCTCCCGGTTTCGGGGTCTACCTCCACTGGCCGTTCTGCGCGGCCAAATGCCCTTATTGCGACTTCAACAGCCATGTGCGCCACCACAGGATCGATCAGCAGCGTTTCGTGCGCGCCTTCGCCGCGGAGATGGCGTCCATGCGGGCACGCACCGGCCCGCGCGAGGTGACCTCGATCTTCATCGGCGGCGGCACGCCCTCGTTGATGGAGCCGGCGACCGTTGGCGCGATACTGGGAGAAGTCGCCCGCAACTGGACGGTGCCCGCCGGCATCGAGGTGACGCTGGAGGCCAATCCCTCATCCGTCGAGGCGGAACGTTTTCGCGGCTATCGCGCGGCCGGCGTCAACCGCGTCTCGCTGGGCGTTCAGGCGCTCAACGACGCCGACCTGCGCTTTCTCGGCCGCCTGCACGATGTTTCCGAAGCACTCCATGCGATCGGGCTGGCGCGCGAAATCTTCCCGCGCCTGTCCTTCGATCTCATCTATGCCCGCCCCGGCCAGACGCCGGAAGCATGGGAGGCGGAACTCAACGAGGCGATCGGCCATGCCGCCGATCATCTGTCGCTCTATCAGCTCACCATCGAGGAAGGCACCGCCTTCCACAAGCTCTATGCAGCCGGCAAATTCGAGATGCCGGTGCCCGATCTTGCCGCCGATCTTTACCAGCTTACGCAGGAAGTCACCGCCGCGCGCGGCCTGCCGGCCTATGAAGTGTCGAACCATGCGCGCCCCGGCGCGGAAAGCCGGCACAATCTGGTTTACTGGCGTTATGGCGAATATGCCGGCATCGGCCCCGGCGCGCATGGCCGCTTCGTGGAAGACGGCGCGCGCATCGTCACCATTGCCGAAAAACATCCCGAGACATGGGCGGAACTGGTGGAGCGTCAGGGCCACGGCATCGTCGATGGCGAACGGCTGACCCGCGAGGAACAAGCCGACGAATTCCTGATGATGGGTCTGCGTCTGGTCGAGGGCATCGATCTGGCGCGTTTCGAGGCGCTGTCGGGCCGCCCCCTGTCGCGCCGTCAACTGGCCATTCTTCAGGAGGAAGGGCTGGTCGAGCCGGTCGGCAATTCCGGTCTTCGCGCCACGCCGTCGGGCATGATCGTGCTGAATTCCCTGGTGGCCGAACTGGCGCGCTGACGGCTTTTCTTTCGCCGGCCGCCGTTCCAGTATGGCGGCCCACGATCTGGCGGAGGACAGCATGAATTTTTCCCTTTCCTCATGGCAGTTCTGGGCGCTGCTTTCGGCCGGTTTCGCGGCCCTTACCGCCATTTTCGCCAAGGTCGGCGTGGAAAACGTCAATTCCGATTTCGCCACGCTGATCCGCACGGCGGTTATTCTTCTGGTCATCGCCGCGATCGTCATGGCGACCGGGCAGGCGCAGCCGCTCGGCTCCATTTCGAGCCGAACCTATGTCTTCCTCACTCTCTCGGGGCTGGCGACGGGCGCGTCGTGGCTGTGCTACTTCCGCGCCCTCAAACTCGGGCAGGCGGCGCAGGTCGCCCCTATCGACAAGCTGAGCGTCGTTCTGGTGGCCGTGTTCGGCGTGGTTTTTCTGGGCGAGCGCCTGTCGGCCGCCAACTGGGCCGGTGTCGCGCTCATTGCGGCGGGCGCCGTGCTGGTGGCTTATCGCTAGAGCGTTTCCAGGAAAAGTGGACACACTTTTCCGGTTCGGAAACGCGACAGGACAAAGAGCTGGAGCCGTTCGGCGATTGCGTGAAACCGTGAACGGCTCCAGAGCGTTTCCAGGAAAAGTGGACACACTTTTCCGGTTCGGAAACGCGACAGGACAAGGAGCTGGAGCCGTTCGGCGATTGCGTGAAACCGTGAACGGTTCTAGGCAAAAAGTCGCTCGGCGCGAGATCGGGAAGACGCTGAGGCCGGCGACGCGTTCTTCGATGCAGGTCCAGCCCCATCTTTTCATAGAAGGGCGCCAGACGCGGTTCGGCACTGAGATAGATCGTGTCGAAATCCTGCGAGAAACCCAGATCGACGGCTGCAAGAACCAGCTTCGTGCCAAGCCCCGCCATGTCTGCCGCACGCGAGCGGCGATGGTGCCGGCAAATTCCGGCTGATCACGCAGATTGGAAATGCGGCGAGGGAGACGGCCATGGAGGCGTTTCCGCCGGCTGTGGTCCGGGCGGCTTTCTGCACGGGCTTTGCAAGACGCGCAAGCCGTGCCAAACCGGGCTTCTGAAAAAGGACATCGCATGGATCCCGGAACTTCCAGACGCTTCTTCCTGATCGGTCAGGCCGAATTTCCGGCCCGTCCGCTGGAGCCGGCGCTCTATCTGGTGGCGACGCCGATCGGCAATCTGGCCGACATCACCATCCGCGCGCTGGAAACGCTGGCGGCCGCCGATGTGCTTGCCTGCGAGGATACGCGTGTGTCGCGGGTTCTGCTGGAGCGCTACGGCATCCGCCGCCGCACCACCGCCTATCACGAGCACAACGCCGCCGGGGCAGGGCCGAAGCTGATTGCGGCGCTGGAGGAGGGAAAAAGCGTCGCGCTGATTTCCGATGCCGGCACGCCGCTGGTTTCCGATCCCGGCTACCGGCTGGTCGGCGAGGCGCTGGAGCGCGGCTTGCGTGTCGTGCCCATACCGGGACCTTCCGCCGCGCTCGCGGCCCTGACCGTTTCCGGCCTGCCTTCGGATGCCTTCCTGTTCGCGGGTTTTCTGCCGGTCAAGGCGGGCCAGAAGCGTGCGCGGCTGGAACAGTGGCAGGCGGTGCCGGCGACGCTGATCTTCTTCGAATCGCCGCGCCGCCTGGCCGAAACGCTTGAGGCGATGGCGCAGGTGCTGGGCGCGGAGCGGCAGGCCGCGATATGCCGCGAACTGACCAAGACCTTCGAGGAAGCCCGCCACGGCAGCTTGCAGGAACTGGCGGCCCACTATGCCGCCGCCGACACGCCGAAGGGCGAGGTGGTCATCTGTGTCGGTCCGCCCGCTGACGGGGAGGCTGCACCTGCCGATGTGGATGCGCTTCTCATCGGCCTTGCGGCGGAAATGCCGGCTTCCAGGGCCGCCGCTGAAGCCGCGCGCATGACCGGCCGACCCAAGCAGGAGCTTTATCGCCGCCTGCTCGCCCTGAAGGAGGGCGGCGGTGGCTGACGCCCCGGCCCGCCAACGCAAGGACAACCGCCGCAAGGCCGCCTATCGGCGCGGCCACTACAGCGAATGGCTGGCCGCACTGGCGCTGATGATGAAGGGCTATCGCATTCTGGAGCGCCGATATCGCACGCGGCTCGGCGAAATCGACCTGATCGCGCGGCGCGGCGATCTGGTGCTGATCGTCGAGGTCAAGGCGCGGCGCTCGCTGGTCGAGGCGATGCAGGCCATCGCGCATGAATCCGAACGCCGTATCGAAGCCGCCGCCGACATCTGGCTGTCGCGCCAGCCGGACTATGGCCGCTTTTCCCTGCGCTTCGACATGGTGGCCGTGCTGCCGTGGCGCTGGCCGGTGCATGTGGAGAATGTATTTTACGGACGGTGACGGGCTTTCAGCGCAGGATGCGAAAATCGGGCGGCATGTCCTGAATGCCTGGCGGCAGAACCTCCACGTCGCTGACCGCAGCGCCTTGAGGGCCTTTGCGCAGCCGCTCCAGCATCCCGGCAACGGCCTCGTCCGCGCCGCTGAGCAGCGCCTTCACGGAGCCGTCCGGTTCGTTGCGAACCCAGCCGGCAAGGCCGAGCCTTCTCGCTTCTTCCTGCGTCCAGTAGCGGAAGCCGACGCCCTGCACGCGGCCCCGGACACACACCGTAACCGTGCGGGCGTTCACCGGCGGCTCACCCGCATCGGCAGGCCTCCCTGCGGCTGGGTGGTCAGCTTCTGCACCGGCCATGGGCGGGTTCCGGGAACCGTCTCGAACCGAAAGCGCGACAGCATGACCGCCAGTGCGATGATCGCCTCCTGCATGGCGAAGCTCGCCCCGATGCAGACGCGAGGACCGGCGCCGAAGGGCAGGTACTGGTAGCGGTCGATGCGGTCGCGGTTTTGCGGATGGAAGCGCCCGGGCATGAAGGCATCCGGGTTTTCCCAGAGCTTGCGGTGGCGATGGACCGTCCACGGCATCACCAGAACCTGCGCGCCCTTGCGCAATTCGAGCCCCTCGTAATGGTCGGTCTCGACCGGTTCGCGGTTGATCGAGGGCGCGGGAGGATAAAGCCGCAGCGCCTCCTCGAAGGCGGCGCGGGTCAGCGGCATGGCGTCCAGCCACGTCGCCGGATCGGGTTCGCGCGCCAGAACCGCGTCGATTTCCCGCTCGATCCGCTCGCGCTCCCACGGCGCTTCGGCAAGGCAGTAGAGCGTCCAGCCCAGCGCCCGCGCCGTCGTCTCGTGGCCGGCGCCGATGAAGGTGATGATGTTGTCCTCGATCTCGGCGCGCGTCAGCCCCTCCGGGCCTTCCGCACGCAGCAGAAGCGTGAGAAAATCGTTCGGCACCGTGTCGCCCTCGCGGTTTCCGCCGCTGGCCATCCGCGCGCTTCGCAACGCCATGGTGTCGGTCACGATCTGGCGGAAATAGGCCATGGTGCGGCGGCCGCGAATGCGGGTGATGCGCGGCAGCCAGTCCGGCGCGCGCAACAGGTCGAGCGGATCGACGCGGCCCATGGTCTCGAACAGATGGTCGATCTGGCGAGAGAAGCTGCCCGGTTCACCGGCGATCTCGCCCGAAAACAGCGTCTCGGCCAGGATCTCGTAGGTCAGCATCGTCATGTCATGGGCGATGTCGAAGGCGCCGCCCTGCTCGTAGCGCTCCGCGAAGCTGTTGGTGCAGGCCAGCATGGGGGCGGCGAAGCCGGATATGTGGCGCGGCGTGAACACAGGCGCCATCGCCTTGCGCGAGCGTTTCCACACCGCGCCCTCGGCCGTCAGCAGCCCGTCGCGCAGGATCGGCCGCAGCACTTTCTGGCGCACCGTCGCCATCCTGTAGTTCTTCGCATTGTCGACCAGGATATGCCGGATCAGGCCGGGATCGTTGGCGATCACCAGCGGCCCGCCAATGCCGCTGACAGAAATCCACGGCTCGTTGTAGGAAGGCTCTCCCCACAATTCGAGCGGATTGCGATAGACGATCCGCATCATTTCCAGCGTCGAGGGCGGGCTGGTGCGCGGCTTGGGAGCCGGGGGCACAAAGGGGAAAGGAACTGCTTCCGTCACGGTGGCCATGCCCGATATCTAAAGCATGTCGCCCGAAAGTGGGAACCGGTTTCGGGGCAACGACATGCGTAAAAACAAGAACTTGAAGCGCAGGGAGCTGATCTGAAAGATCGCGACACGCTTCAGGTCCGTCCCATCCCTGCGCCCGTCTCAATTCTGCGCCCGTCTCAATTCTGCACCGTGGCCGCAATTCTGCACCGTGCATGAACCGTGAACGCACCGTCACCTGCAAATATGAAGGGTTCGGAAAATATCGTCTCTTGCCGCAGGCCTGTAAAAGTCCCATCTGGCGCATGTCACTTCCGGTGACATGGAACATAGGGATTTCTACTTTGACGCACAAGCTCAACATCATCGTCGGCAGCACGCGGCCCGGCCGCGTAGGGCCGATCTTCGCGAACTGGTTTGTCGAATTCACCCGCCAGCACGGCAAGTTCGACCCGGTTCTGGTCGATATCGCAGAATTCAGCCTGCCCTTGTTCGACGAGCCGAAGCATCCGCGCCTCGGCCAGTATGAAAACGAACACACCAGGCGATGGTCGCGAACCATAGCAGAGGGCGATGCCTTCGTCTTCGTGACGCCGGAATACAACTATTTCATTCCCGCACCGCTGGTGAACGCCATCACCTATCTTTCCACCGAATGGAACTACAAGCCTGCGGGCTTCCTGTCTTACGGCGGCGTCTCTGGCGGGTTGCGCGCAGTTGAATCGGCAAAGCCGCTCCTCAACACGGTCAAGGTCGTGCCGATCCCGGAAGGCGTGCCCGTCCCGGGTTATCCGCAATTCATCGCCGATGGCGAATTCAGGCCGAATGAGCTGATCACCAACGGCGCGGCCACCATGCTGGACGAACTCGACCGCTGGGCGGGCGCGCTCAAGGCGCTTCGTATCGGCGACAAGGCTGACGCCGCGGCCTGATCCGCAGTCGCGTCCCAATGCGATCCTGACCGGGCGGCCCCGCCGGAGAACCTCCGACGGGGCCGTTTTTCAGTGGCAAACACCTTGGAAAACTTGGAAAAAAGGCCCGGAACGCCTATATCTGGCAAATCGGTGGGCGTTCGATTCGCGACATTCTTGAACGCTTGCCTCCGCGACAGAGAGACGAAAGTATTTCATGAGCGACACGACCGAGAATCAGGCCGGCGCGCCGGCTGAGTACGGCGCCGATTCCATCAAGGTTTTGAAGGGACTGGACGCCGTGCGCAAGCGGCCGGGCATGTATATCGGCGATACCGACGACGGCTCGGGCCTGCACCACATGGTCTATGAGACCGTTGACAACGCCATCGACGAGGCGCTGGCCGGCCATGCCGATCTGGTTTCGGTGACGCTCAACGCGAACGGTTCCTGCACGGTGGCCGACAATGGGCGCGGCATTCCGACCGACCTGCACCCGACCGAAGGCGTTTCGGCCGCCGAAGTGATCATGACCCAGCTGCATGCCGGCGGAAAATTCGACCAGAATTCCTACAAGGTTTCCGGCGGCCTGCACGGCGTGGGCGTTTCTGTGGTCAATGCGCTGTCGGTGTGGCTGAAGCTCAGCATCCGCCGCAACGGCAAGATTCACGAGCTGAAATTCTCGCATGGCGTCGCGGATGCGCCGCTGGCCGTCGTCGGCGAATATGAAGTCACCAATCAGCCCGGCACCTATGAGGGCCGCAGCGGCACCGCCGTCAGCTTTCTGCCGTCGCCGGACACCTTCAAGGGCGTCATCGATTTCGATTATGGCACGCTGGAGCACCGGCTGCGCGAGCTGGCCTTCCTGAATTCCGGCGTGCGCATCATCCTGACCGATAACCGTCATGCCGATGTCAAGCGGCAGGAACTGCATTATGACGGCGGGCTGGAGGAATTCGTCAAATATCTCGACCGCGCCAAGAAGCCGCTGATCGACAAGCCGATCGCGATCCGTTCGGAGCGCGACGGCATCACCGTCGAGGTGGCGATGTGGTGGAACGAGAGCTACCACGAAAACGTCCTGTGCTTCACCAACAACATCCCCCAGCGCGATGGCGGCACCCATCTGGCCGGCTTCCGTGGCGCGCTGACGCGCCAGGTGACCGGCTATGCCGACAATTCCGGTATCTCCAGGAAGGAGAAGGTCTCGCTGACCGGCGATGATTGCCGCGAGGGCCTGACGGCGGTGCTTTCGGTGAAGGTTCCCGATCCGAAATTCTCGTCGCAGACCAAGGACAAGCTGGTTTCCTCCGAGGTGCGCCCGGTGGTGGAAAGCCTCGTCAACGAGGCGCTCGGCACATGGCTGGAAGAGCATCCCGCCGAGGCCAGGGTGCTGGTCGGCAAAGTGGTGGAGGCCGCCGCCGCCCGTGAAGCGGCCCGCAGGGCGCGCGAACTGACGCGCCGCAAGGGCGTTCTCGATATCACCTCCCTGCCCGGCAAGCTGGCGGATTGTCAGGAACGCGACCCGGCCAAATCCGAACTGTTCATCGTCGAGGGCGATTCGGCAGGCGGCTCCGCCAAGGGCGGGCGCGATCGCAAGAACCAGGCGATCCTGCCGCTGCGCGGCAAGATCCTCAATGTCGAGCGCGCCCGTTTCGACCGGATGCTGTCGTCCGACATGATCGGCACGCTGATCACGGCGCTGGGCACGTCCATCGGCAAGGACGAGTTCAACCCGGACAAGCTGCGCTATCACAAGATCATCATCATGACCGACGCCGACGTCGACGGCGCGCACATCCGCACGCTGCTGCTCACCTTCTTTTTCCGCCAGATGCCGGAACTGATCGAGCGCGGCCACCTCTACATCGCCCAGCCGCCGCTTTATAAGGTGACGCGCGGCAAGAGCTCGCAATATCTCAAGGACGAGGCGGCCTTCGAGGATTACCTCATCGGCACCGGTCTGGAGGACGCATCGCTGACACTGGGCTCCGGCGAAGTGCGCATGGGCCAGGATTTGCGCGCGGCCGTCGAGGATGCCCTTTCGGTGCGTCAGTTGCTCAATGGCCTGCACACGCGCTACAGCCATTCCGTGGTGGAGCAGGCGGCGATTGCCGGCGGGCTCGATCCGGAGCTGTTCAACGATCTCGGTCAGGCGACCGCCATGGCCGAAGCCATCGCTGATCGGCTCGACATGATTTCGGAAGATACGGAACGGGGCTGGAAGGGCACCACGTCACGCTCCAACGAGGGGCCGGGCGGCTATTCGTTCGAGCGCACCGTGCGCGGCGTGCGCGAGCTGGTGCATCTCGACATGGGGCTGATCAATTCCGCCGACGCGCGCCAGCTCGACCGTTTTGCGCCGCGCCTGGGCGAAATCTACAGCCGGCAGCCGGTGCTGCGCCGCAAGGAAGGCAGCCAGACGATCTCGGGGCCGCTGGCCCTTCTCGACGCCGTCTTTGCGATCGGCCGCCGCGGCCTGACCATGCAGCGCTACAAGGGACTGGGCGAAATGAACGCCGAGCAGCTGTGGGAAACCACGCTGGACCCGAATGTGCGCTCGCTTCTTCAGGTCAAGGTCAACGATGCGTCGGGCGCCGACGAGTTGTTCGCCCGCCTGATGGGCGACGAGGTGGAGCCGCGTCGCGAATTCATTCAGGATAATGCGCTCAGCGTCGCCAATCTCGACATCTGATCGGGAAAGATATCTTGCAAAAAGCCGCGCCGGATTGTTTTTCCGGCGCGGCGTTTTTGTTTGGCTCGTTGCCTTATGCGGAGGTTTCAGGGTCTGAGGCGCAAGGTTTCGAAATATCTGCGTTCGATCTTCCGGAAGGTTCCATCGGCCACGATCTCATCGATGAGCCTGTCGATTTCGTTTCCGAGCGCATCGTTGCCATTGGCAACGGCAATGCCCATCTCCGTGCCCAGAGCCGGGTCGGTGATGTTCGGGCCGATCTGCGCATAGGCGTCGATGCCGCCATTGCGCTCCATCCATGGAAACATGGCGACCGATTCGGCGAACACCGCATCCAGCCGGCCGTTCTGGAAGTCGAGGAACATGTCGTCGCTGGAAGGATAGGCATGGATGGCGATGGCGGTGCCGAAGCGTTCGCGCAACCAGTGTTCATGCGTGGTCGATGCCTGCACGCCGATGTCGCGGCCGGCAAGGCCCTCGCCGGTGAATTGCAGGTCCTTCCGATCCTTGCGGGCTATCATCAGCCCGTAGGAGAAATAGTAGGGCTTTGAAAAGCGGACCTGCCTGTGCCGCTCCGGCGTCATGGTCACCGACGACATCAGCACGTCGAACCTGCCGGCCTGGAGGGCGGGGATCAGCCCGTCCCATTGCACGACCATCCACTCGCAGCGCCGATGCAGGCGCCTGCACAGCTCTTCGCCGAAGTCGATGTCGAAGCCGTGGACCTTGCCATCCGGCCCGACTGCGTTGAAGGGGGCGTAGGCGCCCTCCACCCCCATCCGCAGTGGCGGATCGTCCACCCCCATCCGCAGCGGCGGATCGTCCGCGCGCGCCGCGCCTCCTGCCATCAGGAGGGCGATTGCGGCGACAAGCGCGGTTTTCATGATTGCGTCCCGTATGGGTTGGGGCGAACGCTCAGTCCTTGGCGCGTTCCACGTAGGAGCCGTCGGCGGTCATGACGACGATGCGGGTGCCGACGGTGATGTGCGGCGGCACGGCCGACTTCACGCCGTTTGAAAGGATCGCCGGCTTGTAGGAAGAAGATGCCGTCTGGCCCTTGGTGACCGGCTCGGTCTCGACCACTTCATAAACGGCGCGCTGCGGCAGTTCCAGCGCGATGCCCACGCCGTCATGCACGGAGAGCGTGACCGACATGCCTTCCTGCAGGTAGGGGGCGGCGTCGCCCACCACATCGGCCGCGACGGCGATCTGGTCGTAGCTTTCCGGGTTCATGAAGTGAAAGCCTTCGCCGTCCTGATAGAGGAAGGTGTGCTCGCGGTCCTCGACATGGGCGCGCTCGACCTGCTCGGTGGTGCGATAGCGCTCGGAAACCTTCACGCCATCGGAAATGCGGCGCATGTCGAGCTGGGTGACGGGGGTGCCCTTGCCGGGATGGATGTTTTCGGCGGACAGGATCACGTAGAGCTTGCCGTCCTTGTCGACGACGTTGCCTTTACGGAGGGAACTGGCAATTACCTTCACAAGTGTTCTTCCTGAAAATCGTGTTGCGGCCAAACGGCTGTGGCAGCCATAGTGCGCGCTTTACCCTATAAGTGCGCAAATCGCCAGCCGGTTCAAAAACATCAGCTCAAAGACGATGCGAAAATGACATTAGAAGCTTCTCCCTGGTGGACCCCGCATGTCCATGCCGACCGCCGGCCCCGCCTCCTTTTGCGCAACCGCATTGCCGCGGCGATCCGTGATTTTTTCGCCGCGCAGGACTTCATCGAAATCGATGCGGCGGCTCTGCAAATCTCGCCCGGCAACGAAACCCATCTTTCCGCCTTCGCCACGGCCGAGATCAGGCCGGATGAAAGCAGGCAGCCATTTTATCTGCATACATCGCCGGAGTTCGCCTGCAAGAAGCTGCTGGCGGCGGGCGAGCGGCGCATTTTTTCCATGGGCGCGGTCTATCGCAACCGCGAGCGCTCCGCCCTGCATCACCCCGAATTCACCATGCTGGAATGGTATCGGGCGGGCGAAGCCTATGAGAGCCTGATGGGAGATTGCGCCCGGCTTCTGGCATTGGCCGCCGATCAGGCCGGCGTGCGAAAGTTTACTTTCCGCAACCGCGAGGCCGATCCTTATGCCGAGCCTGAGCGCGTCACCGTCGCCGAGGCGTTCCGGCGCCATGCCGGGATCGATCTTCTGGCGACGGTGGCCAAGGATGGCGGCACGGACCGCGCGGCATTGCATGCGGCGCTGGTCCAGGCCGGCCTGCGCACGGCGCCCGACGACACATGGTCGGACCTCTACAGCCGCGTCATGGTTGAATGCGTGGAGCCGCAGCTGGGGCAGGGGCGCGCCACGGTGCTATGCGAATACCCGATTGTCGAGGCCGCACTCGCCCGCCCCGCGCCGCACGATCCGCGCGTGGCCGAACGCTTCGAGCTCTACTGCTGCGGTGTGGAGCTTGCCAACGGCTTCGGCGAGCTCACCGATCCGGCCGAACAGCGCAAGCGCTTCGAGGCCGATATGGACGAGAAGGAGCGCATCTATGGCGAGCGCTATCCGATCGACGAGGAGTTTCTCGCAGCCCTCGCCATCATGCCCGACGCCAGCGGCATAGCGCTGGGCTTCGACCGCCTGGTGATGCTGGCGGCAGGCGCTGCCCGCATCGAGGACGTGATCTGGACACCGGTGGCCGGGCGCTGGGGCTGAACCGGCCATCCTCGACGGAACGGCCCGTAGCTGCTTCCGGGCCGTTTGCCTTGTGGATCGGCAGCGCCAGCACGGAAGCGGACCGAACAGCATGACGGCGACGGGACAGGAGAGCGTTTCGAGGCCGGCGGGCTACCGACCCGAGGCTTCCACCGTGCCGCCGGAGAATTCGACCGCCGAAAATTCAGGATAGACCTGACGCAGGATGGCAACCTGCTGAAGATCGTCGACGCGCACCAGATACCACTTGTCATCGTCCAGCAACGCCAGTGTTTCCGACTGAACCCGCATCGTGCCGGCGGCTTCCGAAGTCATGACCGTTTCGGTCGGGATCAGCGCATAGGGAGCGCCATTGGCAAGCTCGGCCTCTTTCAGGGTGTCCATGTCCATCCCGAAATCTTCGATCTCGACGGTGGCAAGCGTGGCCTCCATCTGCTGGATGACCATGGCGCGCAGCGCATCGACCTCAAGGCCGGCCTGCTTTGCGATAAACTCCATCACGCGCGGCGGAATGGTATCGGCAATTTTTTCGTAGTCCTCATCGCGCATGGCCTCGTCGAAGGCCGCGACGGTCTGTTGCAGCCTGTCTTTTTCCGCACCGGTTAGCGGGCGGGCATCTGCCGGCGCGAAAAAAGCAGGGGAACAGAGAATGGCAATGGCGGCGAGAACCGGCAGAAACAGTTTTGCAAGAGGTCTCATGTCCGTCTTTCTTCCTGTGCATGGCTATGGGCTGGACGGCGGGGAAGCCGCCGAACGTGTTGATCGGCGGCCAGCGGCGCGTGAACCATGATCGCCTGCATGAGGAGAGCAGGACGAACCTGCAAGGGCAGGACCCCGCCCGCCAGCGCCCGCGCAGCCTTGCCTGCCGCCCCGGAAAAGGTGAGAGCCCGCATCATGTGACGCATGTCGTTGCCCCGAAACCGTTCCCGCTTTGCGGCGGCATGCTTTAAAAATCCGATCGGGTGCGATTTGCAGATCGGCCGCCAGCTGCTCCCGCTGTTTTTTCAGGCAGCGAACCTCGCGGGCTTTGGCGATGCTGTTTTCGCCGGCGGGCTGGATGCCGAACCGGAAGCGGCTTTTCAAGCGCGCTGCCGGCGATATGCAATCCGGGTCCCGCGCCGGCCTCCCGCGATAATCTCGAAACGAGGGCGGCCCCGGCGTTTCATCGTGGCGGCGTTTCATCGTGGCGGACCGGCCCGCGATCCTTCAGGCAACATCATGAAAGAATGAAAAGCCGCTTGTCCCGCCACGGGATGCTCTCGGCCCGCAAAAGAGCCTCACCCGGGGAGCGGCCCTCGCGTGTCGCGCTGCGCGAGGGGCGGGAAGGTTTTTTGAGCGATCAGCGCAGTATGTAGGCGCCGGCCACGAAGGTCAGAACGAAAACAATGAAGCCCGAGATGGCGCCGCCTGCAAAGAAACCGAATGCCATGGCAACCAGAATGGCAACGCAGGCGAGGGTGCAATATTTGGCAAGCGCCGTGAACATCCTGTAGGTTTTCTCATGCTCGGCATAATCCATCTGGGCACCGAGTTCGACAGGACCCGAGGGCGATTGTTCAGCCATAGGAAATACCCCTCCTAAAATATCTGTTGCGCACATACCCAAAACGGCGCTTCAGGGCAATGGCGCTGTTGCCGCACCATAGCGCCTGCAAATTTTCCTGTCTGGCGCAATCAAAGGATTGTACAGGTAATTTTGCCGGGTGCGCGTCTGTGCGAAAAGCAGCGACCCGCTTCCGGGCCACACACGGATGTTCCTATGACGCTCGCCAGCTTTCTCGCCTATAGCGCGGCCCTCGGCATCGCAGCGGTTATCCCGGGTCCCGGCGTCACCGCCCTTGTGGCGCGCGCGCTCGGTTCGGGCTTCCGCTCCTCATTCGCCATGCTGCTGGGGCTGCTCATCGGCGACCTGTTCTATCTGACCGCCGCCGTTCTGGGTCTTGCCTTCCTGGCCCAGCAGTTCGGCATGGTGTTCATGGCGATCAAATGGTTCGGCGTGCTCTATCTCGCCTGGCTCGGCTGGCGATTCTGGCGCGAAGGCATCACGCCTGAAAATGTCGAGGCCGGCAAGGCGCGTGGCGGTCTGTTTTCGAGCTTTCTGGGAGGGCTTACGCTGACGCTCGGCAATCCCAAGACGATGGTGTTCTATCTGGCGATCACGCCCACGGTGATTGACCTCAAAAGCATTGCGCCCTCCGACTACGCGATCCTGGTGGTGATCACGGCTGTCGTGCTGACCATTTCGCTAATGCCCTATCTGGTGCTGGCCTCCAGAGCCCGCTGGTTCCTGTCGTCGCCGCGCGCGCTGAAAATGCTCAACCGCACAGCCGCCACTTTCATGGTGGGCGCGGCGGCCGCGATTGCCGCCCGCCACTGAAGGACGGCCATCGATCTTATGATTTGGATTCTTCTACTCTCTTTGGCTTGAAATTCGGAACAAGTTTTCTTTGAAACGATTATCTGAGCAATAAAACCGCTCGGATATTGGTGCCCGGCACCCTATCTGTTGCGGTAGCCGCCAAGAAAGCTCAATTCCCGTGTGAAAGCGAGTTCCATGTCCAAGCCCGATACCTCCGCCAAAATTCCCGGCCGCGGCCGCATTTACGATTCCATCACCCAGACCGTCGGCGACACGCCGCTGGTGCGCCTCGACCGTTTCGCGGCCGAAAAGGGCATTGTCGCGCGTCTCGTCGCCAAGCTGGAGTTCTTCAACCCGATCGCCTCGGTCAAGGATCGCATCGGCGTCGCCATGATCGAGGCGCTGGAAGCCGAAGGCAGGATCGTGCCGGGCAAGACCACGCTGATCGAGCCGACTTCGGGCAATACGGGCATCGCGCTGGCGTTCACCGCGGCTGCCAAGGGCTATCGCCTGATCCTGACCATGCCCGAAACCATGTCGATCGAGCGCCGCAAGATGCTGGGCCTGCTCGGCGCCGAACTGGTGCTGACCGAAGGCGCGAAAGGCATGAAGGGCGCCATCGCCAGGGCCGACGAACTGGCCGCGACGATTCCCGATTCGGTCATTCCCCAGCAATTCGAGAACCCGGCCAATCCCGGGATCCACCGCCGGGCCACCGCCGAGGAAATCTGGAATGACACCCATGGCGAGGTCGATATTTTCGTTTCCGGCATCGGCACCGGAGGCACGATCACCGGCGTCGGGCAGGTTCTGAAGCAGCGCAAGCCCTCCGTGCAGGTGATTGCCGTCGAGCCCGAGGCTTCGCCGGTGCTTTCCGGCGGTGCGCCGGGCCCGCACAAGATTCAGGGCATCGGCGCGGGCTTTGCCCCGGAGGTGCTCGACACCGGCGTCTATGACGAGATCGTCACGGTTTCCAATGAAGACGCCATCGCCAATGCGCGGCTGGTGGCGCGGCTGGAAGGCGTGCCGGTCGGCATCTCCTCCGGTGCGGCCCTTCAGGCGGCGGCGGTGGTCGGTTCACGGCCGGAAAATGCAGGCAAGACGCTGGTGGTCGTCATCCCGTCCTTCGCCGAGCGCTATCTGTCGACGGTGCTGTTCGAAGGACTTGGCGGCTGAACCGAACCGGAATGGCGCGCATTGCGGTGAATGCGCGCCGTTTTTATCGTGCTTCTGCGTGGAGCGTCAGCGGCGGCGCAAATCTGCGGCGCGCGGGGCATGGCAGGTGGTGGCGCGGGCGGCGCGCCCGGCCATGTCCACGCCATTCCGGGCGGCCGTGCCCGGAAATTTCCGATCTTTCATGGCGTCGGCGGTCACAGCCTGTTTCCCATCCGGCGGGACGTGGCGGGGCCGGGCCCGCGCATATAGTGGCGCTCGGGCCGGTAAGAAGGAGCGATGAGCTCGCGGATGGTTACGATCAGGCGGCGCATGAGGTTCACGAGTGACATGGGGTTGCTCCATTCCGGACGGTTCTTCCGAAGTGCGCACACCATACCCGGCGAGCGTGAATAGGTGGTGAACGCGACCTTAACCTTTCCCGTAAAACGCGCTGCTTCATGGCCGGAATGCGGCTGTTTGGCGGTCTTTTCAGGCCCTTGCGCCACTACTGGAAAACTGTGGCTTTCCGGCCGCACTTCAATGGCCGGCGGCGGCCGGCCGTGCCGCCCGCCGCGCTTTCGCAAAGCCGTCAGGCATTGCCGATGAGAACGCCGGCCGCGAACACCAGTCCGCCGCCCAGGACGACCTGAAAGGCGGCGCGCAGGAAAGGCGTTTCCATGTAGCGCTTCTGGATATAGGCGATCGCCCACAACTCGAAGAAAACGATGACGCTCGCCACCGAAGTCGCAGTCCAGAAATCCGGGATCAGATAGGGCAGGGCATGGCCAAGTCCGCCAAGAGCGGTCATGATGCCGGAGGCGAAGCCACGCTTTACCGGCGAGCCCCGGCCTGAAAGCTTGCCGTCATCTGAAGCGGCTTCCGTAAAGCCCATGGAAATGCCGGCGCCCAGCGAGGCGGCGAGGCCGACGAGGAATGTCTGCCACGTATCGTGCGTGGCGAAGGCGGCGGCGAAGATCGGGGCCAGCGTCGAAACCGAGCCGTCCATCAATCCGGCAAGCCCCGGCTGCACATAGGTGAGAATGAAACGCCGCCGTTCGGTCTCGGCTTCCTCGTCGCGGACCGAGCCTGGAACGTGTTCCTGTTCGAGCCGGCGCGCCAGCGCTTCGTGGCCCTGTTCCGCAGCGGCCAGATCGCCGAGCAATTTGCGTGTCGAGGCATCGCAAGTGCGCTTTATCGCTTCGGTATAGAAGGCAAAGGCCTGCCGCTCCATGTCTTCCGCCTGAGCCCGCACCTTGTCGATGCCCAGCGGCCGCGTCAGCCAGTCCGGCCGGCGCTCATAATAGCCCTTCACATGTTCGCGCCTGATCAGCGGGATACGCTCTCCGAAACGCTTGCGGTGCAATTCGATCAGCGCCGCCCGGTGCCGGTCCTCCTCCTCGGCCATGGCTTCGAATATTTTCGCCGATTGTGGAAACGCTTCCACAAGCCCGTCGGCATAGGCCCGGTAGATGCGCGCGTCGTCCTCCTCCGAAGAGATGGCGAGCGCGAGGATTTCCTGCTCGGAAAGGGATTCGAAGGAGCGGCGGCCAAAGCCGAAAACGCGTGAAAGCATGATGATGAATATCCACTTTAGAATCATTCTAAAGTATGCCGGGGACGCTGCGAGGTCAATGATCTGCCGGGCGCCGTACTGTCGCATACACAGGAAATGGAGCGAAAACTGATGCGCATCGCGTCGTGATGCCCTACCAGATGAACATGGCCAGGGAAATAGAACGAAAATTTCTGGTGAGGAACGAGACGTGGCTGGCGAAGGCCGAAGCCGGCCGGGCCATCGTTCAGTTTTACCTGGCGATCACCGCCGAACGGTCGGTGCGGGTGCGAATCACCGATGCCGCGCAGGCGCGGCTGACCCTCAAATTCGGTTCCGACCTGCGGGTGCGCGACGAATTCGAGTACGATGTTCCGCTGGCCGACGCGCATGAGATGCAGGCTTTCGCGGTCGGGGCGATCATCACCAAGACCCGCCATCACATTCGCCACCAAGGTTATCTCTACGAGGTCGATGTCTTTTCCGGCAGCTTCGAGGGGCTGGTGGTGGCCGAACTCGAAACGGCGGATAAGGTGCCGGATACGGCCCTGCCGGACTGGCTGGGAGCCGAGATCACCGGCGATATCCGCTATTCCAACGCCTCGATGGCCTTGAACGGCTTTCCCTCTGAACTGCGCTGACCTTTCCTCAGGCAGGTTCCGTCTCTTCCGCGGACTGGCGCATCTGCGCCCGGGCGTGTGCTTTGGCTGAAGCGACGCTGGCGCGATAATGCACCTGCGGCGGCTTGATGCCGTGCGCGGTCAAAAGCTTGCGCATCTGCGGCGTGGCGCCGGCGATATAGAACAGCACGCCCTGTTTCTGCGCCTTGTGCGCGACGCCTTCCAGCACATTGGCGCCGGTCGAATCGATCAGCGGCATGCCCGAGCAGTCGAGGATGAAGGTTTTCGGCTGGCCCGCGATCCGGTCGAGCACGCTGCCGACCGTGGAGGCGGCCCCGAAGAAAAACGCGCCTGAAATGCGATAGACGAGAATGTCCGGGTCGGAAGCGGCAGCGGCGTCATAGGCTTGCCTTTCGCCTTCTGCCGCATCGGCGCGGTCCTCGGCCACCAGCGGTCTTTCCGCCTCGACCTCGACCGACTTGGCCATGCGGTCGATGAACAGGAGCGCGCCGAGCAGGAAGCCGACCACGATGCCCGTGGTCAGATCGCGGAAGATCACCAGCCCGAAGGTGATGAGCAGAACCGCCGCATCGCCGCGCGAGGACCGGATCAGCGCCCGGAAGGCCGGCCGTTCGATCATGTTCCATGCAACCACGGCCAGAACGCCGGCCAGCGCCGCCAGCGGAATATAGCTGGCCAGCGGCGCCGCCAGCAGCATGAAGGCGAGCAGGAACACCGCGTGAAGCATGCCGGACACCGGGCCATGCGCGCCGGCGCGCACATTGGTGGCGGTGCGGGCGATGGTGCCGGTCACGCAGATGCCTCCGAACAGGGCGGAGCCGATATTGGCGATGCCCTGCGCCACCAGTTCGCAGTTGGAGCGATGGCGTCGTCCGGTCATGCCATCGGCGACCACCGCCGAAAGCAGGGATTCGATGGCTCCGAGCAGGGTGAAGGCAATGGCGTCCGGAAGCACGGCCAGCATTTTCTCCGCGCCCATTGCCGGCAGCGTGGGGCTCGGCAGCATCGAAGGAATGCCGCCGAAGCGCGTGCCGATGGTCTCCACGTCGAGGCCGGCGGCCGCAATGGAGGCGAGCGCCACCGCAATCAGCATGCCCGGCCATGACGGACGCCAATGCTTCAGCCCCACGATGCTGGCGATCGTCAGCGCCGCAATGGCGACCGCGCCTGCATTGACGGTGGGCGCGGCATTGAAAAGCGCCATCAGCTTGGGGATCAGGTCGCCCGGTTCCTTTTCCGCGAGCGTGAGCCCGAACAGATCGGTCAGCTGGCTGGCGAAGATGATGACGGCAATGCCGGCCGTGAAGCCGACGGTGACGGGATAGGGAATGAATTTGATGTAGGTGCCGAGCCGCAGCCAGCCGGCCGCAGCCATGAAGACGCCGGACATCATCGTCGCCAGAACGAGACCCTCGACGCCCTGACGCTCGACCGTGGCGGCGACCAGAACGATGAAGGCGCCCGCCGGGCCCCCGATCTGGAACCGGCTGCCGCCAAGCAGGGAGACCAGAAAACCGCCGACAATGGCGGTAAACAGGCCCTTTTCGGGGCCGACGCCCGAGGCGATGGCGATGGCCATCGACAGCGGCAGCGCCACGATGGCGACCGTCAGGCCGGCAATCGCATCGGCCCTGAGCTGGGGAAGGTGGTAGCCTTCGCGCAGAACGGTCACCAGTTTGGGCGTGAACAATTCCCGGAAAGAGGGGGGTGTGGAATCGGCAACCTGTTTTGATCTGCCGTGCTGCTTCATGTCTCGGCCTTCGCTCGCATCGTTGCGTGGCGGCGCTGTCGGCATCGGAATGATCGCCGGCCGCCGTCGCGACCTGTTCGCCGATCCACAGGCGGGCCGGGGCTACCGTGACCGCAGGCGAACGCCCCGCCCGGCGGGTTCGCTGGGCTGGTTTTCGCCGATAAGCTCGACCCCGGCCTCTTCGAGGGCCCCGATCACCTTCATGAGCGTGTCCACCACGCCCCGGACCACGCCATCGCTGGCTTCCATGCGCTGGATGGTCGGCAATGAAACTCCGGCCCGCTCGGCGAGCGTTTTCTGGTCGATGCCTGCAAGTGCTCTGGCGGCGCGCATTTGCGCTGCTGTGATCACCGGCACAGCCTCCTGTCTGGATCTGCAAGATGGATATTTAATACATTCATGATGATGCGTCAAACATCACTATGAATGTTTTAAACCTGATGATCGAGGCCGTTTCCCGATCTGTTGCCTGGTTGCAGGAGGCGCGCGGCCATCCACCACAGCATCGCCCAGGCGAAGCCCGCGCACCATCCGGCCAGCACGTCCGAGGGCCAGTGCACGCCGAGGTAAAGCCGCGATACGCCAACCAGCAACGAGACGAACACCGCCAGCGACAGGATATAGATGCGCGTCGCCTGGTTCCGTGCGGCCTGGCTGGCCAGTGCGCCGAGCGTCAGATAGACGAGCGCCGAGATCATGGCGTGGCCGCTGGGGAAGGAAAGCGAGCTTTCCTGCATCAGATGCGGCACCACGTCGGGGCGGGGACGGTCGATGCCGGCTTTCAGGAGAGTGGCTGCGATCTGCCCGCTGACCACGGCGGCGATGACGAACAAACCGCTCGCCGGCCGGCGCGCCACGAAGAAATAGCAGGCGGTCGCGGCCGTGATGAGGGTCAGGACGGCGGCGCTGCCGAGCGCGGTGATGTCGCGCATCATCCTGGCCAGCCAGGCGGGACCGATCGGCACTTCCGGGTGGCCGGCGACGCGAAACAACAGCAGAATTTCCCTGTCCAGCGCGTGGGGCGCGCGGTCGGTGGCGATCTCCACCAGTTCGACGAACCCCCACAGCCCGCCCGCGACGATCACGCCGGCCAGCAGCATGGGCAATTCGATCCGGCCGATGAGGGCGGTAATCGGCTTCATCCCTTACGCATTCCTTTTCTGCGGTTTCTCCGTGCAAAAAATGCACGGCGCCGCGCGCCTGCAACTGCGCCAAAACAAATGGCCGGAGCCCGATTGCAGCCGCACGGTAACGTCTGATGTCGCATAAATGCGGCCAAGACAACCGCCCGCGGCAACGAAATGACATGCCCCGGATAGCCGTTTCGCCTTCTGTCCGCCGATGCTTTGATGAAGCCGGCTTGCGGATCGGGCCCTGCGGGCAGGGGCGGACGCTATGTCCTCAGCCGATAGCCTGTCTTGAATATCCACGCGACGACCGCCACGCAGGCAAACAGGAACACCAGCGTCATGCCAAGGCTCAGGCCCAGCGACACGTCGGCCTTGCCGAAGAAAGCCCAGCGGAAGCCGCTGACGAGGTAGACCACGGGGTTGAACAGCGTGATGGTGCGCCAGATGCCGGGCAGCATGTCGATCGAATAGAAGGAACCGCCGAGGAAGGTGAGCGGCGTGACGATCAGCAGCGGCACGAGCTGCAATTGCTCGAATGTGCCTGCCCAGATGCCGATGATGAAGCCGAACAGCGAAAACGTCACCGCCGTGAGGATCAGGAAAGCCAGCATCCAGAAGGGATGTTCGATATGCATCGGCACGAACAGCGACGATGTCGCAAGTATGATCAGGCCGATGGCCGCCGACTTGGTTGCCGCGGCCCCTACATAGGCGATGATGATTTCCAGATAGGAGACCGGCGCCGACAACAGCTCATAGATCGTGCCGACGAATTTCGGGAAATAGATGCCGAACGAGGCGTTGGAGATCGACTGGGTGAGCAGCGACAGCATGATCAGCCCCGGCACGATGAACGCGCCATAGCTGACGCCGTCGATCTGGTCGATGCGCGAGCCGATGGCCGCGCCGAAGACGACGAAATAGAGCGAGGTCGAAATGACCGGGGAAATGACGCTCTGCATGAGGGTGCGCAGGGTGCGGGTCATCTCCACCCGGTAGATGGCCCAGATTGCGTGACGGTTCATGACGCCTTCCTGACCAGATTGACGAAGATTTCCTCAAGCGAGCTGTTGATCGTGTCGAGATCGCGAAAGGCGATGCCGGCGGTTTCAAGATCGCGCAGCAGGGAGGCCACGCCGGGCCGCTCGCTCTGATTGTCGTAAGTGTAGGTGAGCGAGCCGCCGTCGCCGGCAAGTTCGAGCTCGTAGCGGGCAAGCGCCTGCGGCACCGCATCGAGGGGCTGGCGCAGTTCCAGCCGCAATTGCTTGCGGCCGAGCTTGCGCATCAGCTCGTCCTTGTCCTCGACCAGCACGATCTCGCCGTGGTTGATGACGCCGACGCGGTCGGCCATTTCCTCGGCCTCCTCGATATAATGCGTGGTGAGGATGATGGTGACGCCGCTTTGGCGCAGGCGGCGCACCATCTCCCACATGTCCTGCCGCAATTC
>JAZIHP010000039.1:0-33589 GCA_036678505.1 Alphaproteobacteria bacterium
TGGCGTTGCGTCGCAAACCTGTCATGAATTCAGCGGAAGGCCGGCGCTGGGGGATAATGCCGGCAGCGTCAACTCCCCTTGCCGCTCAACGGCGTAAGCCTTCCGTCGGACGGGTTAACACCTTCTGGCAGTCATTAACCCATGTTAACCGGACGCCTCTCCGGCATCGCTTATCGTCCGGTCCTGAGCCCCGCTTGCCCGGCCCCCCGCTTGCCCGGTCCTGAGCCCCGCAGGGACGCAGGCGGTCTCGCGGGGAAACCGCATGGCGTCCGGAACCTTCAGGCGTTCATCCGGAGGGGCGGATTTTGGACGGCGGATCATAGCTGATCGATGGCAGGTGGACTGGTCATGACCGAGCGCATCTCTTGTTTCGTGATGAGTGGCGGGGTGGGATCGCGTTTGTGGCCGCTGTCCCGGGAAGACAATCCCAAACAGTTCCACGATCTGTCGGGCGATGGGTCCATGCTGGTGAAGACGGTGCGCCGTCTGAAGGCGCGCCGGGGCGGGTTGGCGCCCATTCACATCATCGCCGCCGAACGCAATGCCGCGCGCATCGGCAGCGATCTGGCCGGTTTCGACTATAGCGGCGGCAGCGCCATTTTCGAGCCGGTCGGGCGCAATACCGCGGCGGCGGTGGCCATTGCGGCGCAGCACACGATTGCCGGCCAGGGCGCCAACAACGGCGCCGATACCGGCGATGACATCGTGCTTGTGGTGCCCTCCGACCACATCATCTCGACCGATCAGGATTTCTGGGACAGCGTCGAGGCCGGCCTTCCGGCAGCCCGGGCGGGGCAGGTGGTGGTGTTCGGCATCAAGCCGACACGCCCGGAAACCGGCTATGGCTACATCGAGGCCGGCGAGGCTTTCGCCGGGCATGGCCGGGCGGAAAACGGCCTTGCCTGCCCGGCCGTGCGCCGGGTGGTCCGCTTCGTTGAAAAGCCGGACGCCGGGACGGCGGGCCGTTATCTGGCGACATCGGATTTCTTCTGGAACACCGGCATTTTTCTGTTCCGGGCAAGCGTTATCCGCAGCGCGTTTCTCAGGCATCGCCGCGATATCTGGCTACAGGCGGAACGGGCGCTGAACGGCGCGGTGCGCGATCTGTCCGGCATCTGGCTGCCCCTCGACGCCTATGCGTCGATCCAGTCGATTTCGGTCGACTATGCGATCATGGAGCATCTGCGCAACATCGCCATGGTGCCGGCGCGCTTCGGCTGGAGCGATCTGGGATCATGGCAATCGCTGCTTGAGGCGAGCCCCACCGATGAGCGTGGCAATGTGGTGATCGGCGATGTCGTCGCCCTGGATTGCGAGCGCTCCTATCTGCGCAGCAACGGCAGGCTTCTGTCGGCGGTGGGGTTGCGGGACGTCGCGGTCGTGGCGACTGAAGACGCCACGTTCGTGGCGCCCGTCGCCGAGAGCCAGAACGTCAGGCATGTGGTGGAGCAGCTTGAAAAATGGGGCCGGCTGGAAGTCAGGTTCACCCCTGCTCACGGGCGTGTGATACTGCCCGGCGCATGGCGGGAGCGGGTCGCCCACTGGCTGTTTGAGGAAACATTGCCACGCTGGTCGACAGCCGGCGTGGACGAGCGCCATGGCGGTTTTCATGAGGCCTTCGCCTTCGACGGCACGCCGCTCGGCAAGCAAAAACGCATGCGCACCATGGCGCGGCAGGTCTATGCCTATTCCGTCGCAAGCCTGCGCGGATGGAAGGGGCCAGCCAGCGAACTGATCGCGCATGGAATCGCCTTCATGGAAAAGGGCCGCACCGCGCGCGGCGGCTGGGCGCGAACGCTCAATGTCGACGGCTCCATCGCCGACCCTTGCGAGGACGCCTATGACCATGCCTGTGTGCTTCTGGCCTTTGCCTATGCTCACCGCGCGGGCAACAGGGATGCGCTGACGAAGGGCGGGGAGACGATGGCCTTCGTTGAAACCTGGCTTGAGGACGAGCGGCTGACCGGCTTCCTCGAAACCTGCGGCGGCACGGGCGCGGAGCCGCGGCGTTCCAATCCGCACATGCATATGCTGGAAGCGTTCCTCGCCTGGCATGAGGTTACCGGCGAGCGCGGCTATCTGCGCCGGGCGGCGCGCATCGTCGATCTGTTCCGAACGCATTTCTTCGATGCCGAAAGCTGGACGATCGGCGAATATTTCGACAATGAATGGAAGCCGGCAGAAGGCCCGCAAGGGCTGTGGACCGAGCCCGGCCACCATTTCGAATGGGCTTCGCTGCTGGTCGATTTCGCCGGGCGCAGCAAGCAGGCCGACCTTGTTCCTTATGCGCGCAAACTCTATGCATCGGCGGTCGCCAATGGGCTGAACCGGGCCACCGGGCTGGCTTATGGCGCGGTCTCGCGCGAGGGGATGCCGCTCGACCTGATCTCGCGAAGCTGGCCGCAGACCGAGGCCATCAAGGCGGCCATCGCGCTCGACCGCGCCGACGGGCCGGATCTGAAACCGGAAATCGAGGCCCGCGTCGGGCGTCTGTTCCGCTGGCACATCGATCCCGCGCCGACCGGGTTCTGGATCGACCGCATCGACGAGCGGGGCCGGGCGATGGCGAGCGAAGTGCCGGCGAGCATCTTCTATCATCTGGTGACGGCATTGATGCAATATCTCGACAAGACCGAGGGTGCGCTGGTCCATCCATTGCCGGTTGCGGGGAAGGCCGGGGCGGCACCGGCGGCAGACGAAAACGCCCGCCCTCTGCTTCAGGAGGGCGCACTTCGTGAAAGTGCCTGAACCATCGTTCGGCAAATGACCTGCCTACCTCGTTTGGCCGTGTTTTCGCATCGCCGGCGCGGCGCTAGGCTTGCAGGCGAAAGGCCGGCGCAAAGAAGGGCGCAAAATAAAGACGGGCGCAATCAGGGGAGCGCAGAGCCATGCTGGAACGGCAGTGGGCCGCGGCGGCAACCAGAGACTGGCCGCCCAGAGAATGGCCAACCAGAGATTGGCCGCCCAGCGATTGGCAAGGCCGCGGCGGTTCGGCCGAATTCGTCGACCTGTCGGATATTCTTTCCTTTTTCAGCCGCTATGTCGCCTCCATCATGGTCTTCGCCCTGATCGGCATTGCCGGAGCAAGCCTTTACCTTGCCACCTCCGACCGGATTTTCACCGCCCGCACCCAGATTCTGATCGAGCCGAAGCTGCCGCAGTTCATGCAGCAGCAGATGGTCGAGGTGAATCTGTCGCTCGACACGGCCCAGATCGAGAGCCAGCTTGCGCTGCTGCGTTCCCAGAAAATCGCCATGATGGTGATCGACCGGCTCGACCTGACGCACAATCCGGTATTCGCGGATACCGGCGGGTCGCGCCTTGGGCAGCGGCTGGCCAGATTACGCGCGCTGATGACCGGCGTTCCCTATGTCCACTCCCGCGCCGAAGACGGGGACGACAGGCTGACCCCGCAGCAGAAGGCGGCGGAGGTTTTCGCCGGCAATCTCGATGTCCAGCGGGTCGGCGTCTCCTATGCGATCGACATCTATTTCCAGTCGCTCGACCCGGCGCTGGCCGCGCGCATCGCAAACGCCACGGCGGATGCCTTCGTGCGTGAACAGATGGAAAATCGCGCGGCTTCCGCCCGCGACGGCGTGGCATGGCTGGAGAAGCGCATCGACGAGGCGGGCGTCCAGATGAACAAGGCAACGCAGATCGCACAGGAATTCCGCGCCACCTACGACTATCGGGTGGACCGGCCGGACGAGGCGGCGGCAGGCGGCCCGCGCGCCGACGCGCCCACGCTGGAACAGCTCGAAGTGGCGGCCGAAACCTATCGCAAGATGTATGAGAGCCTTCTTGCCGCCTACACCAGCGCGGTGAACCAGCAGCCTTTCCTGATCGCCAATTCGCGCGTCATCACTGCGGCGGTGCAGCCAAGGGTGCAAAGCCATCCCCGCACGCGGCTGACCCTGATTTTCGGGGCCTTTGCCGGCCTGACGCTGGGTATCGGCGTCGCGTTTATGCGCCACAGCCTGGACCGCACCCTGCGCAGGCCGGGCCAGATCGCCGGGGAACTCGGGCTCGTGTGCACCGGCGAACTGCCGCATTCCGGCTTGCGTGAACCGGCCGGGCTTTTCGAAGAAGTGCTCCGCCACCCGCACTCTCCCTTCAGCATGGGCCTGAGGGAGGCAAGGGCTGTGGTCAGCCTGGGCGATGCCGGCAGGAAAAGGCTTTGCATCGGCGTTACCGCCGCTCTTCCGGCACGGGTGAAAAGCGCGGTGGCCGGCAATCTCGCAGCGCTTTACGCGGCTTCGGGAATGCAGACGCTGCTGATCGACCTGGACCCGCACGGTCCGCTGACCGGCGCGCTGGAGGGTGCTTCGTTGCCCTGCGCGGCGAAGGGAGAGGCGGCAGGCGTCCGCCCCGCCGCCGCCGCGGCGATCCGTACCGCTTCTCCGGCGGGTTTCGATTTCATACCGAACCGGCAGGGCAGGGCGGCAAACCTTTCATTGCCCGCCAACATGCAGGATCTGCTGAAGACGCTGGATCATTACAAGGTCGTGATCGTCGATCTGCCGGCTTATGAGCATGGAGCCGACGGACTGCTGGTGTGCCCGCTTCTCGACGGGGTCATGGTGGTGGCGGAAAGCGACGACACGCCGCTCGATTCACTTGCCGATCTCGCCCGCACGCTGCGCATCGCCAACGCTCCCATCCTGGGCGTTCTGCTGGCCCGGAGATACCGGCTGCCTGGCCTGAGCCTGTCTGGCCTGCGCCTGTCTGGCCTGCGCCGGCGTCGCCGGTCCTCCCGGCGGCCGGCGCAGCGACCCGCATGATGGCGCGCGCGCGGCATTGGACGATCAATGGCCGGTTCCTGGCTCAGCCCGTTACCGGCGTGCAGCGTTATGCGCGCGAGGTCGTGCGAGCGCTCGATGCCCGCATCGCCGCCGGGGACCCGCTCGGGCGGGACCTGAATGTCGAGCTCCTGGCTCCGCCCGGCAGCAGGGACGAGCTCGCGCTGGCGACGATCCGCACCCGCATCGCCGGCCGTTTCGGCGGCCATGGCTGGGAACAGGCGGTGCTGCCTTCCGAAGTGAAGGGGGGCCTCGTCAGCCTGTGCAACAGCGGCCCGCTGGCGGCGCGCAGGCAGATCCTGTGCATTCACGACCTCAACACGCGCATCTGTCCGCAAAGCTATTCATTGCCGTTCCGGATGCTCTACCGCACGCTGATCCCGGCGCTGGCCGCAAGGGTCGCGCATGTCACGACCGTATCGGATTATTCCGCCGGCCAGCTCGTCCGCCACGGCCTGTGCGGGGCCGGCAAGATCACGATAGCGCCGGATGGCTATGAGCATGCGTTGCGCTGGACGCCGCGCCATTCGATACGCACGCATTCCGCCGCCGGCGCCGGCACCGTCGTTTTGCTGGGCAGCCGCGCGCCGCACAAGAATATCGACCTCATACTCGGCATCGCCGATCGCCTCGCGCAGGCAGGCCTGCGCATCGCCGTGGTCGGCCTTTCGGACCGCCGCGTCTTCGGCGCCGCGCAGGAGCTGGATGGCGCGAATATCGGCTGGCTGGGGCGGATCGGCGACGACGAGCTTGCCGCATTGCTGGAGGATTGCCTGTGCCTGGCCTTTCCTTCCCTGGTCGAGGGGTTCGGCCTGCCGATGCTCGAAGCCATGGCGCGGGGCTGCCCCGTGGTGGCGTCCGACCGCGCCAGCCTTCCCGAGATCGGCCGCGATGCGGTGCTCTACGCCCCGCCGGACGGCGCCGACATCTGGTTCCACCGTTTCGTGCAACTGGCCGGTGATGCGGCGCTGCGGCGCCAAATGATTGCGCGGGGGCGCAGGCAGGCCAGAAAATTCAGTTGGGACGAAACCGCAAAACGCTATCTGGAACTGATGGCCAGAATGGACGGATTGCCCATCGCCGTTGCCGGTTCTCCGGCCAGCCCCCCGCTGGTTTCGGCAACCACGCGATCGAAGCTGTAGGCGCGCGCATAATGCCGCGCCGCCTTCTGTGCCGATGCAAGCGCGAGCCGGTCGCCAAGCAGGGCCGCCACGCTGCCGCGGTCGAGCGGCAGAACGCAATCCTCATAGCCAGGCAGCAGGCCGGTCAGCGCGCCGGGAGCGGCGAAGACCGGGCGGCCTGCCGAAAGCGCCTCGATAAGTTTGATTTTGGTGCCCGTTCCTTCGACCGGACAGATCGCGGCGCGGGCCTTCGCATAGAGGGAAGCGAGATCATCCACGAAACCCAGCAATTCGACGCCGTTTCCCGCCGACAGCCGCCTGTCGCGGCACACGCTGCCGGCAATGGCGATTTTCAGCGGCAGGTTCCACCCGCTCCAGGCATCGAGGAACCTGCTGATGGCGTCCCCGTTCCAGCGATTGTCGGATCCGATGAAAACCAGGTCGTAGACGAATGGCGCATCGGCTGGCGTTGTTTTGGTCCAGCTTTGCAGCGCCGGCGGCACGATGCGCACGCGCTCGCGTTCCAGGAGGGTTTTCAGGAACTGGCCTTCGCTGAAGGAAATCGACCAGATTTCATCGGCCAGCCCGAGATAGAAAAGTTCGCGCCTGAGCACGAGCATGGCGCGCAATCCGGCTTGCCCGGCAGGAGCGTCGCCGATCAGTTCAAGGGCTGCAAGATCGTGCGTGTCAACGATCATGCGCGGGCCGGGCGGGCCATTGAGGTGGGATATGCCCCAGGGATAGCTTACCAGCGCAAGTTTCAGGCCGGGGTCCCGCCGCAGCCGATCGAACCCGGGAGTGAGCATCGGAAGCCATGTGTTGAGGGCCCGTGTGGCCGGCCGGCCTCCGAAATAGGACATGACGCCCTTGACCTTCTGAACGAAGGCCAGCCCCCGGTTCCAGTCGTCGAGCACCAGCTCGACGCCCGGGAAGCGGGCGTGGAAGGTCGCGATCCCCTTGGTGTCCCACGGCCATTGACGATGATTGCGGTAGGAGTAGACGGCCACGCGCCAGCCGAGGGCGAGCAGCATCTCGATACCCTGGCAGGCACGCACATGGCAGCCGTCGGTCACGGTGCTGAAACAGCCTGCGAAGAAGAAAACTGCGAGATTGCGCTTTTCCACTCAAGCCTCCCGGGGCGTCCGGTTTCCGGGCAGTGTCAAGGAAATCTCAATCCGAAATCATTGACGAGTCAAACGGATCGTGAGGCAATAGCCTACCGTTTCCGGATGATCCCGATATGGATGCCGGCGGTTGCCGGGGAGCTATGAAATGGTTGAAGCAGGCCTGCCCGCAACGATATATGTCAATGGCCGTTTCCTGCGCGGACCCATCACCGGCACTTCGCGGGTCGCCGAAGAGGTTTTGGCCTGCTGGGATGCGGCCATGCTGGCCGGCGATGAACGCTTCGCGGGCGTGGCGGTGGAGGTGCTGTGCCCCGGCAATGCGGTGCGCTCGCTGCCCTTGCGGGCAATCCCGGTCCGCCGCCGGGACATTCTCGGCGGCAAGTTGTGGGAACTGGTCGATCTGGGGCTGATGGCGCGCAAGGGAACGCTGGTGAACTTCGCCAATGTCGCGCCGCTGTATCATCCCCATATGCTTACCTATCTGCACGATGCGCAGATGTTCCTCTATCCGCAATCCTATCCGCCGGGGGAATTGCGCACGCACCGGCCGCTGATGCGCCTTGCCGGGCGCATATCGCGCCGGGTGATTACGGTTTCGGAATTTTCCAGCCAGACGCTTCAAAGCTTCGGCATTGCGCCGGCTTCCAGGATTGCCGTCATTCACAACGGAGCCGATCACATTTTGCGGGTGAAGCCGGATGAGACCGTGCTGACGAGGTTCGGCCTGCGTCCGCATGGCTATGTGCTGATGCTGGGCAGCTCTTTTGCTTACAAGAATGTCGAGGTGATCTACCGCGCCATGACCCGGATGGGCGGCAGCCCTCTCAAACTGGCGGTCATTGCACGGGCAGATCTGCGCAAGGCCGTCGGCGCCGTGCAGGAGGCGGGCGACCGGCTGGTCGTCGTTTCGGATGTCAGCGATGCCGATCTGCGCGCGCTCTACCATCATGCGCTGGTTTTCGTCCAGCCGGCCCGGACCGAAGGATTTGCGATGACCCAGCTTGAGGCGCTCAACTCGGGCGCGCCGGTTATCACCTGCGCGCTGGGCAGCATGCCGGAAGTGCTGGGGGACGAGGTGGTCTATGCCGATGCGGATTCGCCGGACGAGTGGGCGCAGGCAATTCTGCGCTTCGAGGGCGATCCGCATTTTCGCGCCGGCATGGTGGCGCGCGGGCAGGCAATGGCTGCCCGCTACACCTGGAAAAAGACGGCCGACGCCTTGTGGCAGGAAGTCAAAGCGTGTCGCGATCTTCCAGTTCCGCTCCCTGCGCCATAAGCTTCTTTTTTACGCATGCCGTTGTCCCGAAACCGGTTTCCGCTTTCGGGCGACATGCTTTAAAGCGCGTCGCGATCTTTCAGATCCGCGCCTGACGCTTTAAGTTCCTGTCTTTACGCATGTCGTTGTCCCGAAACCGGTTTCCACTTTCGGGCGACATGCTTCCGGTAGCCAAAAGGCGCTGACGGCGCGGCATTCAGCGCAACCGGCGACCCGGCCAAGCCAGCATTTGGTCGTAGCCCGCCTTCCGCCTGCCTGAGCACGCTACCACTATTGAGCCGCTTGTGGGTGAACGGCCCTTTTCGACATCCTGCCGGCATAACAACAAGCAGGCACAGCTACGCGGCAAGGGGCCTCTTTGTCATGTCGATCAGGGAAAGATACCATGCCGGAAACAGCGCGTTTCCGGGGCGGAGGCGCTTGCTTCTGAACCGCCGGCGCGTTGCCATGTCGGGGTTGCGGCGGCAGCGGACCGCCGAGGCGGAAGATGCGGCGGTTTCCATGCCGGCGGCTGCATCGGGCGGTTTCGATCATGTCTGGCAACATCCGCTCGGTGGCCGGCCGAAACGGATGGCGGATGTGGCGGTCGCCGCGACGGCGCTGGTTCTGGCGCTGCCGCTGATGCTGGCGGTCGCATTGCTGATCAGGCTCACCGGCAAGGGGCCGGTCGTTTTCTTCCATCAGCGGATCGGTTTTAACGGGCGCATGTTTCGCTGCTACAAGTTCCGAACCATGGTGATCGATGCCGAGGAACGGCTGGAGACATATCTGGCCGGCGATCCCCAGGCGGCGGACGAGTGGCGCCGGGCGCGCAAGCTGAAGCGCGATCCGCGCCTGACGGTTCTGGGCGGCCTGCTGCGCAAATCGAGCCTCGATGAGCTGCCGCAATTGTTCAACATCCTGCGCGGAGACATGAGCTGCGTCGGCCCGCGCCCCGTCGTTGCCGAGGAACTGCACCGCTATGGCCCTGTCGCGAACGATTATCTGCGCACCAGACCCGGCCTCACCGGCCTGTGGCAGGTGACCGGGCGCGACGCGGTGGATTATGCCGGGCGTGTGCTGCTGGATGCGCAATATGTGCGCAACTGGTCGATGCGCGCGGATTTCGCGATCCTCCTGCGCACTGTCGGCGCAGTCATGAATTTCGATCGGGCTTCCTGACGTCTGCCTGTCGCGCGGGGCGCTTTGCGGATGTGTCCGCGACGTTTGGCGGGGCGTTCGTGGCGCGATCGAAAAGCGCCGTCAGGCCGAGGCCGATCAGATAGCATCCCTGCAACGTCAGGATCGGGTAAAGGGTTCGGAGAAGGATGAGCTTGAGGGACGAGCCAGAAACGACACCGGTCACGACCGACGCCGTGACAACGGCGAACGTTGCCACGACAATCGCCGGCGCGCGAAAACGTGCGCCGATGATCAGCCCTGCCGCGCCAGCCATGATGAGTGCCACGATGAGCGCCGGGGTCATGCCAGCCTCCTTCTTGCCGCATCCGCACAGTGACCCGCCTGCCGTAGAAAAAAACAGGTTCGCACGCGCATGGGAAGCGCTTTTTAACAATGCCGCGAAGCGCGCCGGCTTCGGCCGCATCGCGCCCCGTCCGGGCTGAAGCCATGCAGCCTTCGGTCGCAGGAATCATCGTGTGCCTGGCCATCGTCGCTTTCGTTCGCTTCATGCGCTGGTCGATGGTCGTGGCCTTCATGGCTTCCCTCGCCTTTGGCGCGACCGCCATCGCAACGCTCTCTTCGCTCGGCGGCTCGTCACCGCAGATCTATACGGTCTTTGCGGCTGTGCTTCTGATGACGGCTACGGCGCGCAAGAATATCTGGCGCGAACTGGCGGCGGTTTTCAGCCGTATCGGGGCAGCCTCCGTCGTCGTGGTTCTGATGTTCCACGCGCTGATCGGGGCGGTTCTGTTTCCAAGGCTGTTTGCCGGGCAGACCAGCGTTTTCGTCGCCTCGCGCACCAGCCGTGGCGTTTATGAAACCGCGCTCGGTCCCTCTTCCGCGAATGTCACGCAGACCGCGTATCTCATGCTCGGCATACTCGTCTTCCTCGCGCTTTGCCTGCTGCTGCGCCGCCGCGAAATGCTTGTCGAGGTGAAGCGCGGCTTCTTCCTGTGGTTCGGGCTGCATACGGCGATGGGCATGCTCGACCTTGCCGGCAAGATAGCGGGGGCGGGGGATGTGCTGGCTCCGATCCGCACCGCCAGCTATGCGATGCTTACACTGACCATGGAAGGCGGTTTCTGGCGGATCGCGGGGCCGTATTCCGAGGCTTCCACCTTCGGCGCGGTGTCGCTGGCCGGGCTGGCCTTCAGCTACACCTACTGGCGCAGGACGAATTCGCGCTTCGCGGCGGGGATTGCGGCAACGCTTTTTTTGCTGCTTCTCCTGTCCACGTCGACGACTGCCTATGTCGGGCTCGCGCTGCTCGGCATTCCGGTCGCGCTGTCCCTGCTTCGCGCGCTGGCTTCGGCAAGGCCCAGCCGGCAGGATGTTCTGCTGGTCGTGCTTCTGACGGTCCTGTGCCTCGCCATCATGGCCGTCAGCCTCGGCAATGCCCGCTTCTTCGAGCCTCTCATGCGGCTCATCGATCAGATGGTGACGCACAAGATGTCCTCGGCGTCCGGGCAGGAGCGGGCTTACTGGAACTACAAGAGCCTGCAAGCCTTCTTCGACACCAGCGGGCTTGGCATCGGCCTTGGGAGTTCACGCGCTTCGAGCTGGCCGATAGCCGTGCTTTCGCAGCTTGGCGTGGTCGGGGCGCTCCTGATCGCGATGCTGCTGGCGGCGCTGGTGTGGCCGCTGCGCAATGCGCCACAGACGATCGATGCCGAAGCCGATGCGATCATGGCAAGCGCGCGGGCAGGCGCGCTGGCCGTTTTGCTGGCCGCTTCGCTTGCCGGCGGTCTTGCCGATCCAGGAATGGGGTTCTTCGTTCCGCTGGCCGTGGTGATGGCCTGTTCGGCACGGATATGGGTGAACGCAGCGCCGCACGGTCAGCCACTGGACCTGCCGCCCGGCCCCGCGCTCCCGGCATGAAGCCATTCTACCGGGTGGCGGCGTTGCTGCCGGTAATGTCGGCGGAACCCACGTCCACCGCGGCCGCCCCGACATCGGCTGGGGACGTATCCGCCACATTGCCGATCGCTTTGAGATAGTCCGGCGGCACCGGAATTTCGACCTTCACCGTATCGCCCGGCTGAACGGGGGTGGACATCGTGGCCGTCATTTCCGAAACGCTTCCGTCGGACGCCGGCCGGTAGATCGTATAGACCGGTTCGGCTTGCTCCATGGCGGCGCGGCGGGCCATCAGCCGCGGGGCAGCCAGTTCGGACTCCAGGATCAGCCGCGCCGTCGTTTCCGCCTTGCGATCGAGCGCGTCCAGCTCCACCTGCGTGTCGCGCAGTGCGTTGGCGATCTCGTTGCGGCGCGTGTCCTGCAATTCGATGATCTGGATTTCGGTGCGGCTGATTTCCTGCCGGCTGCGCAGCAGGCCGGTTTCGGCGGCAAGCCGTTCGCTTTGCACCTGTGCCAGGGAACGTTCGAGAGAGAGTTCGCGCGGGGCGACGGCAAGGCCGCGTTCCACCAGCGTGGCAACGCTGCCGAGTTCTTTCTGCACGAGCTCCACCTGCTTGTCGAGAAACACCAGCTGCGCGCCGAGCGAAGTCACCTCCTTCGCGAGAAAATCGCGCAGATTGCTGAGGGCGCGTATCTGCGTTTCCATGCCTTCCTTGCGCGCCGTGAAAATCGAGGCCTCCTGCCGCATCAGCAGGGCGACCTCGCCATCATTGCCGAAGGCGGCAAGCTGCGGGGGGAAGTCGATGGACGCTGCCTGCGCCAGTTCCGCCTCCAGCCGCGCCTTGCGCGCCAGCAGGTTGATCTTGCTGAGCCCGATCAGCTTCGCGTCGCCCCGGCCCTGAATGATCTCGCGCTCATAGCGGTCCATGCGCTCCTCACGCCCCTTGATGCCGCCAGCGATGCCAAGCGCCTGCATCACGGTAAGGCCGGGCCGATAGGCGAATTCGCCGGACTGGCTGACCTGCCCCAGAATGTAGAAGGGCCGGTACTGCACCACTTCGACGGCCGTGTCGGGCTTGCGGCCGAGCCCCATATTGCGCACCAGGCTGTCGCCTATGGCGCTGGCCAGTTCCGCGGGGGTGCGCCCCGCCGCGTCGATCTCGCCCGCCAGCGGCAGCGACAGCGCTCCGGACGAACCGACGATGAAGACGTCGTTGAGCGCCGTCCATTCAAACACGGCGTCGCGCGATGCGCGCCATTCGAACACCTTGATGCGCACCTTGTCCTGCGCCCCGAGCCGGTATTCCCCGCCATGTGTCGGCACCGCACCGAAAAGCAGCGCGGCCGATGCCGCGCAGACGCAAAGGAGGGCGCCGGGGCGCGATGAGGCGATCGGGTTGAAGCGCATGATCCTGCTCCCTTGGCTAGAGCGCTTCCAGGAAAAGTGAAAACGCTTTTCCGGTTCGGAAACGCGACAAAACAAAGATTTTTAGCCGTTCGGCGATACCGTGGAACCATGAACGGCTCTAAAGCGCGCCGCGATCTTTCAGATGCGCTCCTTGCGCTTCAAGCTGTTGTGTTCACGCATGTCGTTGTCCTGAAACCGGTTCCCCCTTTCGGGCGGCCTGCTCTGGATTTCGAGAACATATTCCGGTTCGATGCGTCCCTTCAGCAGATGGCCGAGGGCCATGAGGTTGCCGCGCAGCCTCCCGCGCCGGTCGACATGGGTTTCGGGCCGGACGCTGCGCACGGCATTGGCCATCAGGTTGCGCCCCATCAGCTTCAGCGCGAAACCGGCCGGCATGGTTCCCTTCCGCAGCAGGTAGACCGGATTTATAATCTGCGAATAACCGAAGCGCATGCCGCTGGTGCGGCCGCTTCTCACCGCGAGATGGACGCTGCGGATCGTCGGCAGGCAGACGATGCGTCCGCGCCGCCCCAGCTGGGTGCTGAAGTCGATATCTTCCTGCCAGCTGTAGAGCGCCAGCCGCTCGTCGAAGCGCAGGTCGCCGATCATGCCTGCGCGGATCGTCATATTGCCGCCCTGGGCGCCGATCCGGTCGAGCGCCCTGCCGTCGGCCGGGCCGGCGGCTTCGGCCGCATGCAGCGTTTCCAGCCCCTGCGCCCATGAAATCTCGCCGGTCGTCGCGCCATCCAGAATGATATGGCCCATGACCACCGCCCAGCCGGGGTTCTGGCGCAGCGCCCGCCCGGCGCGTTCGAGATAATCCGTCGCGGGAAGCAGGTCGTCATCGAGAAAGGTGATGGCGTCGAAGCGGCCTGACGCGATTTCAAGGCCGCGATTGCGCTGCGCCGACAGACATTTGACGCCGAACACGATCTTGACGGGAAAACGCGTGCTGACATCGGGAACCTGGGTCTCGTCCGTCGTCGAGATGATGACTTCATCCGGCAGCCTGGTCTGCTCGCCAAGCCAGAGCAGCAGACGCCCGAGAATTTCCCGGCGTCCGCAGGTCGGGATGATTACCGCGTGAGACAGTGCCATTGCCTGCTGTTTCCTTGCCGCCACCGGCGTTCGCCGCCACATGGCGGTTGCCGTCGGTGATCCTAGGAGCCGCGGGGGCAGGGCACAGCCTGCTAATAAGGCGTCGGTTCCGGCAAACATAGCTCCTTGGACGTATCGGCGTTACGCCTTTGGGCGGTTGCCCGCATTGAACGGCTTCTCCCTTCACGCCGTTAGACCAGCTTGTTCCTTCACCATGGCCCGTAAGAAACTTGAATTTCGCGCCCTTCGCCAGAAGGACGGCCAACGGGGTGGATTTCGACATGCATCAGGCACGCCAGAACGGATGGGCGCGCGGTGAGCGTCTCGACGCGGCATGGGACGGATATGCCGATGTTCCCGCGGCGGGGGTGGACCGCAACGCGCGCATCGCCGTGGTTCACGACTGGTGCCCGAATTTTCGCGGCGGCGAGCGCGTGCTGGCGCGCATATGCAGCGTCTTCCCGAATGCGGAGGTCTTCACCCTGTTCGACTTTCTTCCGCGCGAGGTGAAGGAGGAGTATTTCCCGGAGGTTGTTTTCCACACCTCGGTGGCCAACGGCCTGCCGCTGGTGCGCAAATATCATCGCGCGCTGTTCTTCCTGTGCCCGTTCCTGATCGAGCAGTTCGACGTGACCGGTTACGATGCCGTCATCTCGTCCTCGGCGGCGTTTTCCAGAGGGGTTTTGACGCGGCCGGACCAGCCGCATCTGTGCTATGTGCACAGTCCCATCCGCTATGCGTGGGATGAGCAGTTCTCCTATCTCCAGCAGGGCCGCTTCGGCTTCGGGCCGAAGGGTCTGGCTTTCCGCTATCTGCTGCACAAGCTGCGCATGTGGGACATGCGCACGGCCCACGGGCCGGACCTGATGCTGGCCAATTCGAGCTATGTGCGCTCGCGCATCAGGCGCATCTACGGGCGCGAGGCGATGGTGGTTCATCCGCCGGTGCCGACGGGCGAGTTGTATTACGCGCCGGTGAAGGAGGATTACTACGTTACCGCAGCCTTCCACGCGCCCTACAAGCGTCTGGACATCGTCGTCGAGGCGTTCACCAACATGCCCTCGCGCCGTCTCGTGGTGGTGGGCGACGAGGCCCAGTCCGGACATCTGCGGGCGCGGGCGGGAGCCAATATCAGCTTCACCGGCCATCTGCCGCGCAAGGACTACGTCACCCATATCGCCCACGCCCGCGCGATGGTGTTCGCCGGCTGCGAGGATTTCGGAATCACGCTGGCCGAGGCCCAGTATTGCGGCACGCCGCTGATCGCCTTCGGGCGCGGCGGGGCCGCGGATATCGTCAGCCCGCTCGGGCAGGCGCGCGAGCCGACGGGCGTGCTGTTCACGCGTCAGGATGCGGGAAGCCTGACCGATGCCATCGCGGATTTCGAGGCGAATGAGGATAGCATCACGCCGTTGGCCTGCCATCTCAATGCCGGGCGCTTTTCGGAAACGCGCTTCGATCGCGAGATATTGCAGGCGATGGCCTCCTTGCCGGCCATGCGGGCCTGAAGCGTTTTTTTCCGAAACCGGAAACCGGCTTCGGAACGGCGAGATGCTTGAAAACAACTGTTCGATGCCCGGAAAGCGAACCTGAAGGATCGCGACCTGCTTCAGGGTTGGGCCTTCACCTCTGTAAAAAGCAGCGGGTGGGCGGCGCGGAATTCATCGGAACGGGCGAGTTCCAGCGCCAGTTGCGGCAGCGTCAGTTCCCGACGGTCGAGGCGGGCCAGGTAATCGGACGATCCCCTGCCATCCGGCGCGCGGCCAAGCAGCAGCATATAGATATCCTTTATGTAATCGGCGTTCGTCATGCGCCCGGCGGGGTGCGCCTGCCTGAACTCGCGCGTCTCCATGAGCTTCGCCAGCGTTTCGGCGACGTCCTGTCCGCGTTTCATCGCCAGCGAAGCGCGCCATTGCTCGGCGGGGCCCGGCAGGCGGTGCAGGACGAGGCAATAGAGGTAAGCCGCCTGACTGGCGTGGTTGGCGACCGGTATATCGGGCGCCGTGCGGTCGCAGCCGGCGATGGCGGGTCGTGTCGGAGGAGGAATTTCTTCGTTGCCGCTGGCCGCAATGAAGCCTTTGGCCGCGCCATATGCCAGCTTGACGCCATCGGGCGTCCATTTGCCTTCGTCCGTCTTGCGCAGGCGCACGAGGCCCATCGATCCCTCGAAGCCCGGATTCCAATAAGGCTCGTCCAGCAATTCGTAAATGTGGGCGGCCTCGATGCGGTATTCGGTCCGCAGGCCGCGCAGCTGGCGCATCATGCCCAGAAGCCCATTGGCCTGATCCTGCTCGCCATGTTCGCCGGAGCGGTTGAACTCGGTGATCCAGACCGGCTTGCCAAGCGTCCTGAGATAGTCGAGCGGCCGTTTCAGATCGTCGCCATAATGGTGCCAGACCGAAATGTCCCAGTCGATGCCATCCGCCTTCATGCGTTCGAAGGCTCCGGTGTGGCCCCAGCCGGCGGTGCCCATCGCCTTGCGAACGCTCGGGTCCGCCGCCTCCGCCCCATCGGAAAGCCCGCGCAGCACGGCGCTCACCTGCTTCCATCGCGGGGTGAAATAATGCGAGGGATCGTCGCCTCCGGCGGTGCCCCACGAACAGTCGTATTGCGTGCCGTCGTCGCGCATCTCGCAGGCGGTGATCAGCGCGTGGATTTCCATCTCGTTGCCGAGCTCCCACACCCGTATATCGTCCTTGAAGCGCGAAACCAGCGTTTCCGCCATGGCGTAGGATCTGGCGTAGAGGTCGCCGGCGGTTTCGGTATCGAGGTCGAGATCGGGCGTGATCACCGGCAATATGTCGATGCCGCGCGCCCTGGCCTGCCTGACCAGCGCCGCCAGCCCGGACATGTGATCGAGGCTGGAAACGTTCACCCGGTAGGACGTCATGCCGAGATCGCGCACATAGTCGAGTTGCTGTTCAAGGGAAATGTCGGGATAGGCCGTGAAGGGGTGGCCGTTGACGCCCCATTGAAACCCGGCGCTCCACGCGACGGTCGCGCCGAGCAGGCCGGCCAGAGCCATGCAGAGCCGGGCGATCATTCCGCCTCGCTCCGGCCTCCATTGCCGGTGAGCACGCCAGCGAAGATTTCGGCAATGCGGGTGATCGTCTGCGCATCCGCCTTGCGCGAGGTCGGCAGGTTGATGCCGCAGGCCGAAAGCCGCGTACTTTCCGGGCATTTGCGGGCATAGCGCCGGTAGGCCGGCATGGAGGAGAGGCCGTGGAAGAAGGGCCGCAGGTCGATATTGGCCTGCCTGCACGCCTCGATGAGGCGTGGCCGGACCTGCGCCGGCGCCAGCGCGCAGGAAAACCACGTCACCGGCTGATGCCTTGGCGGCATGGGCGGCGGGAAGGCGATGCGGGGCAGGTGCCCGAGCGCTGTCTCATAGCTTTCATGCACCTTGCGGCGCATGGCCAGAAACCCGTCCATGCGCTCAAGCTGGGCGCAGCCGATGGCGGCCTGAAGATTGGTCATGCGGAAATTGTAGCCGGCTTCCTCGTGCCAGTAGCGGCGTTCCGGGCGCATGCCATGGTCGCGCAGCATGCGCATGCGCCGGGCGAGGTCGGCGTCGCCGGTCACGCAGATGCCGCCTTCGCCGGTGGTGACGATCTTGTTGGCGAAGAAGGAGAAGCTGGCGACGTCCGAGAACGAGCCGACCGGCTGCCCGTCATAGCCGGCGCCATGGGCTTCGGCGCAATCCTCGATGACGAACAGCCCGTGCCGCAGCGCGAGGTCGCGGATTTCGGTCATCGGCGCCGGCCGGCCGAACACATGCACCGGCATCACCGCCCGCGTGCGCGGGGTGATGGCGCGCTCGATCGTTTCGGGCGAAACGCACCATGTCAGCGGATCGACATCGACCAGAACCGGCCTGGCGCCGAGATGGATGACCACATTGGCAGAAGCCGCGAAGGTCAGGTCCGGCACGATCACCTCGTCGCCGGGGCCGATGCCGAGCGCGGCCAGCGCAAGATGCAGGGACGTCGTGCCGTTGGAGGTGGCGACGCCATGGCTCATGCCGGCGCGCGCGGCGAAAGAGGTTTCGAACCGCGCGATGTAATCGCCGGCCGAGGAAATCCATGTCGAGAGGAAGGCATCCAGGAGGTTGCGCAATTCCGCGTGGGAAAGGTCTGGCTCCGCCACCGGCAGGAACGCGGCGTCCGGCCGTCTTTCGACGCCGGTGATGCGCCGCCGCGCGTCCAGAACGGGCAGGACGGGCGCATCCGCATCGTCCAGCCCGCCAGGGCGAACGATCTCGCCGAGGCTGGCGTTGCCGAGATGCGCGCCGCTGCGCAGGGCCTGCCGCAGCTCGCCGAGCGTCAGGCGGCCCAGCGCCTCGCCATTGCCGCCGGTCACGAAAACCAGCCCGAACCCGTTGTCGAGCGCGCGTTCGATGGCCGTCCACATGCTGTCCGTGGAGCGGCAGACGAAACCGTCCGCCGCCGCTTCCATATTCGTGACATGCAGGTTCATGGCTACGACACCCTTGCCGCCGAGGTCAGGTAATTCGACGTGAGGTCGGGATTGTAGAGAACCACCGACGTGCCATCGTGCTCCATCCGGAACGGAACGAAGGTGAGGCCGGCGAGCGCGGCAAGCACCGAGGCCCGTGCTTGCGGCGGCACGAACATCAAAAGAAAGCCGCCGCCGCCCGCGCCAAGCAGCTTGCCGCCCAGCGCGCCGGCCTTGCGGGCGGCGTCGTAGCAGTCGTCGATGGTGGCGTTGGAGACGGAGCTGTCGAGCTTGCGCTTTTCCATCCATGCATGATGCAGCAGCCGTCCGAACTCCGTCAGCGGGCAGTTCGGATCGGTCAGGATGCGCTCTCCTTCCGCCACCATGTCGTACATGGCGCGCAATTCGCGCGTGCGCTCGTCGAAGCGGGCGACCTTCTTCTTCTCGATGGCGTCGGCGGAACGGGTGAAGCCGGTGAAGAACATCATCAGCGAATCTTCCAGCAGCGCGCGCCGCGCCGGCGGGATGTTGACCGGGCGCACCTTATGGCCGTCGCCTTGGCTGAAGTCGATGCGGTTGAGCCCGCCATGGGCCGCCGCGATCTGGTCCTGACAGCCGACGGTCTCCTTCAGCAGCTCCTGCTCCACGAAGATCGCCTCGCGGGCCAGCACATGCTTGGGGCTCAGCCGTCCCAAATTGCCGAAATAGGCGTGCAGCAGGGAAACGGTGAAGGCGGAGGACGATCCGAGGCCGGTCTGCGAGGGCAGGTCGGCGTTGTAGATCACTTCATAGCCGCTGTCGTCGGCCGCGCCGTAATGCTTCAGCACCTCGCGCACCACCGGATGGCGGATTTCGTTCATGCACCGCACTTCTTCCAGCATGCCCCACGCGACGCGGTAGTTGAAGTCGAACACGGCGGGCAGCCGCCGAAGCTGGACATAGATGTATTTGTCGATGGTGGTGGAAAGCACGGCTCCGGGCTCGGGCCGGTTGAACCATGACGGATGATCGGTGCCGCCGCCGAAAAAGGACACCCGCAAGGGACTTCTGACGATAATCATGGACATGCCCCATCTGCTTCAGAATTCGAACGACCGGCCGGGCAGGCGATGGCCCTCGGGCCGAAACCAGTATTTCCACGAGCGTTTCCCGGCGCAAACCGGGCGTTCGGCGGCCGGGCTACCTCCTTCGGGGGGGAGTATCCGGTCTTCGGGCGTAGTCAGCGTCCCTTCCTGCGCAAGTGCTCTCCTACACATTCGCGTAGCGAAAGTTGCGGATCATCCGGTAGCCGCGGATGAGTTCTCCGATGCCGTCGTCCAGGCTCCAGTCCGGCATCCAGCCGGTGCGTTCCAGCTTCTCGTTGGAGACGATGTAGTCGCGCTTGTCGGGATCCTCGCCGATGGGCGCTTCCAGATAGACGAATTGCGGCAGATGCGCCCTTATCCGCTCGCACAGTTGCAGTTTGGAGAGGTTGGCGCTGGAAAGACCCAGATTATAGGGCTGGCCGCGCATGGCCCCGAAATTGGCCAGCGCATGCTCGAAGCCCTTCACCACATCGCGCACATGAATATAGTTCCGCTTGAAATGCCCCTCGAAGATGACCACCGCGCGGTCGGTCAGGGCCCGCCATGTGAAGTCGTTGACCAGCAGGTCGATGCGCATGCGCGGTGACATGCCAAACACCGTCGCCAGCCGCAGCGTGACGCCTTGCGCATGGTCGAGCACCGCTTTCTCGGCTTCCACCTTGGTGGTTCCGTAGAGCGAGATCGGGTTGAGCGGCGTTTCCTCGGTGCAGAAGACACCCTTTTCCCCGATGCCGTAGCCGGAATTGGTGGTGGGGTAGACGACCATCTGCGAGGGCGACGTGCGTTTCGTCACCGCCACCACCGCGTCGCGGTTGAGGGTGGTCGCGGTGATCGGGTCCTGCCTGCACAGGGGCGCGCCGACAAGGGCGGCGAGCGGAAGCACCGCATCGGCCTTCGGCACCAGCTCGTCCAGCAGGCGCTCGTCGCGGGCATCGCCGCGAACCGGATCGAACCCTGCATGGCGGCAGCAGGAGGCCAGTTCGGTGGTGCCGCGCGCGAAAGTGTCGAGAACGGTGACGCCGTGGCCGCGCTCAAGCAGCGTGGGAACCAGAACGGAACCGATATAACCCGCCCCGCCAGTGACCAGTATGTGCATCGTCATGCCCCGAAATTGGTGGAAAGAAGAAAACCGGGCGCCCGTAACGAGGGAAAGGCGTCGTCCACCTCCGGCGCGATCCTGAGCATTTCCGCGAAAGCGATCATCAGGTGGTAGAGCGTGGAGGCGGGCACATGGTCGGTCGCCGGCTGCCGTTGCGCGTCGATGCGGTCCATCCATGTTCCGGCCAGTTTCCGATCGAGGAAATGATCGAACAGCACGCGGGTGCTGCTGGCGAATATCGGGCGCGGGTCGATGCCGAACAGTTCGAACATGGCCACCGCCGCCTGGATGCGCTCGGTATTGGGCCACACGCGCGAGCCGGAATCCACAACCACGCCGTCGTCGCGCACCGCGCTCAGCGTCAGCCAATCGTCATGTTCCACCCCATGGGTTTCGGCAAACCATGTCAGCCCCTCCACGAAGGGCCGCATGTCGCAACCCGCAAGGCGCTGGTAGCGCGCCAGTATCCATGCCCATTCGAACTGGTGGCCGGGTTCGACGGTGCGCCCCCCGGAGTTGCGCAGCCGGTTCCACCGCTCGTCGAACTGTTCGCCGAGCGTGGAGGTGCGCGGATCGAAGAAGTGGGATGTGAAAAGCCCGACGATCTCGTCGGCGAGGCGGCGGAAGCGCGCATTGCCGCTGACTTCCAGATTGACGAGGGCTGCTTCCAGAAGGTGCATATGCGGGTTCTGGAGCCGCGCGCCGGAGGCCGGTTTTTCCACCAGAAAACCCTGTCCGCCCGGATGGCGCATCTGCGTTTCGATGAAGTCGAGCGTGGCGATCGCCCATTGCTGCGCTGCCTCGTCGCCGGAGGCGCGCTGATACCAGCCGAAGGCGAAGAGGATGAAGGCGAGGTCATAGAGATCGGGCGTCGCATCCTTCACCTTGCCATCGGGCGCAAGCAGCCGCGCCCAGCCGCCGTCCGGCCCCAGCCAGGCGTTGCGGACGAGGAAATCATAGCCGAAGCGGGCGCAGTCGAGCGCTTCGCGCCGGCCAAGCAGGGCGGCATGGCTGAAGACGTAGATCTGCCGCCCGATCACCCGGGTGCGCTTGAAATCGACCGGCCGCGCCGTTCCGTCGAAGGCCATTTGCTCCACATATCCGCCCCGTTTCCGGTCGATGCCGTTTCTGGCCCACAGCGGAATGGCGCAATCGAGCATCCACCGGCTGGCCCGGTGAATGGCTGTGTCGGCCTGCCACCGGTGATCGATGGCGATTTTCTCCCGGACGGCTGCGAGATGGGACATGGTCAACCTGCCTGCATGGCTGGAGTTTCGAGGGATATCGGTTCCGGTTCCGGCTTCGGTGGCGGCGGGCACGCGGCCGGCGTGACCGCGGCCAGCGCCTGCCGCACCGTGGCAAGCAGGTTCGCGCCGTCGAACGGCAATCCCGGAATGCCTGCCCGGCTGGCGGCTTCGAGGTCGCTTTCCCTGTCTCCGATCAGGAAGCAGCCAGGGTCACGGGTGCGCCAGTCGCGCCGCGCTTTCAAAAGCATGCCCGGATTGGGCTTGCGGTCGGGATGCGACGGGTGCCTGTACTGGCGGATCGCCGCATCGGGGTGAAACGGGCAATGGTAAAAGGCGTCGATATGCGCGCCGATATCGCCGAGCTCGGCCTGCATGCGTGCATGAAATGCGTGCATGTCCGCCTCATGGTAGAAACCGTGGGCGACGCCGGCCTGATTGGTGACCACGAACACCAGATAGCCCGCCTCGTTCAGGGCAAGCACGGCTTCGCGCGCGCCTTCGACCCACCGGAGCTGCTCGGGCCGGTGGGTGTAGCCGCTGTCGATGTTGAGCACGCCATCGCGGTCGAGGAAGGCCGCGGGCCGCGCCAGCCGCGAAGGCAGTTCGCGCCGCGCCTGCGCCAGCGTTTCCGGCAGCCCGATATCGAGGAAGTAGCCGTCGAACACCCGGCCTTCCACCGCGCGCTGCCGCACAAGCGCGGGAAACACATCCTGCTCAATGGAGCAGGGGCCGGCGATACGATCCAGCACCGCGCGGTTGAGCAGGTAGAGCCCGCCATTGATGAGCCCCGGACCCGCAGCCTGGCTCTTCTCGGTAAAAGCGGTGACGCGCGCGCCGTGCAGTTCGACCGAACCGTAGCGGCCCGTATCCGCCATGTTGCGCAGGGCGATCCTTGCAAGGCTGTTGCGCGGCGGGGCCAGGGTCAGCGCGCGCAGGTTGATGTCGAACCATGAATCGCCGTTCGCCAGCAGGAACCACTGGTCGAGAATGCCGGCGGCGTGGCGAAGCGCGCCGCCGGTTCCGGCCGGCTCCGGCTCGCAAATGACGCGGATGGCGGCATTCCTGATCTGCCGTCCGTGATAGAGCCGCCTGACGCGCTCGCCCAGATGGCCGGCCAAAAGCACGATGTCGTCAAAGCCCTGACGCGCTGTATTTTCGAGCAGCAGGTCGAGCAGCAGCATGTCGGGTGCGATCGGAAGCAACGGTTTCGGCGTGGTTGCCGTGAGGGCGCCGAGACGCGTTCCCTTGCCGCCAACGAGGAAGACTGCCTGTCTGACAGCCATGCCGCGTACCCCCCGTAATTTGCCGGCGGCGTGTTGCGCGGCCGGCCGATGCTGAACTGCCCGATCAGCTTCCGCGCCTGCCCGCGAAGCATCAACGCAACAATAAGGGGTAGCCCCCTCGCCAAGCTGTTGACTTGCTACCTCGGCTGATCGCTTGCCATCGCGCCGCCGGCGGCAGCATGCTGGCCGCTGCTCTGGAGCGCCCGGCCAGGACAGTGTCCGGCTGGACGGCAGTGACGGGGAAGCCGCGATGGTGCTGAAGCAGCAGGCGAGACTGGGCGCCTATTGGCTGGTTGGGTCGCAGGTGGTCAACATGGTGACGGCTTTCCTGCTCGCCGTCTTCCTTGCCCGTATCCTCGAAATCTACCAGTTCGGCCTGATGACCCTTTCCACGGTCGTCTTCTTTATAGGCACGCTGGTGACGACTGCGGCCTTTCGCGAGACGCTGATTGTAAGGCAGGATCTGGACGACGATACGATATCGGCGCTGTTTTGGGCGAGCCTTGGCCTGTCCGTTATCGTCGCCGCGGGCTGTGCGCTGGCCGCCGGCCCGGTTTCCCGCATTTTCGATGCGCCCGAATTCGCAACGCTGATGCGGGTGGTGGCCGGCTCCATTCTCGCCAATGGCCTTGGCGGCGTTCCAGGGGCGATCCGGGTGGTCAAGCGGGATTTCGCCCGCATCGGAATGCAGACGGCCGTGCTGTCGCTGGCGCTGGCGCCGGTCACCATCGTCATGGCGCTGCGGGGCTACGGCGCCCTGAGCGCGGTGATGGCGGCCTTCATCTACCATTGCGTCACCTGTGGCCTGAACTGGTATTGCGCGGGCTGGGCGCCGCGCTGGCGTGTTTCCCCGCGCGCCATGAAGCCCGCGCGCGGCACGCTGCTGGTGATGATGGGCCAGCAGGGCCTCGATGTCGCCAACTCGCAGGTCGACAGGGGCGTCATCGGTTCGTTTCTCGGCCCTCACGCGCTTGGCCTCTATTCCATCGGAAGGCGGCTGAACGACCTGATGGCGGATGCCATCATCGGGCCGTCGGTCAGCGTGACCATGCCGCTGATCGCCTCCATTCAGGGCGAAGTGGGGCGGTTGCGCTCCGCCTATGTACAGACGCTGTCGCTCGCCATGATTATGTCCGTTCCGATGAATTTCGGCCTTTTGGCGGTGGGCGATCTCGCCATCCGCGTATTGTTCGGCGACAAATGGCTCGATGCCGCCCCGGTCATGTATGCCTTCGTGTTCATGGGCGTGCTGGGGGCCGTCAGCGGGGTGCAGCGGTCCGTGGTGCAGGGCGGCGGCCGGCCAGACGTCTGGTTCCGCATCCAGGTCGTGCATACGGCCGCCAACATGGCGGCCATCGCCGCGGCCATGGCTTTCGGCATCGTCGCCATTGCCTGCGCCATGCTGTTGAGGGCGGTGCTTCTCAGCCCTCTGGCGTTCATCGCGGCGGGGAAGATGACCGGGGTCGGCAGGCGTGAACATCTTGCCATCATGCGTGCCCCGGCCGAAGCCGGCTTTGCCATGCTGGTTGCGGTGCTGCTGGTCCGCGCAATGCTGCCCGCGGGCTTTGCGCCAGTATTGTCGCTGGCGCTGCTGGTGACGCTCGGCGCAGCCGTTTATGCGGTGGCGCTCGCCCTGATCGCCAGAAGCGAGTTCCTGCACGCGCTCTCGCTGGTCATGCCGAAAAGGCTGACGATGAAGCTGCTTTCGCTTCGGAACGGTTAAACCCGGCAAAGTCGCCACAGGCTTTCACGAATTGCCAGCCGGGCCGGGTCGCGGCAAACGGATTGCTGAAATCGTCGACCCGGCCGCCAATGGACTGGAAGGCCACGCGCGGCCTGAACACGGCCTGACGACCGGAACATGTGTGTGTCCGGGCGCCGGTCCCCGCCATAATTCGCGCTTCCGACAGCTTCAGAGACGAGTTGTCCTCGCGGGGTGATCGTCTTCGTCAACCGCGATCGCGTGCGCTGGCAGGGCTCTGCGCCGCGCTTGCCGCCGCCAGAGCTTCGGCAATCTGGTTGCGCCTTTCATCCATAAGGATGGCTGGAAACAGCCTCGGCCCCCTAAAGACACATCTCCGATACCCTGAAGAACGCGCTTCCTTCTCCCTTGAATGATCGCCATTGCCGCCTATTGCGGCGTCGGCGGGCTTCGTCTGTGCGGTTATCGTGTGAGAATGACGGATTTCGGTTCGCCGGTCCGGGCCAGAGAAGCAATCTTCGCCGGACACTGCGGTCTTGTCGAGAGAGCGGGGGAGGGACTGTGTCGATCGATCCGATCCATCCGGGCGCCGGGCCGGCAGCTGCCGGCCAGCCAGGCGCGGCAGACCCCGCGCGCCGGGTCTTGCTGATGGTCGCGATGCCGGGGGTCGTCTCGACAAGCCTGATCCGGGCCATCGAACTGGAGTTTCCGTGGATCGTCGTGGAGCAACGTCAGGATATTTCCGCCGCCTGCCAGACTTTCGACGAACCGCTGGCGCTGATTCTCTGCGAAGCCCACATCTTGCCGGCGATGGAGGCGGTTTCAGCGGAAATACTGCGTCTTCATCCGCTGGCGAGCGCCGCCGTGATAGAGCATAGCGACCGCGAGCCGACGTTGCGCCTGAAAGACGTGCTGCGATCGCGGCTGGTTAGGGGCGTGCTGCCCATGAGCCTCAGACTGGATGTCTGGCTTTCGGTGATCCGTCTTCTTCTCCATGGCGGAGAGTATTTCCCGGCCCGCATGTTCTTCAGCCAGATTGCAAGCGAGGCCGCATCGCATCCGGTTTCGGGCATGGCCGGCGTCTCCTATGGCCTTGCGGATGACGATGAACTGACGACGCTGACCGCGCGGGAGCTTCAGGTCCTCGCTATGGTCGCGCGCGGCCTGCGAAACAGGATGATTGCGGCGGAGCTCTCTCTTTCCGAACATACGGTGAAGGCGCATCTGCACAACATCATCGGCAAGCTGGGCGTGCGGAACCGCGCGGAGGCTGCGGCGCGGTTCCGTGCGGGCGTCAGCGCCTGGGAGGACGGCGTGTTCCCGTCCCGGAAGTAGCCCTGTTTTCCGCATGGGGTCAGTTCGAGGGCGTCTGATCGAGATAGGCGATCTCGAAGCCGGTTATCTCCGCGGCGCGCTTGATATCGAGAAATTCAACCGTGCCGTCGCGAAAAACCACGATCTCCGCCTCGCGCAACTGGCGCAGCACCCGGTTTATATGGATCGCAGTCATGCCAAGCGCATCGGCGAGAATGGACTGGGAGATCGGGCAGGGATAGGTGCGGCCGTCGCCGATGCCGACCAGCTTGAGGCGTTCGCCAAGTTCAAGCAGGAAATGCGCGGTGCGCTCGAAAGCGTCGCGCCGCCCTATGCTGACCAGATGTTCCGCCACCATCGCCTCATCACGGGAGGCCGCCCACATCAGCCCGACCGCAAGCTGCGGTGCGCGGCGGAACACCTCCAGCATTCTCTGCCTGTCCAGGCGTGCAACCTCCACATCGGTTATGGTCAGGAAACTATGGTCCGAAGCCCGCAGCAGCAGGCTGCGAAGTCCCAGGAAATCACCCGCGATCTGAATGTCGATGATTTGCCGGCTGCCATCACGCAGCTGTTTGTAAGAACACGCCCAGCCTTCGCGCAATATATAGGCGAAGTGCAGGTGCTGCCCCTCGTAGACGACCTCTTTTCCAGCCTCGATAAAAGAGCGTTGCTGCTGAAGATCGCGCAGCATGATCATGTCTTCGGGGCCGAGACCTTTGAAGGCCTGCAATTTTCGGGTGAGCGCATCTTGCTCCCGATCCATTCTGTCCCCCCTTCCCGTTGTTGTTTTCCCCCTAAGCTTCGCACCGCAAGAAAATCCGCTTACGGCGCGATATCATCCGTGAGAGTTAAAAAATTCACCAAAAAGTTGTTCCAGATTAACTTGAATCAATAAATAAAAAAATCCCCTGTTTTGGTGGAGCCGTATTTCAGTCCTTTGCCGGCACGGTTTCGTCTCGTTTCGGAAGTCACGAAACTTGTCGGCACGAGCCCGGCATGAAGAGCATGGAGCCATTGCCTGATCCGGAGCTCCGAAAACGTTCCGTTGTTTAACGCTTCCCCGAAGGCAAAGCTGCTTCATACTTTTGCCGGAACGGCGCGATGCATATGAAAACCCGGACCTGCCTGACTATATCCTGTAAGTCATCCGCATATGATCTGCCGCCTCCATAAGGCGTACTCCCCGGTTTAGCTTGATTAATGATCGGTTAATCTGGGTTAGTTTTATGATCGACGAAGGACGGTATGTTTACATTTTGGCCTCGGGGGGTGCCCTGCCAACTATCGTCACTGGCGGGGGTTTGAACGACGCGAATACCACTCAGAGCCAATGCCATAACCTGAAGTTCCAAAGGGGAATAAACCTATGAGTATGGGTATCGCTTCCAATGGCGCTAAGGCACCGATGTCGAGAACGCCGACAAATCCTCCAATTTCACCGCATCGCCTCCATGATTCCGGTACGGAGCCCGCCGGAGGGGCGGATGCTGCCGGACGGCTCGATCGCACGCTCGTCATTATCGACAGCCGCGCCCTCGAACGCGAATGCTTCGCCCAGAGCCTGATTGCGCGGGGGTTGGGGCTGGAGGTCCTGCCGGTTGGCCGGATCGAGGAATATACGGCGCGACGCGAGCAGATGCCGCCGCTCTGCGCGATTCTGCTCAACCTTGGCGGCAGAAGTGTCGGCGATCCGCAGGTGGGAGACGAGATCCGGCGCCTGTCCGCCGAATTCGGAAAAATCCCGCTCATTCTTCTGGCCGATACGGATGAGCTGCCGCAGATTTTACAGGCGCTCGAATATGGCGTGCGCGGATTTATCCCGACCTCCGTCGGCATCGATGTCTGCATCGAGGCGATAGCGCTGGCGATGGCCGGCGGGGTTTTCGTTCCCGCAAGCAGCGTCATGGCCATGCGCAGGCTGGTCGAGGCCGGCGCCGAGACGCGGCCGCTGTCGGGCATGTTCACCTTGCGCCAGACCGAGGTGGTGGAGGCGTTGCGCCGGGGCAAGGCCAACAAGATCATCGCCTATGAACTCAACCTGCGGGAAAGCACCGTCAAGGTCCACATCCGCAACATCATGCGCAAGCTCAAGGCCACCAATCGCACCGAAGTTGCATTCAAGATCAATCACATGTTTCCCGGCTATTCGCCGGTTGGCGGAACGCACGCGACACATCCGCGCCAGTTGTGAGCTTTCTGGAGATCGTTTGTCCGGACAGGATCGGGGAGGCTGGAATTGTCGGGCTTCGGCATTCACCGAAGGACGCGAATGAACATTCACAAGATGCCCCGCCTCACGTCTTTACCCCTGCGCCTTTAGGTCGAAAGGCGCAGGCGGCGATTGAAGGCCGTTGCTCCCAAGGTCCAGGCCAAGGTCCAGGCGGCGGGCTGTTACAGGTCTGACCAGTCCTGCGCCAGGTCTTCGCCGCTCATGACGCTCGTGGCGGTGGCTTCCAGGCCGTTCCGCACCGTGGCGACGAGTTCGGCATTCGACGCGGCCAGCCGGCCATCGGGCAGGACCAGGTTGTTTTCAAATCCGACCCGGAGGCCGCCGCCCAGAAGCCCGCCCGCGATCGTGCATGCTGCCTCTTGAGCGCCGAATGCGCACACCATGAAGCGGCGAAAAACCGGCTGGCCCGGAGCCAGAAAGGGCAGAAGGTCCCGTGGCGCGGATGTCTGGCCGGCCGTGTAGCGCCCGAGCACGTAAAGCACCGGCGGCTCCTCGAAAGGCACGATGCCGCGGCTTCGCAATCCATCGAGCAACACGGCCTCCTCCGGTTCATAGACGATGAATTGCGGCGCGATCCGCTCCGCCTTCAACCATTGCAGAAAATCGCCGAACGCCGCCTCCTTTGCCGTTTCCGGCACGATCTCGCGCAGCGCCAGCGAAACCGCTTCCGGCCGCACGGCCCGCACCACCGCCATCTGCTCCTGCGGGCTGTAGGCTCCCAGCGCTTCGGAGGTGATCTGGATCACCATGCGCCGGCCCACCTCGGCCCTGATCGCGGCGATCGCTTGCCTGTAGGCGCCGGCGTCGAGCAGATGCCGGCCCGCCCCGTCGCGCACATGGACATGGATCATCGCCGCGCCCGCTTCCAGGCATTCCGCCGCCGTGGCCGCCAGTTCGGCCGGGCCGATGGGCAGGGCGGGATGATCCGCCTTCGTCCTGCGTCCACCATTGGGCGCGACCGCCAGAGGCACGGAAGAGGCAATGTTGCGGGCCGGAGGCATGGGCTGTTTCCCTGTCGGATGTTTCAAACAGATCACATAATCAGCGTTTGAATCATTTGTTGCAATATGTCATCGCCGAGGCTAGTCTTTCCCCATGGAGGAGAGCAACGTCAGGCAAAGACTGGTCGAGAATTTCGAGGAACTGCCGGAGCAGTTGCGCCATGCCGCCCGCTATGTCCTCGATCACCCTCGCGACGTCGCCCTTTTGTCGATGCGCAAGCAGGCGCGCGATGCCGGCGTGACGCCGGCGACGATGACGCGGCTGGCGCAGCGTATCGGCCTGGACGGCTATGACCGCATCCGCGATCTTCATGCCGTGGCGTTGCGCGGAGCCGAGCCGCAGACCTTCACCGCCAAGGCGGGCGAGCAGGTCGACCGCCAGAAGAAGGACGGCGACCGGGCGCTGGCGGAAACCATGCTCATGCGCGTGGCCGCCCAGATGCAGGAGCTGACCGCCGCCGTCAGCCTCGAACGTCTCGAAAAGGCTGCGCATACGCTCAGTGCGGCGCGCCGGATCTACTGCGTCGGGATGCGTTCGAGCTATGCCGTCGCATGGCAGTTTCACTATATTCTTTCCATGATCGACGGCCGCTCCACCCTGCTCGACGGGCCGGGCGGAACCGGCATGGACCTGACCGGCCGCATCGCCGAAGGTGACGTGCTGCTTGCCGTCAGCGTCGCGCCCTACACGAAAGCGACCGTGGATCTTGCCCGGCTGGCCGCAGCGCGCGGGGCGGCGCTGGTCGCGGTGACCGACAGCGAGGTATCCCCGCTGGCGCGCATCGCCCGCGACGTCGTCCTGGTGCCGACCGACACCGCTTCCTTCCTGCACATGATGGCGCCCGCCTTCGTCGCCGCCGAAATCCTCGGCGCGCTGGTTGCCGGCCATGCAGGCGATGCAGCGCTTGCCGCGCTGAAACAGTTCGACCGCCGGGCCGAAGAGCTCGGCATTCACATCCAGCCGCAACGCAAACGCAAGGTGGTCTCGCCATGACCCGGCTCATGCACCGCTCCCTCGTCGCGAACCCGCCCGTCGCGGTGGCCGCGCGCGGCATCGAAATCACCGATGCGCAGGGCAAGGTCTATATCGACGCGTCCGGCGGCGCCGCCGTTTCCTGTCTCGGTCACGCCCATCCGGCGGTGCTCGAAGCGCTGCACAGGCAGCTCGACCGCATCGCTTATGCGCATACCGGCTTCTTCACCACCGAAGCGGCCGAGCGGCTTGGCGAAATACTGGTCGAAGACGCGCCGGAAGGCCTCGATCATGTCTATCTGGTTTCGGGCGGCTCGGAAGCGGTCGAAGCCGCGCTGAAGATGGCGCGGCAATATTTCGTCGAGATCGGCCAGCCGCAGCGCCGCCACGTCATCGGCCGCCGCCAGAGCTATCATGGCAACACGCTGGGGGCGCTGGCCACCGGCGGCAATGTGTGGCGGCGCGAGCAATTCCGCCCGCTCCTCATCGACACCCATCACATCGATCCCTGCTTTTCCTATCGCTTCCGGCGCGAAGACGAAAGCGAGGAGGAGTATGCGGCGCGCGCCGCCGGCGCGCTGGAGGAAAAGCTTGTCGAGCTGGGACCGGAAACCGTCATCGCCTTCGTCGCCGAAACGGTCGTGGGCGCAACCTCCGGCGCGGTTGCGCCGGTCGGCGATTATTTTCGCCGCATCCGTGAAATCTGCGACCGTCATGGCGTGCTGCTGATCCTCGACGAGGTGATGTGCGGCATGGGGCGCACCGGCACGCTGCATGCCTGCGAGCAGGAAGGCATCGTGCCCGACCTGATGACCATCGCCAAGGGCCTGGGCGGCGGCTATCAGCCGATCGGCGCGGTGCTCGTCTCGGACGCGATCCGCCAGGCGCTGCGCGCGGGTTCCGGCTTCTTCCAGCATGGCCACACCTATATGGGCCATCCAATGGCGGCGGCGGCCGGCCTTGCCGTGCAGGAGACCATCCGCCGCGACGGGCTTCTCGACAATGTCCGCGCCATGGGCGAGCTGCTGGAAAGACGCCTGGGCGAGCGCTTCGGCAATCATCACCATGTCGGCGACATCAGGGGGCGCGGGCTGCTGCGTGCGATCGAGCTGGTCGAGGACCGCGCCGGCAAGCGCCCCTTCGCCGCCTCGCGCAAGATCCATGCCGCCATCCGGCACGAAGCCATGGCGCGCGGCCTGATGGTCTATCCGATGGGCGGCACCATCGATGGCGTCCATGGCGACCATGTGCTTCTGGCGCCGCCCTTCATCGTCAATGAAACCGATATCGAGCAGATCGTCTCGCGCCTCGGCGATGCGGTCGATGCGGCGGTGAGCTGACGATGCGGCCTCGTTTTACCAACGGGGCAGGCCCGCGGCACGAGGCCTGCCTCCATCCAGAAACCCGGAAGGGAACCGTGTCCAACAGGGAGAGAAACTCATGAAACGACATTCTGTACTCGGCGTCGGCCTCGTCGCGGCCATGTTCGCCTCGCTCGTCGCCGGCACAGCCAGCGCCCAGGAACAACGTTTCGTCTCGGTCGGCACCGGCGGCGTGACCGGGGTCTATTATCCGGTCGGCGGCGCCATCTGCCGCCTGATGAACCAGACGCGCCGCGAGCATGGCATCCGCTGCTCTGTCGAATCGACCGGCGGATCGGTCTTCAACGCCAACGCCATCAAGGGCGGCGATCTCGAATTCGGCGTGGTGCAGTCGGACGTGCAATATAACGCCGCCAATGGCGAGGCCGGCTTCGCCGATGGCGGGCCGCATGAAAAGCTGCGTTCCGTCTTTTCCCTCCATGCCGAGCCGCTTACCGTCGTCGCGCGGGCCGATTCCGGCATCAGCGACTTCGACAGCCTGAAGGGAAAGCGCGTCAATATCGGCAATCCCGGCTCTGGCCAGCGCGCGCTGATGGATCTGCTCATCGCCGAAAAGGGCTGGACGAATGCCGATTTCGCGCTCGCGGCGGAACTTGCCCCGGCCGAGCAGAGCTCACAGCTTTGCGACAATAATATCGACGCCTTCGCCTATACTGTCGGCCACCCGGCCGGCTCGATCCAGGAGGCGACCACGACCTGCGAATCCAGGATCGTCCCGGTCGAGGGCGAAGTGGTCGACAAGCTGGTCGAAGACCGGCCCTACTACTTCAAGGCGGCCATTCCCGGCGGCATGTATGCCGGCAATCCCGACGATGTGAACACCTTTGGCGTCGGCGCGACCGTCGTCACCTCCGCCGACGTGCCCGATGATATCGTCACGGCCTTCGTCGATGCGGTGTTCAGGGATTTCGACGCCTTCAAGGGGCTGCATCCGGCGCTCGCCAACCTCACGCCGGAAGACATGGTCAATCAGGGCAATTCCGCCCCGATGCATCCGGCCGCGGAGGCCTATTTCAAGGACAAGGGCTGGCTTCGATAATATCCGGGAAAGGTAGCCGCACGAGCCGCGGCAAGCCCTTCGAATATCAGTTCCGGGCGCGGGCAAGACAAGGCAAAGACGCGCGCGCGCCCGGCTGAACGAGCAGAAGAAAGGCCTGTCTCCTGCGGGCCGGCCTTTCTTTGCCTGGCCAGAATCGCCAACCGGGAGGGGAACCGTCATGGCGACGCAAAACAATGTGGCGACACAGAATAACGACAATGGCAACGCGCCGCTGAGCGAGGCCGAACTTCAGGACCTGGTCGCAGCATCCGACACCGGAGCACGCAACCCGACGGGCCTGGCCGCATGGGTGATTTCGGGCGTGGCGTTGTGCTGGTCGCTGTTCCAGCTCTATATCGCCTCGCCCCTGCCTTTCATTTTCAGCAGCGCGACCGGCCTGCCGCTGGTGTTCAACGATACGCAGACGCGCTCGATACACCTTGCCTTCGGCATTTTCCTCGCCTTCATGGCCTATCCCGCCTTTGCGCGCAGCCCGCGCGACCGCATTCCCGCGCTCGACTGGATTCTGGCGCTTCTTGCAGCCTTTGCAGCCCTTTACATCTTCATCTTCTATCGCGACCTCGCCCGCCGCCCCGGCCTGCCGATCACACAGGATCTGGTGGTGGCCGGCATCGGCATGGTGCTGCTTCTGGAAGCGACGCGCCGTGCGCTCGGGCCGCCGCTGGCGGTCGTCGCACTGGTCTTTCTGGCCTATGTCTTCTTCGGCTCCTCGCCGCTGGTGCCCGACATCATCCGCTGGGGCGGGGCTTCCTTCGGCCGCGCCATGGACCAGATGTGGCTGTCGACCGGCGGCGTCTTCGGCGTGCCGCTTGGCGTCTCGACCGCCTTCGTGTTTCTGTTCGTGCTGTTCGGCTCGATGCTCGACCGGGCCGGCGCCGGCAATTTTTTTATCAAGCTCGCCTTTGCGC
>JAZIHP010000040.1:0-33545 GCA_036678505.1 Alphaproteobacteria bacterium
CGGCAAGGCCGATCTGGCCATGATCCCGATCGAAAACACCATTGCCGGGCGGGTGGCGGATATCCATTACCTGCTGCCGGAATCCAGGCTGCATATCGTCGGCGAGTATTTTTTGCCGATCCACTTTCAGCTCATGGTGCTGCCGGGCGTGCAGCGCTCCGAGATCAGGACCGTGCACAGCCATATCCATGCGCTCGGCCAGTGCCGCAAATTCATCCGCAAGAATGGCTGGAAGCCGATGGTGGCCGGCGATACGGCCGGCGCGGCCAGGCTCGTCTCCGACGTGCGCGATCGCACCATGGCGGCACTGGCGCCGCGTCTGGCCTCCGATCTCTACGGCCTCGATATCCTTCAGGAAAATGTCGAGGACACCGAAAACAACATCACCCGCTTCGTCGTTCTGTCGAAGACGAAGCAATGGGCCGCGCGCCGCGACGATGCGCCGATGGTCACCACCTTCGTGTTCCGGGTGCGCAACGTGCCGGCAGCGCTCTACAAGGCCATGGGCGGCTTCGCCACCAACGGCGTCAACATGACCAAGCTGGAGAGCTATCAGATCGGCGCTTTCGCCGCGACGCAGTTCTATGCCGACGTGGAAGGCCACCCGGACGACCGCAGCCTGAAGAATGCGCTGGAGGAATTGCGCTTCTTCTCGAAGGAAGTGCGCATTCTGGGCGTTTATCCGGCCAATGAATTCCGCGCCACGCAGGACGCCGATGCCTGAGAGGGCGGCGTTTCAAAGCTGCTTCGAGTACCAGCGGTCGGCATAGGGGTTGTCGTTGAAGGCGGCGACTTCCCCGTAGCCTTCGCGTTCATAGAGCGATTGCGCTTCCGCGAGCACCCGGTTGGTGTCGAGGCACGCCGTGCGCGCGCCCAGATCGCGGGCAATGGTTTCAAGCTGCGCCAAGAGGCGCATGGCAAGCCCTATGCCGCGCGCCTGCGGTGAAACCCACATGCGCTTGATCTCCGCCGTCTCCTGGTCGAGCAGGCGCACCGCGCCGCAGCCGAGCGGGCTGCCGTCCAGACGGGCGAGCAGGAAAGCGCCGCGCGGGCGGGCGAATTCCTCGCTGCTGGCCGTGCTGCCGCTGCTTGTGTCGAAACCGCCCTCAAAGCGCGACGCCACCTCGGCGACATAGAGATCGAGGCACTGCCTTGCGTCGGCGCTGTCGGGGTCTTCCTCCGCGATTTCGATGGCGGCGGCGGCCAGCAGGCGCTCGGTCTCTCCCATGGCGGCAGCGAGCCGCTCGCGCGCCGCCGGCGAAAGCGGTTCCAGCAATGCCCGCGCCTGCGCGTCCGAGAGCGCGTCATAGGCGCAAAGCTCCTCGCGGCCCCGGCCGGTCAGAGTGACGAAGCGCGCCCGGGCGTCGCTCTCCCGTGTGCCGACGCAAACGAGTTCCTGCGCTTCCAGAGAGCGCAGCATGCGGCTGAGATAGCCCGAATCGAGGCCCAGCCGCTGGCGCAGGTCGCCAAGGGCGGCCCCCGCCGGACCGATCTCGAACAGGAGCCGCGCCTCGCCGAGCGGGCGGCCGCGGCTGTGATAGCTTTCCTCCAGCACCCCGGCGCGCCGGGTTACGGAGCGGTTGAAGGAGCGGATTTGCGCGATGTGGTTGCTGTCCATCGTCTGACTTTAGTCAGGTAATTGCAGCGGCGCAATGATTATCTGACTTCAGTCAGATGTTGCGGCCGTTCCGCCCATGCCCGGATCAGGTGGTGCGCGATGGCGCCGGAAGGCGGGACGACGAGCTGTTGCGGATGCGTGCGATGCAGCATGGCCAGCGCCTCGTCGCGGCTGAACCAGCGGCAATCCTCCAATTCGTCCGTATCGGCGCGAATGTCTTCATTCAAAGGTTCGCCGTAGCAGCCGATCATCAGCGAATAGGGGAAAGGCCATGGCTGGCTGGCGTGGTAGACGACCCGTCCGAGCCCTATGCCGGCTTCCTCGAAGGTCTCGCGGCGCACGGCGTCCTCGATGGTTTCTCCGGGTTCGATGAAGCCCGCCAGCGCCGAATACATGCCGGGCGCGAAGTGGCGGCCCCGTCCCATCAGGCATTTTTCGGAGGTGACGGCGAGCATGATCGCCACCGGGTCCGTGCGCGGGAAATGGTCGGCGCCACAGGCGGGGCAATGGCGGCGATAGCCGCCGGCGCGCATCTCCGTCTTCTGCCCGCAGCGCCCGCAAAAGGCGTGGGTGTGGTTCCAGGTCAGCAGCGAGGAGGCCTGCGCCATCGCGCCAAGCGCTTCCTCGCCGATCAGGCCCTGAACATAGACCGTTCGGTGTTCCAGCATTTCCAGCCCGTCGAAAGGCTGTTCGGGCTCCAGTTTTGCGTGCAGGGCAAGGGCGGGCCCATGAGCGGCGGCGCCGAGCAGGATCGAGGCGGCCGGGTCGAAGCCAAGCCGGCCGCATTCGGCCACGCTGAACCAGGGATCGAACGCCTCGCCATCCGGCTTGAGCAGGATGCGGCCCTTGCCGATCACCATGATCCGCGCGCCCTGATCGGTCAGCGCCCGGATCGCGCAATCGTCGGGGCGGCGCTCCGACTGGCGGTCGATGCGGTTGCCGGCGAAACCGACGAACTGGCTGGGTTCGCGAAGCGGCGCATCGAAAAAAGGAAAGCTCATCGTCAGGGGTCCGGCGCTCTGGGGAGGTGCGTGCTTACAACGCTGCCTTCACGGTTTCAATGAAGCGGTGAAGGTCCTCGCCGGCATAGGGTTCGCGCACGCCATGGCCCCAGACGGGCCCCGGCCATGCCGCGTCGTTCTCGTTGCGCGCGACCACATGGACGTGCAGCTGGCGCACGATATTGCCCAGCGCGCCCGTGTTGATCTTGGTGCAGCCGGTCACGCGCTTCAGCGCCTGCGCGACCATATTGGTCTCGAAGGTGAGCATGGCCTGGTCGAGCGGCGTGATGTCGTGGATTTCCTCCGCGCCCGGCCGTTGCGGCACGAGGATCAGCCAGGGAAAGCGCCGGTCGTTCATGACCCTGAGCTCGCACAGGCCGAGCCACATCAGCGGCTCGCTGTCGGCCTCCAGGCGCGCATCGAGCGCAAATCCGGCTTTTAGCCCGCGCAACATGGGCATGCTCCCTTGAACCGGACAGGCCGGAAAATTGCGGATTGAAAAGGCGTCTGCGCCTTCGCGTTCGGGAACGGTATTGCGAGCTTGTTTGCGCTGCAAGCGTTTCCGGCGGATGAGTGCCACGGAATTTGCACGCGCACTTGCAATTCGCGGTCGAATTGCCGATATGGAAACCGGGAGGTTGGTGGTGGACGCTCCACTCGCCAACCGGGTCAGGTCCGGAAGGAAGCAGCCCTAACGAGCCCGGAACGGGTCATTGTTCCAGCCTCCCGCCTTTCTTCGTCCTCTTCGCGTTCATGACGGCATGCTCATTGACTGTGTCGGGGCGTGAGGGCGAAACTGGCTTTGCAGACGGCCGCTTCCGGTCGCGGTCCCCTGATGCTGGCTTGGAGCAGTGCCGATCGATGAACGACGCCGGAACAAGCGACGCAGATATTTCCGCCGCAAAGGCAGCCGCCCCTTATCGGGTGCTGGCCCGCAAATACCGGCCCTCGGATTTTTCGCAGCTCATCGGTCAGGAACCGATGGTGCGCACCCTTACCAACGCCTTTTCCTCCGGCCGCATCGCGCAGGCTTGGATGCTGACCGGCGTTCGCGGCGTGGGCAAGACCACGACCGCGCGCATTCTGGCGCGAGCACTCAATTACCGCACTGCGGAAACCGACCGGCCAAGCGTCGATCTCTCGGTGCCGGGCGAGCATTGCCAGGCCATCATGGAAGGCCGCCATGTCGACGTGATCGAGATGGACGCCGCCTCCCACACCGGCATCGACGACATTCGCGACATCATCGACCGGGTGCGCTACGCGCCGGTTTCCGCGCGCTACAAGGTCTACATCATCGACGAGGTGCACATGCTCTCCACGCAGGCCTTCAACGGCCTGCTGAAGACGCTTGAAGAGCCGCCGCCGCATGTGAAGTTCATCTTCGCCACCACCGAGATCCGCAAGGTGCCGATCACCGTCCTGTCGCGCTGCCAGCGCTTCGACCTGCGCCGCATCGATGCCGGCGCTCTGGTGAAGCATCTGGGCGCGATCTCGGAAAAGGAAGGCATTTCCATCGACGACGAGGCGCTGGCGATGATCGCGCGGGCGGCGGAAGGCTCGGCCCGCGATTCGCTGTCGATCCTCGACCAGGCCATCGCCCATGGTGGCGGCACCGTGTCGGCGGAGGCGGTGCGCGCCATGCTGGGCCTCGCCGACCGTGGCCGCATCATCGACCTGTTCGAGCACCTGATGAAGGGCGACGTCGCAGCCGCTCTCGGCGAGTTCCGGGCGCAGTACGATACCGGCGCCGATCCGGCTGCCGTGCTCACTGACCTTGCCGAGTTCAATCATCTGGTGACGCGCCTGCGCTTCGTGCCGGATGCCGCCGCCGATGCGTCCCTTTCGGAGGCCGAGCGCCGGCGCGGCGTCGAATTCGCCGCCGCCCTTTCCGTCAAGGTTCTGTCGCGCACCTGGCAGATGCTGCTCAAGGGCATTCCGGAGATGCAAAGCTCGAACCGTCCCGTCAGCGCCGCCGAGATGGTGCTGATCCGCATCGCGCATGCCGCCGATCTGCCGACGCTGGACGAAGCGCTGAAATCGCTCGACGGGCAGCAGGTTTCCGCTCCGCGCGCCGCAACGCCTATGACTGCGCCCGCGCCCCGGCCTGCGCCTGCCGGAAGCGGCGCTGCCGCCATGGACGGCAGCGCGCCGGCAAGCGCCGTGGCGCCGGCGCCCATGCCCGCCATGATGCCTTCATCCGGCGGGGCGCAGACCATGCGGCTGGTCGAGGCCTCGCCCGGACCGGCCGCCTTCGCGGCTGCGCAGCCGGAGCCGACGCTTCCTGCCGTTTCCGTCAAGTCCATCGAAGATATCGTCGCACTTGCCGATGCGCACCGCGAGCTTGCCTTCAAGGTGCTGATCAAGCGCTATGTGCGCCCGGTGCGCATCGAGCCCGGCCACGTTCAGGTCAGCCTGACGGAAGAAGCCCCGCGCACTTTGCTCAACGATCTCACTGTCAAGCTTAAATCCTGGACCGGCCGCCACTGGGTGGTGTCCCTGTCGAAGGAGGAGGGCGGCCAGACGCTGTTCGAGAAGGAAACGATCCGCCGCGAGACGGCGCTTCTCGATGCCCGCAGCGATCCGGCCGTGGCGGCGGTGCTGGCCCGCTTTCCCGGCGCGAAGATCATCGACGTGCGCATTCCCGACGCCTTGCAGGCCGGGGCTGGCGAGGACGATCCGCTGCCGGAACCGGAAGCCGACGAAGACGATTGAGAGCTTTTGGCCGGATCGGCACCGTAGGCTGCACCGGCACGACAAACACCAGACGCAAAGGATATCGCGATGAAGGATCTGCTCGGCCTGATGGGCAAAGCCAAGGAAATGCAGGCCAAATTCCAGTCCATGCAGGAGGAAATCGCCTTGCTGGAAGCGAGCGGACAGGCCGGCGGCGGCATGGTCAGCGTCACGCTGACCGGCAAGTTCGAGATGAAGTCGCTGAAGATCGACCCCTCCCTGCTGAAGGAGGACGAGGTGGAAATTCTCGAAGACCTGATCCTTGCCGCGCACAATGACGCCAAGGTCAAGGTCGAGCAGGTCATGCAGGAAAAGACCAAGGCGCTGACCGCCGGACTGCCGATTCCGCCGGGCATGAAACTGCCGTTCTGAGCGCTTTCCGACGCCGCCAGCCGGCCTGTGCCGTCGCGCCGCCGCCGCTTCTGTGGCGCTTAAATGCGGTTGCCGCCATCTTTTCGCCCGAAACTGTCTCATTCTGAGGCGTTCCGGGGGACGTGGCGGCGACAGGAAGAGGGGGACGATTATTGATCGTCAAGCGATGGAATACGCCAGCTCTGCTGGGCGCGGCGGGTTCACTCATGCTGCTCGCCGGTTGCAGTCAGACCTCGCAGAGCCTCGGCTTGCAGGATGTGACGACGAAGTCGGAAACCTCGGCCAGCAAGACCTACAGCTATCGCTACACGGACAAGGACCGTGAGTGCCTGCAACGGGCGATCTTCTTCGAATCGCATCGCTCCAGCCGTGACGGCATGATCGGCGTCGGCACCGTGGTCATGAACCGCCTGAAATCGGGCAGGCATGGCGACACCATCTGCGAGGTCGTCGGCGCTCCCCGCCAGTTCGCTCCGGGCGTTTTGAGCCGGCCGATGAAATCCAGCGCCCTGCCCGATGTCGTGGAAGCGGCCGATGCCGTGCTCAGGGGCGAGCGCCATCCGAAAATGAAGAACGCCATGTTCTTCCATACGGCCGGCCTCAAGTTCAAATACGACAACATGCACTATGTGGCGGTGGCCGGCGGCAACGCTTTCTATGAAAAGCGCGGCCGCAATTTCGAGCCGCTGCCGCCGGATTCGCAATTTCTCGTCGCCGCCGCGACGCCTCGGGCGGCCAGCCCGCCTTCCATCGCCGCGGCGAAGAACGAGGCGCCTGCCGCAGCCACTGTCGCGCCCTCCGTCGCCATTGCTTCTGCCGCACAGCCTCCGGTTCCGGATACGGACCCGATCGCCACCGCGTCCATCCCCGGTGTCGATCAGCCCGTCATGGCGTTCGAGCAGACGCCGCAGGACACCAGCGCCATCGGCTCGCTGATTGCCAGCAGGACGCAGGCTGCGGGCTACTGACGCACGGCATGGCTTTCCTGTGTCTCCCACTTTGGCAGGACATGCTTTAAAACCCGGCTATGTCCAAACGAATCGCCGGCCCTGAAATTGAACGTCTCATCCAGCTTCTGGCCAAGGTGCCGGGGCTTGGGCCGCGTTCGGCGCGCCGCGCCGCGCTGCATCTCATCAAGAAGAAAGATCAGCTTCTGGCGCCGCTTGCCGCCGCCATGGGCGAGGCGCTGGAAAAGGTTCGCGTCTGCTCCACCTGCGGCAATGTGGATACGTCCGATCCCTGCATCATCTGTAGCGACCCGCGCCGCGATCCCGCGACGCTGATCGTGGTCGAGGACGTGTCGGACCTGTGGGCGCTGGAGCGGGCCTCGGCGATGAATGTGCGCTATCACGTGCTGGGCGGCACCTTGTCGCCGCTGGATGGCGTCGGCCCCGACCAGCTCAACATCCGCACTCTGGTGGACCGGGTTGCGGCAGGCGAGGTGAAGGAGGTGATCCTCGCCGTCAACGCCACGGTTGAGGGGCAGACCACGGCCCATTACCTGACCGACCAGCTTTCCGGCCTCGACGTGAAGATCACGCGCCTTGCCCATGGCGTGCCGGTCGGCGGCGAACTCGATTATCTCGATGAAGGCACGCTCACCGCTGCCCTGAAGTCCAGAACGGCATTCTGATCCGGGGTTTTCCCATGAAGCGTCGCCTCATTTTGCTTTGTGCCGGTCTGGTCGCATCCCTGCTGTGTGCATCTGCTCTTTCCGCAGCACCGGTCGATGACCAGTTCCGCGCCTGGCTGGCCAACGATCTGTGGCCGCAGGCAAAGGCCAGCGGCATATCGAAGAAAACCTTCGATGCCGCATTTGCCGGCGTGACGCCCAATCTCAAGCTGCCCGACCTGGTGATGCCGGGCGAGAAGCCGAAGACGCCGAAGACCCAGCATCAGGCGGAATTCGGAGCGCCGGGCGCGTATTTCGCGGAAAAGACAGTGAGTGGGGTCACGGCGGGCGGGCGTGCCCGCGCCGCCACCCATGCCCGCACGCTGGCGGCGGTCGAACAGCGCTTCGGGGTTCCGGGGCCGGTGGTGCTGGCGATCTGGGGGCGCGAGTCCGGTTTCGGCGCGGCGCGCATGCCTTATGACGCCTTCGAGGTGCTGGGCACCAAGGCGTTCATGGCCACCCGCAAGGATATGTTCCGCAAGGAGGTGCTGGCGGCCCTTGCCATGGTCGAGCGCGGCGCCGTCGCGCGCGCTGCAATGAAATCCTCATGGGCCGGCGCGCTCGGCCAGCCGCAGTTCCTGCCCACATCCTTCCTCGAACATGCGGTGGACATGGACGGCGACGGCCGCGCCGACATCTGGAATTCGGCGTCCGATACGCTGGGCTCCATCGCCGGCTATCTCGTGCATCACGGATGGCAAAAGGGGCGCGACTGGGGCTTCGAGGTCGTCGTGCCGGACAGCGTGTCCTGCGCGCTGGAGGGTCCCGACATCGGCAGGCCGATTTCGAAATGGGCCGACATGGGCATCCGGCGGGTCAACGGCAAGCCGTTTCCCGCGCAAGAAGCCAGGGCCGAGGGCTTCCTTTTGATGCCGGCGGGACGAAACGGGCCGGCCTTCATCGTCACCCCGAATTTCTACGTCCTCAAGGACTACAATATGAGCGACCTCTATGCGCTGTTCATCGGCCATGCCGGCGATCGCATCGCCCATGGCGACAAGGGATTTGCCGGAAGCTGGGGTGCGGTGGACAAGCTCTATCGCTCCGACATCGCCGGTTTGCAGCGGGCGCTGGAGAACAAGGGCTACGATGTCGGCGGCGCCGACGGCCTGCCCGGCTTCCGGACGAGACGCTCCATCGGGGACTGGCAGGCCAGGAACGGCCGTCCGGCTACCTGTTTCCCCGATGCCGGGCTGGTGCGCGCCCTGAAATGACGGCTGCGGGATCGCGGCCATAACAGAGCCACAATCCGGTTTCCTGAAGAGAACAGACAATTCTGCGAGCCCGCCCATGCGTTTCAGACGCCCCGTCATCAGCAGCACCGCGCTTTCGGTTCTGGTCGCCGTCTATATCCTGGTCCTGACCAATGCCACTTACTGGAGCCGGATCAGCGCCCGCTTCGCGGACGAGCCGTTCAACCTCATGCTCCTGAACGGAGCGGTGCTGCTCGTCTATGTCGTTTTCCTGATCATCTTTTCCGCTCCCTATGTAATCAGGCCGGCATTCATCGTTCTGGTGCTGATCGCGGCTGCGGTGTCCTATTACACCGACAGGTTCGGCACGATCATGGACCGCGACATGATCCAGAACATCGTCCAGACCACCCTGCCGGAATCGAGCAATCTGGTCACGCTCCAGATGGTGCTGCACCTGCTCATTTTCGGCGTCGCGCCCGGCCTGCTGATTGCATGGGTGGGCATAAGGCACCGGCCTTTCTGGCAGAAGCTGAAGATCAACACGGCTGTCTGCGTCGGGCTTGTGGCGCTCGCTGCGCTGCTGATCGGGAGCAATCTTCGCGCGTTCATTCCTTTCTGGCAGCACGACCGGCACGAAACCATGGTCTATCTCAATCCGGCCATGGCGATGATCGGCGCGGTCGACTACGCCCAGCGCCAGATGCGTGATCGCAACATTCAGGCACAGCCTTACGGCCGCGATGCGCGGCTTGGAAGCAGAGTGACGCAAGGGCCGCGAAAGCGGCTGCTGGTTCTTGTGGTCGGCGAGACCGCGCGCGCGCAGAATTTCAGCCTCACGGGGTATGAACGCGACACCAATCCGATGCTCGCGGCCCGTGATGTCGTTGCCTTCGGCAATGTCACCAGTTGCGCCACGGCGACGGCCATTTCCATGCCTTGCATGTTTTCCCATCTCGGCCGCGAAAATTATTCGCGGCGCGCTTTCCTGGGCTCGGAGAATCTGGCCGATGTGCTCCAGCATGCAGGGCTGAAGGTCGAATGGTGGGAAAACAATACGGGGCCGAAGAGCGTCGCCGACCGTATTCCTGTCGAAATGGTTGCGAAAACACCCGATCCGGCATTGTGCGAGGGCGGGGAATGCCTCGATCAGATCCTCGTCGACCGTCTGCGCGCGCGTCTTGCCACCTATGACGACGACGGCGTGCTGATCCTTCACGTCATGGGCAGCCACGGGCCGGCTTATTTCAAGCGCTATCCGCAGGAATTCGAGCGGTTCACGCCGGTCTGCCGCACCCCGGAACTGAATGACTGCTCATCGCAGGAGTTGCTGAACGCCTATGACAACACCATCCTTTATACGGACTATATTCTGGCGTCGGTGATCGATCTCCTGAAGCAGCGCGAGGATCTGGAAACGGCCATGTATTACATGTCCGATCATGGCGAATCCCTGGGCGAAAACGGCCTCTACCTGCATGGCGCGCCCTATATGTTCGCGCCTGAGGAACAGAAGCGGATTCCCTTCATCGCATGGTTCTCAGAAAGCTTCGCCCGTCGCGACGGGCTCGATCTCGCCTGTCTGCGCGCTCGTGCCGGCGAGGCGTTGTCGCATGACAACATGTTCGATACGGTGCTTGGCCTGATGGATGTTCAGACCAGTGTCTACAATCCTGCGCTGGACGCTTTCGCAGCCTGCCGGTCGCCCGCCACATCGTCCGTCATGCCGTGAACGGAGGCCAGAATCTCGAAGGAGCGGATGCGCGCCGCATGATCGAATATCTGCGCCGTCACCATCAATTCGTCGGCGCCGGTGCGCCGGATGAAGGCGTCGAGGCCGAGCCGGACCTTTTCGGGTGAACCGGCGATGGCGCAGGAGAGCGCCGAAGCCAGAACGGCGCGTTCCTGGGCTCCCAGCTGTTCGGCATAGTTTTCCACCGGCGCCGGCAGCTTGCCGGGCCGGCCGCTGCGCAGATTGACGAAGGCCTGCTGCAACGATGAGAACAGATAGCGCGCTTCGTCGTCGGTCGGGGCAGCCACGACATTGAGGCCGAGCATGACGTGCGGCTTTTGCAGATGTTGGGAAGGCTCGAAGCGCGAGCGGTAAAGCTCCAGCGCGCGCTCCATTTCGGCCGGCGCGAAATGCGAGGCGAAAGCATAGGGCAGGCCCAGCATTGCGGCCAGTTGCGCCCCGTAGAGACTGGAGCCGAGGATCCATACCGGTACCTTTTCGCCTTCGCCCGGAATGGCGCGCACGCGCTGCCCTTCCTTTGCAGGCTCGAAATAGGCCATCAGTTCCACCACATCGCGCGGGAAATTGTCGACGGAAGCGTCGAGATTGCGGCGCAGCGCCTGCGCGGTCAGCATGTCGGTGCCGGGCGCCCGGCCAAGCCCGAGATCGATGCGGCCCGGATGCAGCGCCGAAAGCGTGCCGAACTGCTCGGCGATGATCAGGGGTGCGTGGTTGGGCAGCATGACGCCGCCTGCTCCCACCCGGATCGTGCTGGTGCCCGCCGCGACATGGCCGGCTACCACCGCCGTGGCGGCGCTGGCGATGCCGGGCATATTGTGGTGTTCGGCCAGCCAGTAGCGCTTGTAGCCGAGCTTTTCGGCATGCCGGGCAAGATCGAGCGTATTGGCGAGCGACCCGGCGACCGTGCCGCCTTCGGTAACGGGCGAGAGGTCGAGTACGGAGAGTGAGGTCATGTCGGAATCCCGTTTCAGGTGCGCCGGATATAGGAATCGGCATGGCGCATCGCAAACGGCCTGAAAAAGTGTCGTCGCAGTGCAACATGGCGGAAATTCATGGCAGACATGCCATTTTGGCGCTTGAAGTCTGGCGTTTGACCCGTATGTAGGGCACGCGAACCGATTTCAGGGAAGTAAAGTTGGCTATCTACAGGGAAAAAGACATTTTCGAGCGGCGCAATGCCGCAAATGATGCAAAGAAGGCTCTTCTTGAGCGTTTCAAGCAACGTCCGGCGGAAGACGATCCGCGTGTGCTGGCCCGCAAGGCCGAGCGTGAGGCAATTCTCGCCGCCCGTGCGGAGCGCGAGGCCGAGAAGGCCAAGCTGAAGCAGGAAAAAATGGCCCGTGAGGCCGCCGCCCGTGCCGAAGCAGAGCGTATCGCTGCTGAAGAAGCCCGCGTCCGTGAAGCAGCGGAAGCTGAGCGCATCGCGGCAGAGCTGGCGCTCGAAGCGGAACGCAAGGCCAAGCGCGACGCGCGCTATGCCGCGCGCAAGACCCGCGGCGGCCGCGTGCCTCCGGGTTTCACCGGCCGCTGATCGGCCGCCTGGAGCGTTTCCGGTTCGGAAACGCGACAGACCAGAGACTTAGAGCTGTGCAGTGATTTCTTGAAACGCTGAACGGCTCTGAAGCATGTCGCCTGAAAGCGGGAACCGGTTTCGGGCAACGACATGCATAAAAACAACAGCCTAAGGCGCAGGGAGCGAATCTGAAAGATCGCGACACGCTTTGGCGGAATTAAAGACCGGCCCTGTAACGGGGCCGGTCTTTTAGCATGTCTTCAGCCCGCTGAAGAGTGCTGATCGCTCTATCTCTTTGTTTTGTCGCGTTTCCGAGCCGGAAAAGTGTTTCCACTTTTCCTGGAAACGCTCTGATGCGCGTCGCGATCTTTCAGCTTCGCGCCTTCCGCTTCAAAATCCGGTTTCCACGCTTCGGTCCGATATTCTGGCGCCTTGAAGACAATTCCGCTCCGGCCTGAGCGCTGGAGGATTTTGCGTCTGCACGGTGGCGCGGGCCTCGCCGCGGGCGCGCGGCGCGAAGATGTGCGGGACCCGCGGCTTTTATCCGGCGTCGTCCACGATATGCAGCCTGAGCTGTCCTGTTTTGGATGTCGCCGCGCGCGCCGCGGCGGCATCGTCGCCATTGTCGGGCGCAGGTTCCGCGCCATTGCCCAGTTCGAGCGCTTCGATTTTTTGCCCGCGCTTCGTCACCCTGGAAGCCGAGACGAGGATTTCGTCTATGTCCCGGGTGGCCTGACCGAAATGGGTTTGCAGCCGGCGCACCCTTTCGTCCAGCCGCGTGACGTCCTCCATCAGCCGGATCACCTCGCCCTGGATGACATGTGCCTGCTCGCGCATGCGCGCATCCTTGAGGATCGCCTGGATGACCTGGATCGACAGCATCAGCAGGGAGGGCGAAACAATGACGATGCGTGAACGGTGAGCGCGCTGTACGAGTGCCTCGAAATTCTCGTGAATCTCGGCGAACACCGATTCGGACGGCACGAACATGAAGGCCGTGTCCTGCGTTTCACCCTGAACGAGATATTTTCCGGCAATGTCGCGGAGATGGATTTCCACGTCCCGGCGGAAGGCCTGCGCCGCCGCCTTCTGCGCCTCCGGCGTTTTGGCCGCGCGAATGGCGTTCCACGCTTCCAGCGGGAATTTCGCGTCGATCACCAGCGAGGGCGCGTCGTTCGGCATCCTGACGACGCAGTCCGGCCGGGTGCCGTTTGAAAGCGTGGCCTGAAATTCGTAGGAGCCCATCGGTAGCCCGTCGGCAACGATGGCTTCCATGCGCGACTGGCCGAAGGCGCCGCGCGTCTGCTTGTTGGAAAGGATGGCCTGAAGCTGAACCACCTGTCCGGCCAGCGCCTGTATGTTGCCTTGCGCGCTGTCGATGGCGGCCAGCCGCTCCTGCAACCGGGTGAGGTTTTCGTGGGTGGCGCGGGTCTGTTCGCTGATGGTCTGGCCAAGCCGCCCGCTCATGGCGTCGAGCCGCTGGCCTATCGATTGCGTCAGTTCCGCCTGTCTTGAGCCGAACACTTCGGCGATGGCGCCCATGCGGCCCTGCATCTCGGCCTGGCTGCGTAAAATCTCCGCCATCCGTGCTTCGGCATCGCGGGCGTTTCCGGCCGCTTCGGCCAGCGCAACCGCCCGGGCTCTGGAAAAGCGCAGGAGGGCTGCGATCATCGCCACCGACAGGCAGATGAAGGCGGCGGCGCACAAGGCCAGAACCTGACCGAGCGTGAGAGTGGTCGCGCCAAGCTCGATGACGATTTGAGAAAATATATCGCTCATATACCCATGATAACAGAATTGACCCTCTTCGCCAGATCAAAACGTGAACAAATGCCGACCTTCACGGTTGACGGAGCATTGGCGAGGTCTTAGGTGAGCAGGATGACGATCAAGCCGCTCATCATCCTTCCCGATCCCTTGCTGCGTCAGGTGTCCAAACCGGTCGAGCGCGTCGACGACATGCTGCGCAAGCTGGCCGGCGACATGCTGGAAACCATGTATGACGCACCCGGCATCGGCCTTGCCGCAATCCAGATCGGGCTGCCGATGCGGCTTCTGGTCATCGACCTCGCCAAGGAGGACGACGAGCCGGCGCCGCATGTTTTCGTCAATCCGGAAATCCTGGAAAGCAGCGACGAGCGCTCCGTCTATGAAGAAGGCTGCCTGTCGATCCCCGAATATTACGCCGAGGTCGAGCGCCCCGCCTTCGTGCGGGTGAAATATGTCGACCGGGATGGCAAGCAACAGGAAATGCAGGCCGAGGGACTGATGGCGACATGCCTTCAGCACGAGATCGACCATCTCGACGGCGTGCTGTTCATCGACCACATTTCAAAACTCAAGCGCGATATCGTGATGCGCAAGTTCCGCAAGCTGGCGCGCGACAAGCCGGCTCCGAAGCTCGTGGGCTGAAACCATGGCGTTGCGCGTCGTCTTCATGGGCACGCCGGAATTTTCGGTGCCCACGCTCCGCGCAGTCGCGGAAGCGGGACATGCGCTCGTCGCCGTCTACACCCAGCCTCCGCGCGCGGCAGGACGGCGCGGGCTGGAACTCACGCCCTCGCCGGTGCAGCGCGAGGCAGAGCGGCTCGGCGTTCCTGTTTTCACGCCGTTGTCGCTGAAAGGCGACAGTGAACAGGAAGATTTTCGCGCCCTGAAAGCCGATGTCGCGGTTGTCGTCGCCTATGGGCTGCTCCTGCCGCGCGCCATTCTTGAAGCGCCGCGCTTCGGTTGCCTCAATGGCCATGCCTCGCTTTTGCCGCGCTGGCGCGGTGCCGCTCCCATCCAGCGCGCCATCATGGCCGGCGACACGGAAACCGGCGTCATGGTCATGCGCATGGAGGAAGGGCTGGATACCGGACCGGTCGCCCTGACCCACAAGGTCGCCATCGGCCCGGAGATGACCGCAGGCGAATTGCACGATGCGCTCATGCCGGCAAGTGCCGCGCTGATGGTGGAAGCGCTGGCGAAGCTTGAGGCCGGAACGCTCGGCTTCGCGCCGCAGCCACAGGAGGGCGCGCTCTACGCCAGAAAGATCGACAAGGGGGAAACCCGGATCGACTGGAGCCGCCCGGCGCATGAAGTTCACAATCGCATTCGCGGCCTTTCGCCCTTTCCGGGAAGCTGGTGCGAGTTCGGCTCCGGCGGCCGGCCGGAACGGCTGAAGCTTTTGCGCTCGGCGCTGGCGGAGGGTGCGGGCGAACCGGGCACCGTCCTCGACGATGCGCTCACCGTCGCCTGCGGCACCGGCGCGGTGCGGCTCACGCAAGTTCAGCGCGCCGGCTCGCGCGCGGCTTCCGCCGGCGAGTTTCTGCGCGGTGCGCGGCTTGCGCCCGGAACGAAGCTCGCATGAGCGTGTCGCGCCCGGCGCTGATCCGCACAGCCCTGCCCGGCGACCGGACCGCCATTCATGCCGTCGAGGCAAGGGCGTTTGGCCGCGATGATGAAGCCGATCTGGTCGAAGCCCTCATTGGCGCCGGTGACGATGTGCTCGAACTGGTTGCCGAACGGCATGGGCGGATCGTCGGCCATATCCTGTTTACGCGCATGACGGTCCGCGGCGGGGTGCAGGATGCCAGAGCGGTCGCGCTCGCACCGCTGGCTGTCCTGCCGGAATTCCGGAATGCGGGCATCGGCGGCGGGCTGGTCGAAGAGGCGCACAGGTTTTTGCAGGAGCAGGGCGAAACGCTTGCCGTCGTGCTCGGCCATCCGGCCTATTATCCGCGCTTCGGCTACAGCCATGCGCGGGCGGCGGGTTTTGAAAGCGCGTTTCAGTGCAAGGAGCTGATGGCGCTGGCATGGGGCGACGCCCCGTTTGAAGGCCGCCTCATCTATGCGCCTGCCTTCGGCGCCGAAACCGCGGGCTGAGGGCATCGCCATGCCGCGCTATCGTCTCGATCTCGAATATGACGGCAGGCCCTATGCCGGCTGGCAGCGCCAGGCGGATCGTCCCTCGGTGCAGCAGGCGGTGGAAGAGGCGATCTTCCGGCTCAGCGGCGAAAGGGTATCGATCCGGGGCGCCGGCCGCACCGATGCCGGCGTTCATGCAACCGCGCAGGTGGCGCATGTCGATCTGGCGAAGGAACGGCATGCGGATACGGTGCGCGATGCGCTCAATGCGCATTTGCAGCAGGCTGGCGAGCGTGTGGCCGTGCTGCGGGCGCGGATGGCGGGCGATGAGTTCGATGCGCGCTTCTCCGCGCTGGCACGGCATTATCTCTACCGCATCTCGAACCGCCGCGCTCCGCCGGCGCTGGAGAAGGGCAGAGTGTGGTGGGTGCCGAAACCGCTCGACGCCGACGCCATGCATGAGGCCGCCGGACAGCTTCTGGGCCGGCACGACTTCACCACCTTTCGCTCCGTGCAGTGCCAGGCCAACAGCCCGGTCCGCACGCTGGACCGGCTGGAGGTTACCCGTCTCGGCGACGAGATAGAGATCCGCGCCTCGGCCCGCTCCTTCCTGCACAATCAGGTGCGCTCCATGGTCGGCTCGCTCAAGCGCGTCGGCGATGGCGGCTGGACGGTTGCCGGCCTCGGGGCGGCGCTGGAGGCCAGAGACCGCTCCGCCTGCGGGCAGGTGGCCCCTGCCGGCGGTCTTTATCTGACCGGCGTCGATTATCCCGAAGGCTGAAAAGTCGGGCAGATCGCCGGAAGCGGCTTCAGGCCGGCATGTCGATGCCCAGCAGGGATTGCAGGGCGAATATGACGACCAGCGAGGCAACGAACATGCCCGCGAACACCGCCGAGCCGACCGCGGTACCCTTGCCGATCGCGGCATTGGTCATTCTCCAGTTCAGAACCATGGCGATCACGAACAGCAGCAGCGTCAGCAGCAGGAGCGCATTGCCCGCATCGGGCACGAACAACCTCAATAGAGCGCCGGGCAATTGCAGCCAGGCAATGATGACCGATGCCCAGTTGCTGGCCACCACATAAGGCACGAAGCGGTTGCCGATGCCGGCATAGGGCGCTGCCAGGGCCAGCCCGGCCAATGGCAGAACCCAGCTTCCGACGTCCACGATGGCCAGTCGTGTCGCCATCGAAAAGCGGGCTGAAACGGAGAGCGGGTCGGCGATGTCGTTTGCCACCGCAACCCAGCCGATGACCAGCGCCGGAGCCGCGACCAGCAGCGCCTGAAAGGAATTCCAGAAGCCTTCGGCGGACAGGTCGAGCAATCTCAGCCCGTCGGACCTGCCCGTCATCAGACGCCATGCGCCGGCAAGGGACCTGTGAATTTCTTCTGCCGGCAGCATGATCTTCAGCGCTCCCCGAACCAGTTTCCGATGAAGTGCCGGTATATCCGGGTCAGCGTTTCCAGATCGGCCAGCGGCACGCGCTCATCGACCATGTGCATGGTCCGCCCGACGAGACCGAATTCGACGACCGGGCAATAGTCCTTGATGGAACGCGCGTCCGAGGTGCCGCCCGATGTGGACAGGGCAGGGCTGCTTGCGGTGACGCTCTCGACCGAGCGCGCCAGCGTGCCGATCAGCCTCTCGTCATGCGTCAGGAAGACGTGGCCTGGATTGTCGCGCCACATCAGCTCGAACCCGATGGGCTCCTTGCGGCCCTTGCGATATTTGCGGCGGCGGCTGGCGGCGTCGAGGCGGTTGTGAATTTCCGCCTGAAGGCTTTCGACGCTCCAGCCGTCGTTGAAGCGCACGTTGAAGGCCGCCGTTGCGCGCGCGGGAATGACATTTGCGGCCGCGTTCCCGACATCGACGGACGTGACTTCCAGATTGGTGGGCTGGAAGCGCTCCGTGCCGGTGTCGAATTCGGGATAGAGCAGCGCATCGACAAGCGTCATCAGCCCGCGCACCGGATTGTCGGCCAGATGCGGATAGGCGACGTGGCCCTGCCGTCCAGGCACGGTCAGCGTGGCCGACAGCGAACCGCGCCGGCCGACCTTGATCGTATCGCCGAGCCGCTCGGAGTTCGTCGGTTCGCCGACGATGCAGGCATCCCATATCTCGCCCCTTGCGGCAGCCCATTGCAGCAGCTTGACTGTGCCGTTGATGGCCGGGCCTTCCTCGTCTCCGGCGATCAGCAGCGAGATTTTGCCTGTCGGGGCGTTTCCATCGGCGATGGCGCGGGCGAGCGCGGCGATGAAACAGGCGATGCCGCCCTTCATGTCGACGGCGCCGCGCCCGTATATCTGGCCATCGGCGATGTGGGCGGCGAAGGGCGGATGCGACCAGGCGGCCTCGTCGCCGGCGGGCACGACGTCGGTGTGGCCCGCAAACATCAGATGCGGGCCTTCGCCGGCGCGGCTGGCATAGAGGTTCTCGATGTCGGGCGTACCGCTTTCGCAAAACACCGGCCGTTCCACGGTAAAGCCAAGCGGCTCCAGCATCGCCTGAAGCGCGGTCAGCGCTCCGCCTTCCGCCGGAGTGACGGAGGGACAGCGAAGCAGGGCGGCGAGATTCTCAGCGGGATCGACAGGAAGCTTCATGGCGCCAGCCATAATGTATTTTACGCAGAAGTGGAATGATCGCACGAAGGATCGGGAGTAAGCCCCGATCATGGCCGTGGCTGTGGCGGCGCCGGTCGGGGCCTGTCAGGCCGGCGCGTCCGGATGCCGGCCATAACGGTTGGGACCGGGCTGTCCCGGGAACAGGCACAGCACCAGAAAGGCCACGATCGATATCACCGGCACGAACAGAACGATGGCGGCAAGGCCGGGCTTGTCCAGATCGTGCAGCCGCTTCACGGCCAGCGCCACATTGGACCACAGGGAGGCAATGAAGGCGACGAGGGTGAGCATCGACCATATCATGCTTTCGGAAGAACCTTCCGGTGACAGCATGAAGCGGTAGAGCGGAAAGGCCTGCACCACCGCCGCCAGCATTCCGCCAAGAAAAAAGGGAGCCCGGCTGACACGCCCCGAGACACTGAAGAAGAGCCAGATAAATTTCTGTTTTTCAGGCACTGCCGACCATTCTGTGGCTGGTGGAGGGATTTTCCCTCCACATCGTGCGGATACCGTCTGAAGCTTCGGCGGTATCAGCTCCGCTGCTGGGGATCGCCGCTGTGGCGGGCAAGGCTGTCGCGGATCTGGCCGAGACGGTCATACATGCCGAAGATGACGATGTAGAGCTCGCACAGCACGCGCCACATCAGCAGTCCAAGCACAGCCATGACCAGATACATGAGACCCTGGAGCAGCATGCCGTTGAACAATGCGACGAGAAATCCGCCGAGGCCGCTCAAAACGCCCGCCACGATGCCGATCCAGTAAACGATCTTGATGACGGTGGTCGTCACCAGCTTTTCAAATCCGAACAGGTCGCTGAATTGCATGTCTTATCCCCTTGAAGACGTGGAAAAATCGCAGATTAGCGCAATGGTGTCCCGTATCAATCGCGCAGCAGCTCGTTGATCGAGGTTTTCGAGCGGGTCCTTTCATCGACACGCTTCACGATCACCGCACAATAGAGGCCGGGGCCGGGCTCGCCATTCGGCAGCGGCTTGCCCGGCAAGGTGCCGGCAACCACTACCGAATAGGGCGGCACTTCGCCATAGAATATTTCGCCGGTGGCGCGGTCGACGATTTTGGTCGACCTGCCGATGAACACGCCCATGCCAAGCACCGAGCCTTCGCGCACGATGCAGCCTTCGACCACTTCCGAGCGGGCGCCGATGAAGCAATTGTCCTCGATGATGGTGGGGCCGGCCTGCATCGGCTCCAGCACGCCGCCGATGCCCACGCCGCCGGAAAGATGCACGTTCCTGCCGATCTGGGCGCAGGAGCCGACCGTCGCCCAGGTGTCGACCATGGTGCCTGCGTCCACATAGGCGCCGAGATTGACGAAGGATGGCATCAGCACCACGCCGGGCGCCACATAGGCGGAGCGGCGCACCACGCAACCGGGCACGGCCCGCAAGCCCGCTTTCTCGAAATCGATCGCGCCCCAGCCGTCGAACCTGGACGGAACCTTGTCCCACCATGTCGATCCGCCGGGGCCGCCCCTGACGACTTCCATCGGGCTGAGGCGGAAGGAGAGCAGCACGGCTTTCTTCAGCCACTGATTGACGCGCCACGAACCGTCGGTCTGCTTTTCGGCGACGCGGGCTTCGCCGCTATCGAGCAGGCGCAGCGCCGTTTCCACCGCCTCGCGAACCTCGCCGCGGGTCGATATCGATATGCTTTCGCGATCTTCAAAGGCCCGGTCAATGGTCTTTTCGAGGTTTGCCAGATCGGGCTTCGGCATCTATTGCTCCTGCTCGCGCTTTGAAGGGGCGTTCTTAACCGGTTGGAAAGCCGGGCGGACCCTATTTGAAGGCATTAAGAGGGTCAATCGCGGTGGTGCGTGGCAACCGCCGTCATTTTGGGAAATCGGATGATGAATCCAGAAGAAAAAACAGGCTGGACGCCTCTGCCGCATTCGGATGAGGATCTCGAACGGATGCGAAGCGTCCCCGATACGCCTCAGACCCGCGCGGCGACCTATCGTCTGGCCTGGGACGACGAGGATTTCATGACGCGGCGCGAGCTGCGCCCCGTTCGTCTTCAGCTTGAACTGCTGAAGCCGGAGATGATCCTCGCCGAGCGAGGCATCCGCTCCACGGTGATCCTCTTCGGCGGCGCGCGCCTGCCCGAGCCGGGCGGCGAGGCATGGGCCGCCAAGAACGAAACGCAGAAGCGCAATCTGGAGCTCAACAGCGTCTATTATGACGAGGCCCGCAAATTCGCCCGCATCTGCTCGGAACATTCCGCGGCCACCTATTACCGCGAATTCGTGGTGGTGACGGGCGGCGGGCCGGGCGTGATGGAGGCCGGCAATCGCGGCGCCGATGATGTCGGCGCGCCCTCGATCGGCCTCAACATCGTGCTGCCGCACGAGCAGGCCCCCAACCCCTATGTGACGCCGGAACTGTGCTTCAACTTCCACTATTTCGCGATCCGCAAGATGCACTTCGTGATGCGCGCGAAGGCCGTCGCGGTTTTCCCCGGCGGCTTCGGCACCATGGACGAGTTCTTCGAGACCCTGACCCTGATCCAGACCGGCCGCATGGAGCGCGTTCCGGTCATTCTGTTCGGCAAGGCATTCTGGCACAAGGCCGTCGATCTCGAATTCCTCGCCGATCAGGGCACCATCAGCCCCGGCGACCAGGACATCATCGATTTCGTGGATACCGCCGACGAGGCATGGGAGATCATCACGAAATTCTACCGCCTGTGAAGCGGGCCGGCCGGCGGTAACGCGCCGCCCGCGGGCCGGGCGTCGCCGCGGGCGGCTTCAGATACCCTCGACGATCGTGGTCAGGAAGCTGGCGAGATCGTCCGTCACATAGTCGACATCGTCCTCATTATCGGCATCGCTTTCCCATATTTCGGAGAAGGTCGGCTCGAAATTGTTGGGCACGACCAGAACCGTCGTCATTCCCATTTTCTTGGGGGCTGCGAGATTGCGGGCGATATCCTCGAACATGACGGCATTGGTGCCGACCACGGAGTGGAGCGAGGTGAATTTTTCATAGGTCCTGACATCCGGCTTGGGGGTCAGGTCGGCGGCGACGATGTCGAATATGTCGTCGAAATGGTCGAGAATGCCGAGCTGGCGCGCGGCGCGCTCGGCATGCGTGCGGTCTCCATTGGTGAAGATGAAGCGGCGGCCGGGCAACTGGTGGATGGCCGCGCCCAGAACCGGATCGGGAACGAGCCAGGAATAATCGATATCGTGAACTTTCATGAGGAAGTCGTCGGGATCGATGTTATAGCGCTTCATCAGCCCGTTGAGCGTGGTGCCATATTCGCGATAAAGGTCTTTCTGAAGCAGGCGCGCATCCTCGCGCGACAGGGTCAGAAGTTCCGATACGTAGGATGTCATCCGCACATCGATCTGTGAGAACAGATTGGTGTGGTGCGGATAGAGCGTGTTGTCGAGATCGAACACCCAGTCGGTGACATGGGCAAATCGGGAGGCGTCTGGAATCTGTGTCATGATTGGCCTTATGACATGAAATGCAATTTCCGGGAGCATATTCATCAACCGTTCAGGCACGATGAAGTCCATACATGAACTGGCGGGGCGAATTTTTGCCAACATGAAATGTGAAGTTCGGAACGTGTTGCCGAAAGACCGGCAATCGGGGGTGGGTATGCGTCGTGTGATCTTCAGGGGCTTTTGCGTGGCGCTCGCCTCGGCGGGCGGTTCCGTTCTGCTTGCCATGTTCGTGCTGTCGTTTTTCGACGCGACCATCGGCAGCCTCGGCGTTCTGATGTGCATCACCTGCCCGCTCGTCATCGCCTGGCCGGCGAGTTCCCACATGTTCTGGCAGAACGAGAAGCTTCAGGCGGCCCATCGCGATCTGTCGCGCGCGCATGCCCGGCTTGCGGCGGCGCACCGGCGTCTGGCCGAAAAGGCCCGCCATGACGACATGACCGGAATGCTCAACCGGGAAAGCTTCTTCGCAGTTCTTGAGCGGTCGCGCCGGAAGACCGATTCGGGCGCGCTGCTGATCATCGACGCCGACCATTTCAAGTCGATCAACGACCGGTTCGGCCATCTGGCCGGAGATGAGGCTCTTCTCCAGATCGTGGCCGCCCTGCGTGGCGGCGTGCGCAGCGGCGACGTGCTCGGCCGCATCGGCGGCGAAGAGTTCGCGGCTTTCCTGGTGGGGGCCAATGCGGAGGAAGCGGCCCGCGTTGCCGAGCGTATTCGTCATGAGGTCGAGATGATTCGCTTCCGCGTCGAGGGCGACGGGATCATTCCGCTCACTGTTTCCATCGGCGGCACCGTCTGCGTGCCCGGCGCAAGCGTTTCGGAAATGATGCGCGCGGCCGACAGGCGGCTCTACGAGGCCAAGGACAGGGGCCGCAATCTGGTGATTTTCGGTTCCCGCAAGAAAGACGCCGAGGCGGCGTAAAGGCAGCAGCACCTGTGTCGGGCGGAAAAAACGCCGCCGGATCGATTTAGAGCGTTTCCAGGAAAAGTGGACACGCTTTTCCGGTTCGGAAACGCGACAGACCAAGGACTTAGAGCGTTTCCAGGAAAAGTGGACACGCTTTTCCGGTTCGGAAACGCGACAGACCAAGGACTTAAAGCGTTTCCAGGAAAAGTGGACACGCTTTTCCGGTTCGGCGGCGCTTTTCAAAAGCTGGTCAGGGTACGATCAGCGTGCCTGCGCCATGTTCGGTGAACAGTTCGAGCAGCACCGAATGGGCGGTCTTGCCGTTGAGGATGACCACGCCTTCCACCCCGCGCTCGATCGCCTCGATGCAGGTTTCCACCTTGGGGATCATGCCGCCCGAAATGGTGCCGTCGGCGATCAGCTTGCGCGCCTGCGACACGGTCAGCTCGTCGATCAGCTTCTTGTCCTTGTCGAGCACGCCGGGCACATCGGTGAGGAACAGGAGACGGGTGGCGTTGAGCGCTCCTGCTATGGCGCCGGCGAAAGTGTCGGCGTTGATGTTGTAGGTATGGCCGTCGCGGCCGGGGGCGACCGGAGCGATGACCGGGATCATCTCCGAGCGGGCCAGAAGGTCGAGCAGGGTGCGGTCGACTTCCACCGGCTCGCCGACGAAGCCCAGATCCAGCACGCGCTCGATGTTGGAATCGGGATCCTTCACGGTCTTGCGCGCCTTCTGGGCGAAAACCATGTTGCCGTCCTTGCCGCACAGGCCGATGGCCCATTCGCCTTCGGCGTTGATGAGGGCGACGATCTCCTTGTTGATCGAGCCGGCCAGAACCATTTCGACGATCTCGACGGTCTTCTGGTCGGTGACGCGCAGGCCGCCTTCGAATTTGGATTCGATGCCCATGCTTTCCAGCATGGAGCCGATCTGCGGGCCGCCGCCATGCACGACGATCGGGTTGACGCCCGACTGCTTGAGCAGGGCGATATCGCGGGCGAAGGCGCGGCCGAGTTCGATGTTGCCCATGGCATGGCCGCCATATTTCACCACTACGGTCTTGTTCTCGTAGCGCTGCATGTAAGGCAGGGCCCTTGAAAGAAGCGCTGCCTGCATTTCCGCGTTGGCGTCCGGTCCCGTCATTCCTCGATTCCCATGGCTGGAAGGGTCGGCGCGTCTTAACCGGAAACCGCGGCGCGGGCAAATGTCCTGAACGGGCTTCCGCTGCCGTTCTCTCAGAGCTTGTCCGATGACGCTCCGGCCGCTTCGCCGTGCCTGCGCGCCATGAAGGCGATGCCTGCGGCAAAGGCCGCGACGAGCCCCGCTGCAAGGCCATAGGCGACGGTCGCGCCGGCGTCGAACGCGGTGCGGGCTGCATCGACGAGGTATGCGGTGGCTTCAGCAGGCATGGATTCGGCCGCCAGCAGTGCCTGGTCGATGCTGTCGCGCACAAGCGAGCCCGGCGGGATTTGCCCGGGCGCTGCCAGCGTGAACGTATAGATCGCGGCGACGAGGCTGCCCAGTATGGCGACCCCCAGCGTGCCGCCCAGCTCATAGGCAACCGACTCGACCGAACCCGCCATGCCGGCCCGGTTTTCCGGCGCGCCGATCATGATGGCGGTGGAGGCGGCGGACATGGCGCCGCCGGCGCCGAGCCCCAGCATCGCCAGAACCGCCGCCTGCCAAAGGAACGGCGCGCCTGCCGATATCGCCAGCAGGCACAGGCCAAGCGCGGTCGCCGCCATGGTGGCGGCCAGCATGCGCTCCATGCCGACCCGCATCAGAACGGAACCGGCGATGGGGCCGGCGACGATGGCGCCAATCGCGACCGGCAGCAGGAACAGCCCCGCCCGGAGAGGCGAATAGCCGCGTGAGAGCTGCAATTGCTGGCTGAACACGAATTCCACCCCCATCAGAGCAAAGCTGGCGATGAGTGCCGCCACCGTGCCGGCGGCAAAGCGCCTGCCGCGAAACAGCGAGAAGTCGATGAGCGGCGCGGGCAGCTTCTGCTGCCGCCGGTGGAACAGCCAGCCGAACAGCGCGCCGATGGCGGCGGCGGCCAGTGCGGGAACGGGATCGGCGTCCGGCTTCATGGCTTCCTTCAGCGCATGGATCAGGCCGATCAGGGCGACGGTCGCGAGGGCGCAGGCCCACAGATCCCAGTGGCGTTCGGGGTCGCCAGGGTAGTCCGGCACATAGCGGCGGGCCAGCATCAGGGCGATCAGCACCACCGGAACGTTGATGAGGAAAACCGACCCCCACCAGAACCAGCCGAGCAGTGCGCCACCGATCAGCGGGCCGATGGCGGCGGCGCCCGAGGCGATGGAACCCCAGATGCCGATGGCGACGGCGCGCTCGCTGTCTTCCTGGAAGGTAAGGCGCAGCAGCGAGATCGTGGCCGGCATCATCATGGCCGCGCCGACGGCGAGCAGGGAGCGCGCGGCGATCAGAAGGCTGGCGCTCGGCGCAAAGGCAGCAGCCAGCGAGGCCGCGCCGAACACCACCAGCCCCCGGATGAAGACGCGGCGATGGCCGATGCGGTCGCCAAGCGTGCCGAAACCCGGCAGCAGGCCGGCCATCACCAGCGAATAGGCGTTGATCATCCACAATTTCTGCGAGTTCGTCGCGTCGAGATCATGCGCCACGCGTGGCAGGGCCGTGTGCAGAACGGTCATGTCGATGCTGATCATAAACAGCGCGCTGGAGACGACAGCGAGCACGATCCATCTGGAAGACATCGAGACACCTGAAATGCCGGTTTGATAATTCAATACGTATGTATTTATAAGAATGCCTGGATCGCCGCCGATTCGGGCGAAAATCAGGCATCGTTCCGTGAAGTCGCCAGCATGGTGTCGATTTCACGCTCCAGGCCCTTCCAGGCGGCGTCCGGAAAGGTCATGAAGCCGAAGCCGCGCATGATGAAAGCGCCTTCGACCGCCATCAGCGCCAGAAGCAGGCGCCGGTGATCATCGCGGCTGAAATCGAGCCCGTCGAGGCGGGCGCTGCAATACCGGCGATAGCGCTCCATCTGCTCGGGCGATTGCAGGAGAACCGCCATCATGACGGCCGACCGGTCGCGGGAGGTCTGATCGTGCTCTTCCTGCTGGATGGCTTTGATCTGCGCCCGCAACAGGGTGGCGGGGTCGGTGCTGCCGCCCGTCATGGCGGCGACCTGCGCGTCGTAATCCTCGCTCCACCGGTCATACATGGCGGCGAGGAGATGCTCCTTGGTGGCGAAACTGTACTGAACGCCGCCATTGGTGATGCCCGCCGCCCGGGCAAGCGCTGCCACGGTCAGCGCCGCGGCGCCACGCTCGCGAACGATGGTCTCGGCCAGATCGAGCAACTCGTTGCGGTCGATTTTCTTGCGGCGGGACATGCCTTGCCCTGTCAGGACCAGTTGAACTCAAGGGTTTCACGGAAGCCATAACGCACGATAGGCGCTTCGACCATCCGCCCCGGCATCGGCCGGCGTTCCGCGTCGCCGGTTTCGATCCGGACATCGGGCTTGGCGGCGCTGGCGGCCGCGACGATCACCGCGTCCCCCTCCCCTGTCCCGCGTTTTTTGCGGCGGCGACCAAGCCACAGACCGAGCCGGAGGACTGCGCCGAAGGCTGCATCGCGGGCTGGCATGGCGGGTCTTTCATATGTCGATTCCATGCCCGGATTTTTCCTTCCATACACACGTAATGCATCTTGCATCGGCTTCAATCGCTTTCGGCCAGGATGACTATTGCCGCGGGGCCGTGATACGCACATGTTCTGGAAAACGGGTCGGGAGCGTGAATGATCAGCGAAGAGCTATTTCTCACCTCGGTGTTCTGGGCACGCGAACTGCCGCCCGACGAGCAGGAGCGGGCGCGTCGCGGCATCACCTTGCGCACCATCGAGGCGGGCCGTTATTTCATTCATCGCGGCGACCGTATCGACAACTGGATCGGCGTCGTCAGCGGGCTTTTGCGGCTGGGGTCGATCACCACCTCCGGCAAGGCGGTGACCTATGCCGGCCTGCCGCCGAGCTGCTGGTTCGGGGAAGGGTCCCTGCTCAAGGATGAGCCGCGCCAATATGACGTTCTGGCGCTGCGGCGCACGCAGGTCGCCCTGCTCAACCGCGCCACTTTTTTCTGGCTGTACGACAACAGCGTCGCCTTCGACCGGCTTCTGGTTCGCCTCATCAACGAGCGGCTCGGCCAGTTCATCGCGCAGGTCGAGCATGACCGCACCCTTGATTCGGCCGGCCGCGTGGCCCGCAGTCTGGCGTCGCTGTTCAATCCGGTGATCAGCCCGTTCATGGGCACGCGGATCGAGATCAGTCAGGAGGAAATCGGTCTGCTGGCAGGTGTTTCCCGCCCGGTCTCCAACCGCGTCTTGCAGGAACTGGAAAAAGCCGGACTGCTGCGCAGCGAAAGCGGCACGGTGACGATACTGGATCTGGAGGAGCTGCGTTTCTACGGCGAATAATCTATCGCCTTCAAGGAGTTACGTGGTCCGTTCCGCCGTTTTGAGTCTCGCCGGCCAGATATATTCCCTCAGAGTACATTCAACAATGCGTTCTGTCTGTCAAGGCGGCTGTTGAAAAACAGCGCCCAGGCCTGCAAGTTTCAGACAGCGGCGGGGATCGATCCCCGCTTCCGGAGCAGCGGATGGAAGGAGGAGCCGTTTTTCGGCTTCAGCCGGTGCCCGGTCCAGATGACGAAGCGTGCTTGTGCAGGCGGCAGTCTGCACGTCGTTCCGGCAGGACATCAGGAGGAGTTGCCTTGGCACCAGGGAGTGAGATGCCAATGCCCGATACGTTCGCCAAACTTTTGTGCGAGCATGCCCGTGTGCGGCCGGACCGCCCGGCGATGCGTCACAAGGATCTCGGCATCTGGCACACATGGACATGGCGTGAAATGGCCGAAACCATCCGCGCCTATGCGGCGGGCCTGCGCCATCTCGGCCTGGAACGCGGCGCGACGGTGGCCGTGATCGGCGAGAACCGGCCGGCCATGTACTGGACCATTCTTGCCGCCCAGTGGCTGGGCGCCATTCCGGTGCCGGTCTATGCCGATGCCGTTGCCGACGAGATGGCCTATGTGCTCGACCATGCCGAGGCCGGCTTCGCCGTCGTGCAGGATCAGGAGCAGGTCGACAAGCTGCTGGCGATCCAGGATCAGGTGCCGAAGCTGCGCGTCGTCGCCTATGACGAACCGCGCGGCCTGCGGGATTACGATCATGGCCGCCTTCATGCGGTGGCGGGCGTCATCGAACAGGGAAGGGCGCTGCTGGCGTCCGATCCGGCAGTGGCGGCCGCCGTCGATGGCGAGCGCGATCGCGGCGGCGCCGATGACATTTCCATCATCCTCTACACTTCGGGCACCACGGGGCGCTCCAAGGGCGTGCTCCTGTCTGCCGGCCGCTCCATCGCGGCGGCGCGCGATACGGTGACCTTCGACAAGCTCACGGATCGCGACGAGGTTCTGGCCTATCTGCCGCTGGCGTGGGTGGGCGACCACTATCTCAACTATGCGCAGTCGCTGGTGTCGGGCTTCTGCGTCGCCTGCCCCGAAAGCCGCGAGACGGTGGAAGCCAACCTTCAGGAAATCGGGCCGAGCTTTTATTTCGCGCCGCCGCGCGTGTTCGAGGCGCTGCTGACCAGCGTCACCATCCGCATGGAAGATGCCGGCGCGCTGAAGCGGCGCATGTTCAGCCACTTCATCGGTCTTGCCCGCCGCTGGGGCGAAAAAATTCTCGATGGCGAGAAAGTGCCGCTGACCGCGCGTCTCGCCTACGGGCTCGGCAATCTGCTGGTTTACGCGCCGTTGAAGAACGTGCTCGGTTTCTCCCGCATCCGCGTGGCCTACACCGCAGGCGAGGCGATCGGCCCCGACCTGTTTTCCTTCTACCGCTCGCTCGGCATCAACCTGAAGCAGCTTTACGGCCAGACCGAAGCCTTCCTCTATGTGACCGCCCATCCGGACGGCCATATCCGGGTCGGCACGGTCGGGCCGGCAACGCCCAACGTCGATATCCGCATCACCGGGGAAGGCGAGGTGCTCTACCGCTCGCCCGGCCAGTTCATCGGCTATTACAAGGACGATGAGCGCACCGCCGAAACCGTCACCGAGGACGGCTATGTGCGCACCGGCGATGCAGGCTTCTTCGACGAGGACGGCCACCTCACCATCATCGACCGCGCCAAGGACGTGGGGCGGCTGCGTTCGGGCGCGATGTTTGCTCCGAAATATATCGAGAACAAGCTGAAGTTCTTCCCCAACATCAAGGAAGTCGTGGCTTTCGGGCAGGACAGCGACTTCGTCACCTGCATGCTCAACATCGATCTGACGGCGGTGGGCAACTGGGCCGAGCGCAACAACATTCCCTATGCATCCTATCAGGAACTGGCGCAGCGCCCGGAAGTCTACGCCATCTGCGCGGGACATGTGGAGGAGGTGAACCGCTCGCTTGCCACCGAGCCGCGCATGGCCGCGGCTCAGGTTCGCCGCTTCCTCATCCTGCACAAGGAACTGGATGCCGACGATGGCGAGATGACCCGCACCCAGAAGGTGCGGCGCGGCTTCATCGCCGAGCGTTACAAGCCGCTGGTGGATGCGCTCTACAATGGCGCCGAAGCCGCCGACATCTCCACGGAAGTGACCTTCGAGGATGGCCGCAAGGGCGTGATCTCGGCGCGGGTGAGGATTGCCGATGCCGCCATTGTTGAAACCGGCGGGCCGGAGGCGGCGGTATGAGCAGCCCTTCGGACGCCATGGGAGAAACCATGGGTGAAACCCTGCTTGCCGTGGATGGCGTGTCGCTCGCCTTCGGTGGCGTCAAGGCGATCAGCGACGTGTCCTTCGATATCCGCAAGGGCGAAATCCGCGCCATCATCGGCCCCAACGGCGCCGGCAAGACCTCGATGCTCAATGTCATCAACGGTTTCTATCATCCGCAACAGGGCCGCATCACCTACAAGGGCCAGACCCGCTCGCGCATGCGCCCCTATCAGGCAGCCAGTCAGGGCGTCGCCCGCACCTTCCAGAACGTCGCGCTGTTTAGGGGCATGTCGACGCTCGACAACATCATGGTCGGCCGCACGCTGCGCATGCATCGCGGCCTGTTCTGGCAGATGCTGCGCTTTGGCCCGGCCATGCGCGAGGAGATCGACCATCGCCGCCATGTCGAGGACATCATCGACTTCCTTCAGATCGAGGCGATCCGCAAGACGCCGGTGGGCAAGCTGCCCTACGGCTTGCAGAAGCGCGTGGAGCTTGGCCGGGCGCTGGCCATGGAACCGGAGCTTTTGCTGCTCGACGAGCCGATGGCCGGCATGAACATGGAGGAGAAGGAGGACATGTGCCGCTACATCCTCGATCTCAACCGGCATTTCGGCACCACCATCGCCCTGATCGAGCACGACATCGGCGTGGTCATGGACCTCTCCGACCGGGTGGTGGTCCTCGAATACGGACACAAGATTGCAGACGGAACGCCTGAGGAGGTGAAGGCGGACCCGAAGGTCATCGACGCCTATCTGGGCGCCGGACACTGAAACGCGAAGATACGCCACGCCGTTCGTGACGGCGCTGACGTCGATCAGGGAGGATCGATGCTCTACAATATATTCATCGACCCGTTCGTGCAGATGGTGCAGATGCCCGATCTGCTCGTGCAGACCCTGTGGGAGGGGCTGGTCTCGGGCGTGCTCTATGCGCTGATCGCGCTGGGCTTCGTGCTGATCTTCAAGGCCTCCGGCGTGTTCAATTTCGCGCAGGGCATCATGGTGGTGTTTTCCGCGCTCACTTTGGTCGGCTTCTACGCGAAATTCTCCTCATGGGGCTTTTCCGGCCATGCCGCCGCCTTCCTCGCGCTGCTTCTGGCGGCCGGCGTCATGCTGGTGCTGGCCATGCTGGTCGAGCGCGTGGTGCTGCGCCCGCTGGTCAACCAGCCCGACATCATCCTGTTCATGGCCACCTTCGGCATCACCTATGTGCTGATCGGCTTCGGCGAGATCGTGTTCGGCGGCGATCCCAAGCAGATGATCGCCAGCGAATTGTTCCTGCCCGGCGGTTCCGTCGACATCGAGATGCTGGGCGGGCTGGTCAGCCTGCAAAAGATCGACATCGCGGCTGCCGTCATCGCCTCGCTGATGATCGTGGGGCTGGCGCTGTTCTTCCAGAAGACGCGCATCGGGCGTGCCTTGCGCGCCGTCGCCGACAGCCACAAGGCGGCCCTTTCGGTCGGCATCTCGCTCAACCAGATCTGGGTGATCGTGTGGTTCGCCGCCGGTCTCGTCGCGCTGGTCACCGGCATCATGTGGGGCGCGCGCTCGGACGTGTCCTTCGCGCTGGAGATCGTGGCGCTGAAGGCGCTGCCGGTGCTGGTGCTCGGCGGCTTCACCTCGGTGCCCGGCGCCATTGTCGGCGGGCTCATCATCGGCGTCGGCGAGAAGCTCGGCGAGTTCTACTGGGGCCCGCTGCTTGGCGGCGGCATCGAAAGCTGGCTCGCCTATGCAATCGCCCTGGTGTTCCTGCTGTACCGGCCGCAGGGCCTGTTCGGCGACAAGATAATCGAACGGATCTGACACGATGTTCTATCGCGAAACCGGCCAGTTCAAGCAAAGCTACGCGGCAGACTCCGCAGTCTTTCCAATCCTTCAGGACCGTTACGGCCTCGCCATCATCCTGGCGATCGCCTTCGTCGCAATCCCCATGTTCGGCAGCGAGTTCCTGCTCGCCTCGGTGATGATCCCGTTCCTGATCCTGTCGCTGGGCGCCATCGGACTGAACGTCCTCGTCGGCTATACGGGGCTTTTGTCGCTCGGCACCGCCGGCTTCATGGGTGTGGGCGCCTATGCCACCTACAAGCTTTCCACCACGTTCCCGCAGGTGAACATTCTGGTGTGGATCCTGTGCTCGGGCTTCTTTTCGGCCGGCATCGGGGTGTTGTTCGGATTGCCGTCGCTGCGCATCAAGGGGTTCTATCTGGCGGTCGCCACGCTGGCCGCGCAGTTCTTCCTGCAATGGTGCTTCGTTCGCGTGGCCTGGCTTTACAACTACAACCCTTCCGGTGCGATCGAAGTTGCGGGGCGCACCCTGTTCGGCATTCCCATAACCGGGCCGCTGGCCACGCCGGTCAATCGCTATTACGTGGTGCTGGGCGTGGTTGTGGTGATGACGCTGATCGCCTCCAACATCGTTCATGGCCGCATCGGGCGCACCTGGATGGCGGTGCGCGACATGGACATCGCCGCCCAGCTCATGGGCATCCGCCTGTTGCCGGCCAAGCTGCTGGCCTTCGCCGTCTCGTCCTTCTACTGCGGGGTTGCGGGCGCGCTGATGGTGTTCCTGTGGCTGAGCGCCGCCGAGCCATCCGCGTTCGACATCAAGCTGTCGTTCCTGCTGCTGTTCATGGTCATCATCGGCGGTCTGGGCTCCCTGATCGGTTCCTTCATGGGAGCTGCGCTGATCCACATACTGCCGATCGTCATCCGCGCCCTGCCGGAATCGCTGGGCCTGCCGGTGGCCGCGGCCACTGTCGAGCACCTGACCTATCTGATCGTCGGCGGGCTCATTATCTTCTTCCTCATCGTCGAGCCGCACGGGCTGGCCCGGCTGTGGCAGATCACCAAACAGAAGCTTCGCGTGTGGCCGTTCCCTTACTGAAGGGCGCTGCGCGCGGTGGGAGTGGAAACCGGAGGAGAACGAAATGTCACTGAAAAAAATGATGCTGGCGCTTTCAGCCGCATCGATGCTGACCATGCCGGCCATCGAGGCGGCCAATGCCGAAGATTCGATCTATGTGCCGCTGTTCACCTATCGCACGGGGGCTTTCGCCGGCTCGGGCGCGCCCATTGCCGACGGCATGCACGACTATCTCACCATGCTGAACGAGCGCGATGGCGGCATCGGCGGCGTCAGGCTGGTGATCGAGGAATGCGAGACCGGCTATGACACCAGGAAGGGTCTCGAATGCTACGAGGCGGTGAAGCCGAAGAAGCCGGTCATGGTCAATCCATGGTCCACCGGCATCACCCTGCCGCTGATCCAGAAGGCCGGTGTCGACAAGATTCCAGTGCTGTCCATGGCCTATGGCCTGTCGGCTTCGGCCAAGGGCGACATCTTCCCATGGATCTTCAACCCGCCGGCGACCTATTGGGACGGGTTTACGCAGATCCTGACCTACATCGCCGATCAGGAAGGCGGTGGCGGTGACAAGCTCAAGGGCAAGACGATCGGCTACATCTATCTCGACGCCAGTTTTGGCCGCGAGCCGCTGCCGCTGATCGCCCAGCTCTCGGAGGAGCTGGGCTTCGAGGCGAAGCTCTATCCGGTGGCCGCCGCCGACATGCAGAACCAGTCGTCGCAATGGCTGAGCGTGCGCCGCGACCGGCCGGACTACATGATCCTGTTCGGCTGGGGCGCGCTCAACTCCACCGCCGTCAAGGAAGCGGTGAAGACCGGCTTCCCGATGGAAAAGTTCATTTCCGTATGGTGGCCGGGCGAGGATGACGTGCGCGGCGCCGGCGATGGCGCCAGGGGCTTCAAGACGCTGAACTGGCATGCCGCAGGCACGGATTTCCCGCTTATCCGGGACATCCAGAAATATGTCGTCGATGCGGGCAAGAGCCAGGTTTCCGACAAGGCCAAGGTCGGGCAGGTCCTGTACAATCGCGGTGTCTACAACTCCATGCTGATTGCCGAAGCCATCCGCACGGCTCAGATGGTGACCGGCAACAAGGTCGTGACCGGCGAGGATGTGCGCCGCGGTCTGGAGAACCTCGACATCGACGAGGCGCGCCTCAAGGAGATCGGACTTGAGGGTTTCACGCAGCCGCTAAAACTCTCCTG
>JAZIHP010000041.1:0-32363 GCA_036678505.1 Alphaproteobacteria bacterium
TTCCCATTCCGAACACGGCCGTGAAACGCCCCAGCGCCGATGGTACTTCGTCTAAAGACGCGGGAGAGTAGGTCGCCGCCAGGTCTGCAAAACGCATGAAAATCTTCTCTTGTGTCTACAGAACAGCTTTATTTCCTGAATTCAAAACGCCGCCCTTCGGGGCGGCGTTTTGCGTTCCGGCAGCGAAAGAATATGGTCTTGCTGATCGATTGCCATACAGCCGGTTGGTGTCGGTCATAGCGTGCTTTGTCATAAGCATCCGATGTAAGCAGATCGAGATGGCGTTCTCAAAGCTGAAAGCCCTGTTGCCCAAGAAGGCTGCGAGAACCTTCGACGCCTTATCCGATGCACTCGGCGACATCTGCCGCCTCTTCGCCCCGACCCAGTGCAGAAACTTCTTCAAAGCCGCAGGATATGAGCCAGATTAAGCGCGACATGCTTAGAATGGAAAAGCCTTCCGCATCCCAAAAAATCAGGCACGGAGCCTTTCCGGTTGGCGTGAAGCATGCGCCACGGGGCATGTTACAGGACCACGACCTTGGAGCCTGGGCGTGCGCGGGCGTAGAGGTCGATGATGTCGGAATTCAGCAGGCGGATACAGCCGGCGGACACCGACTTGCCGATGCTGCCTGGCTGGTTGGTGCCGTGGATGCGGTAGTAGGTGTCCTTGCCGTCCTTGAACAGGTACAGGGCGCGCGCCCCAAGCGGATTGGTGGGGCCGCCTTCGACGCCATCCTCATACTTCTTGTATTGCTCCGGCGCGCGGGCGATCATGGCGTCCGTCGGCCGCCAGCGTGGCCATTCCTGCTTCCATGCCAGATCGGCTTCGCCGGCGAAGCCGCGCCCGGCCGCGCCGACGCCCACGCCATAGCGCAGCGCCTTCCCGTCAGCCTGCACCAGATAGAGGAAGTGACTGGCGGGATCGACAACGATCGTGCCGGGCGCATAGGCCGTCTGATAATCGACCAGCTGACGTTGATATTTCTCGGCGATCTTGACCTGGCTCTCATCGGGAACCGGGAAGCGCTCATTCGGCTTTGGACCGACACGGGACGGAGTTAGCGAGGCGTCTGCCTGTTCGAGCGGCGGCGGAGGAGCAATCGCGGGCGCAGCCGGCTGCAATCCGGGGGGCGTCGCCGTCTCGGAGGAGGTGGCGCAGGCGGCAAGCCCCATACAGGCCAAAAGCGTCATGGCAGTCAGAATGCGTCGTGCCGGCCCGTCCATTGCGTCGGTCATTTGCCAGAAGTCCTTCGTATCAGTTGTTTTCACGCGCGCGCGCGTCTGAGATAACCTGTTTGAAACCCGCCTCATCGAGTGCCGAGGCGACCAGAAACGGGCCGATGAGAAAAACCGGCGTGCCGGCAAGCCCCAGCGCATCGGCCTGTGCGCCGTGGCGGCGCAGAAGGGCGGTGATTTCCGCGTCTTTGGCCTTCATGTCGCGTTCCAGCCGCTTCATGTCGAGCCCGGCGCCGGCCACCGCCTTGCGCATCTCGCCTTCCGGCACTTTGGCCCCCGGTATGCCCATGAGGGCGTGGTGAGCTTTGGTGTATTTGCCCTGATAATGGGCCGCCAGCGCCAGCTTCGCGCCATGGATGGACGCCGAGGTGAGGATCGGCCAGTCCTTGTAGACCAGGCGGACCTTGCCATCCTGTTTCACGACCTTGTTCAGCGGCGCCATGGTCTTCTTGCAGAAGGGGCAGTTGTAGTCGAAGAAATAGACGATGGTGACATCGCCTTTGGCATTGCCGGCATTCGGGTCGGCCGGATCGTTCAGGATCATCTCGGGGTCGAGCCGCTCGCCGTCCTGCGCGCGGGCGCGGCTGATGAAACCGGGCGCAGCCATGAGCGCGGCCAGCCCGAGCCCCAGTGCGGCCCGCCGGCTGAGGGGTGCAGTGCGAAGGATTTTGGAAGAACCGGTTTCAGGAAACGGCGACATGATGCGGGACTGGATGGTCGACATGATAAGCGGCCTCGATTTCAGATGGTCGGCCGACAGGGTTTGGTGGACCTTAAGGCAGGCTTAAGGGCAAAATGAAAGCCTTCGGGCACGTTAAAAACAGGGTGTTGCAGACAGCGCACAGATGCCCGAACGGCAGCTTTCAAGATTTCTTAAGTTTGCCTTAAGGCGCCGGCATGAGGCATGAGGGGCGTGCGCGGCCTGCCGCGGGCAGAGAGGCAATGGGAGTAAAGTCCGATGCGTTCCATGCGGACCCGGCTGTTCGCCATTCTCACTTTGATCACCGGGCTGGTGTGGCTGTCGGCGGTGGCATGGATTTTCTTTTCCACCGGCGCGCAGCTTGAACGGGTTCTCGATGCCCGGCTGATGGAAGCCGCGCGCATGGTCAATTCCATGGTTACGCGGCGCGCGCTCGGCGCGGGCGAAGGCACGGTGGCGCCACAACTCGAAATGGAGACGCACGAAGCCTATAATCGCCAGCTTTCTTGCCAGATCTGGTCGCTGGAAGGCGCTTTGCTCAGCCAGTCCGAAGGCGCTCCGGAATTGCGGTTGTCGGAACAGGCGGAGGGCTTTTCCAACACCGTCATCAACGGCGAAACATGGCGGGTCTATACGGTCAACAACCCGCAGGCAGGCGTGCGGGTGATGGTCGGAGATCGCGTTTATTTTCGCGATCATCTGGTCAACAGTGTGATTTTCGGCGTGCTTTTGCCCGCCTTGCTCATCCTTCCGGTGCTGGCGGGCCTCATCTGGCTGAGCGTCGGGCGCGGTCTGACGCCGCTCAGCCGGATTGCGCGGGAGCTTTCCATGCGCCCCGCATCCGATTTGCATCCGATCGAGGCCGATGGTGCGGCAAGCGAGCTGCAACCGGTGGTGAAGGCGCTCGACGCCCTGTTTCGGCGGGTGTCGGATGCCCGCGAGCGCGAGCGGGATTTCATCGCCTTCGCCGCGCATGAACTGCGCACGCCGATGTCGGGCCTCAAGACGCAGGCGCAGGTGGCCCTTGCCAGCGGCGATCCGGCGGTTCGGCAAAAGGCGCTGTCGCAGATCGTGGTGGGTGTGGATCGCACCGGCCGGCTGGTGCGGCAATTGCTGGACATTGCCTCGCTGGAAGCGGGTGGAGAGCCATTGGCTGCCGAGGCCTTCAATGTTGGCCGCGCCGTGCAGTCGGTGGCCGATGAACTGGTATCGCAGCATGCAGGCGGGGATGCAGCCATTTTCGTCGATCCCGGGCTTTCGGCGTATTCATTCACGCTGCCGGCGGAGCTGTTCCGGCTCGCGGTGCGCAATCTTCTGGAAAATGCGGTTCACCATTCGCCGCCGGGCGGGCGGGTTTTCTGCCGCATCGCCGAGGATGGCGGCGAAGCGATCCTGCGGATCGAGGACGAGGGGCCGGGCATTCCGGCAGAGGAATTGTCGCGCGTGACCGAGCGCTTTTTCCGGGGCCGGTTCCGCTCGGCGGCCGGCAGCGGACTGGGACTCAGTATTGTGGAAACGGCGCTGGAACATGCCGGCGCAAGGCTTGATATGAGCAACAGGCAGGAGGGCGGGCTGTCGGCCGGAATAGCGATCCCCGCCGAAAAGGCGCAGAAGGTGCAGGCGGCAGCCTGAAGCATGCCGCGATCTTTCAGATCGGCTCCCTGCGCTTCAAGCTCCTGTTTTCACGCATGTGTCGTTGTCCTGAAGCCGGTTCCCGCTTTCGGGCGACATGCTTTAGAATGACGCCGCCTGTTCGTTCTTCAGCTTGACGATGCCGCTAAGCAGCGCCTCGCGCGAAATCTCGCCCATATGAACGGAGCGGAGCTGGCCGTCGGCGCCGATGAACAGGGTCGCCGGCAGGCCGGGCGTGGTGTAGTGGCGCGAGAAACGGCCAAGCCCGTCAAGCAGCACCGGATCGAGCGTCAGTCCCTCCCGTTCGAGATAGGCCTCGACGGCGCCGTGGTTTTCGCCCTGATTGACGAACAGGAACGCCGCGTCTTCACTGGTCGCGGCGATATCGGCCATCATGGGCATTTCACGCCGGCAGGGCGGGCACCACGAGGCCCACAGATTGACGACCATCGGCTTGCCGGCAAGAGCCGAGGGCGTGACTTCAGCGCCTGCCAGCGAGGGGTAGGAGCCGGAGGGCAGGGGCGTTGGCGGCACGCCGGCGGTGAGCTGGATGACAAGGGTTGCCATGAAGGCGGCCGCCGCTGCCGGAACCGGCGTCCATAAAAGCAATCCGGGGTGACGCCGCAGATGCAGAACCGTAACCGCCGCCACCCCGGCGATGCCGGCCGCAATCATGAACCCGCCCTGCCAGATGGCCAGAACGCGCCATGGCTCGGCAGCGAAACTGTCGATGTGGCGCAGGACATGGCCGATGCGGGCCGCGATCAGGAATGCGAGCGCCGCCCGCCATGACCAGCCGGCAAAGCGGCTGTCGACGGTGCGGGCGAGAATCTCGGCGCCGCCCAGAAACGTGGCTATGGCGAGTATCGCGGCCAGACGATCCGGCGAGAACATCAGCGGCCCGATCGTGAAGGCGTTCATTGCGTTGAACCTTGTTCGCCGGACCGCGCCGCAGAGGCGAGAAGCGACTTGACACCGATCTCGCCCACCAGCCGGGTGCCGTCGACTTCAGCATTATCGGTTCCGAAGAAAATCATGGTGGGGGGCCCGATTACGGCGAGGTCTCGCATCAGCGCCTGATTGTCGTCGTCCAGTTTCGACAGGTCGACCTCTATCCGTCGAAAACCAGAGAGGCTGTCGGCGACTTCTGCCGCGGGAAGCACGTTGCGCTCGATGCCGGCGCAGGTTACGCACCAGTCGGCGGTGAAATAGACCAGCGTGGGGCGCTTCTCCGACGCGGCTGTGGCAAGCACGCTCTGCAATTCAGGCGCGGAAGAGATGTTGGCGAAGTCGGGCGCCGCGTTCGGGGCTGTCTGCTGCGACATGCCGAAATGCGCCAGCGGCCGTGCGGGGTCGCTGCCGCCGGAGGCCGCGCCCAGCCCAAGGATCAGCCCGTAGAGCGCAATAGCCATGCCGGCGCCCTTGCGCAGGCGGCGGCTTGCGCCCGCCTCGCTTGCGCCCGTCTCGCTTGCGAGGGTGTCGAATGCGCCGATGAATACGGCGCCCGTCATGGCCAGAGCCGCCCACAGAGCCAGCGTCAGGGAGGCGGGAAGCAGGCGCGAGGCCATCCATACCGCCATGCCAAGCAGCAGGAAGCCGAACGCATATTTCACATATTCCATCCAGCCGCCCGTTTTCGGCAGGGCGCGGCTGCCGAACGTGCCGAAGGCAACCAGCGGCAGGCCCTGACCGAGGCCGAGCGCGAACAGTGCGGCCGCACCCAGAACCGCATCGCCGGTCTGCGCGATATAAAGCAGGGCGGCCGCCAGCGGCGCGGTCACGCAGGGGCCGACGATCAGCGCCGAGGTGAAGCCGATGGCTGCGGCTCCGCCCAGCGAACCGCGCCGGCTGCCGCCGCCTCCCGCCATGCGATTGACCCAGGCGGAAGGAAGCTGAATTTCAAACAGGCCGAACATGGACAGGGCGAGAATGAAGAAGATCACCGCAACCGCGCCGACCGCATAGGGCGATTGCAGCACGATCTGGAGGTTCTGGCCCGACCATGCCGCAGCAATGCCCAGCAGGCCGAAAGCCGCCGCCATGGCCATGGCATAGGCGAGCGACAGGGCAAAGCCGCGTCGTGGCGTCAGCGTCTCGCCGGAGCGGGCGAGCGTTGCGCTCAGGATCGGATACATGGGCAGCACGCAGGGCGTGAAGGCCAGCAGCAGCCCGAAGACGAGGAAGCTTCCCACCACCCATGGCGCGCCGCCATCTTCCAGCAGCGAAGCGACCATGCCCCCGGACGCGGCCTCCTGCGAAAGCTGGAAGCTGCCGGCGGATGCTTCCGCCGGCTTGCCTGATATCGGCCCTGATATCGGCCCGGATTGCGGCGTTTCGGCAAACAGGCCGAAACCCGAGGCGGCGGCCGTGATCTCCAGCGTGTCGACGTTCACCTTGCGGGTTTCGGGCGGGTAGCAGATGGAATCCTTTTTGCAGCCCTGATAGGTCAGCAGGATTTCGGAGGCCGAACCGGCGGCGATGTGCGCCCGCGCCTCATCGTAGTAAACTTCCGAGACCCCGAAATTGGGATCGTCTTCCTTCGTTCCTGCGGCGGTTTCCAATGTGACCGGAAATCCGCCATTCGCGGCTTTCGCCTCGATATGGTCGCGGTAGAGATAGTAGCCCTCGGCGATCTTCCATTCGAAGCTGACGCCGCCCGCCGCAGAAGGAACCGCTTTCAGGCGAAACGCCTCGTCGGCGTGCAGCAGGCCCGATTGCTGGGCGGCAGCCGGAAACGGGCTGGCAAGGAAAATCAGGGCCGGGAGGGCGGTAATCAGTCTTCTCAAGGCTCGGTTCTCGCTGGCTTCGATCTGGAATTTCAGGAGGCGAAAGGTTGCAGGCGGGCGATCAGATGCCCGGCCGTAAAGTTGCCGACCGAGCGGGTGTCGGCATGTTCTTGCCCGCTTCGGGTATCGACGATGAAAACGGTTGGCGGGCCATCGACCTTCAGATGCCGCAACAAAGCGCGATTGTCATCTGACATGGTGGTGATGTCGATCTTCAGCAGGCCGAAATTCCGCATCAGTTCGCTCACCCGCCGGTCGGGCAGGATTTTGGTATCGATGACCTTGCAGAAGGCGCACCATTGCGCGCCGACATCGACAAGGGCCACGGCTTTGGTCCTTGCCAGGTCGTCGAGGGCCGCCCGATACTGGGAGAGGCTTCCGATAAGATAGGTGGCGGCGGGGGCAGCGGTCGGTGAGACGAGGACGCCGGCGCCGGCGAGCGCCATCATGCCGGTGAGAAATGTCCGCCGGTGGAGGCAAGATGGCGCAGGCAGGCTTCGGCTCGGCGCATGTTCGGGATCGGGACGGGTGTCGCACATGTTTTCAACGCTGCTCCTTTGACCGGACCGCCGCACAGACGGGAAGATGCCGCCGCCGGCCGGGCTTCGCGGGACAGTTTGCGGGCAAAGCTTAAGCCAGACTTAAACGCGCGCTGCTCAGGGCTCCGGCCCGAGGCGATAGCCAAGCCCCCGCACAGTTTCGATGAGGCCCGGCCCCAGCTTGGAGCGCAGGTGATGAATATGCACCTCGACGGTGTTGCTCTCCACCTCTTCCTGCCAGCCATAGAGCTTGTCTTCCAGTTGCGCCTTCGACAGGATCGCGCCCGGATGGCTCATCAGGGCCTGAAGGACGGTGAACTCGCGCCGCGACAGGCGCACCTGCCGCCCTGCCTGCTCGACGGTCTGGCTCGACGGCACCAGCATCAGATCGCCCCATTCCAGATCCGCGCTGGAGCGGCCAATGGAACGGCGGGTCAGCGCCCGCAGCCTTGCCGCGACCTCGTCCAGATCGAAAGGCTTGCCCATATAGTCGTCGGCGCCGCTGTCGAGGCCGCCGATGCGGTCGGCTACCGTGTCGCGCGCGGTCAGAAGCAGAACCGGTATCTGATTGCGGGCCGCCCGCAGCGATTTCAGGATAGCGAGACCCGATCCGTCGGGCAGCATCAGATCCAGGACGACGGCATCGAAGGCGGTGGACGCAAGCGCAGCCATCGCCGCCTCGCAGGTGCCCACCGCATCGGTGGTGAAGCCGGCAAGCGCCAGGCCCACCTTGAGCCCGTCGCGCAAAATATCATCGTCTTCCACGATCAGCAGCCGCATCGCTTCCTTCCGCCACCTGTTCCCGCTTCGTAACCGCGCCTTAAGGCAAGCTTAAGGAAGCCGCGCCCGGAAGCCGTATTGTTTTGCAATGGTCGGGTTTTGCAATGGTCGGCAAATCAACTATCGTCGCCACACTTTTTGAAGCTCGGGAGATCGGCGTGGGCATCAGCTTCGGATCGAAATACGGCCATCTGGGCCAGGGCTTCGGTTGCCTGTGCCACAGCCCCATGGTGGCCGAGATCAATGCGCGGCTTGCCGGCGGAACGTCCAGGCGATCGGTCTTGCGCGGTATTGCCGCGGCGGTCGGCGCTGTGGCGGTTGGCATGCCTGCCTTTGCTGCGGAGGAAAAGCCCTTGCTGCTGAAAAATGTCAGGATATTCGATGGCAGGTCTTCCGCCTATATCGAAGGGCGCGACGTCCTGATTTCCGCAAACCGCATCGAAAGCCTCGTCGGGCAGGACGAGACCGTGGCGGATGCCGGGGTGATCGATTGTGGAGGCAAGGTGCTGATGCCCGGTCTCATCGATGCGCACTGGCATAGCATTCTTGCCGGCATCAACCAGATGATGGCGATGACGGCGGATATTCCTTACGTGCATCTGGTTGCCGCGCAGGAGGCCGAACGCACCCTCATGCGCGGCTTCACCACGGTGCGCGATGTCGGCGGCCCGTCCTTCGCGCTCAAGCGGGCGATCGATGAGGGGCGGCTGGCGGGTCCGCGCATCTATCCGAGCGGCGCGATGATTTCGCAGACGTCCGGCCACGGCGATTTCCGCATGCGCACCGATCTGCCGCGCACGGCGCAAAGCAATCTCGGCGTGGCCGAAGCCGCCGGCATCTCCGCGATCGCCGACGGTGTGCCGGAAGTGCTGCGCCGCGCCCGCGAACAGCTCATGCTCGGCGCCAGCCAGCTCAAGATCATGGTCGGCGGCGGCGTCACATCGACATTCGATCCGCTGGATTCGCTGCAATTCACCGAAGCCGAGATAAGGGCCGCCGTCGATGCGGCGAGCGACTGGGGCACCTATGTGTGCGCGCATGTCTACACCTCCGCAGGCATCAGGCGCGCGCTCGATTGCGGTGTGAAGAGCATCGAGCATGGTCAGCTGGCCGATGAGGATACGGTGCGCCGCATCGTCGATGCCGGCGCGTGGTGGAGCCTGCAACCCTTCCTGGCGGACGAGGACGCCAATCCCGGCGGAACGCCTGAGCAGCAGGCCATGCGGGTCGAGATTGCGGAAGGCACGGTGCGCGCTTTCGAGCTTGGCAAGAAGCACGGCGCCAACATGGCGTGGGGAACGGATATTCTTTTCAACCCCAAGGGGACGGCGGCGCAGGGACGCCACCTCGCCAAGATCGCGCGCTGGTTCGACACCCACGAGGCGCTGTCGCTGGCCACCAGCCGCAATGCCGAACTGCTTGCGTTGTCGGGGCCGCGCAATCCTTATCAGGGCGCTCTCGGCGTGATAGAGAGCGGCGCGATGGCAGACCTGCTTGTCGTGGACGGCGATCCGTTGCGGGACATATCGGTCATTGCCGATCCTGAAAACAGCCTGAAGCTCATCATGAAGGATGGGCGCATCCACAAGAACACGCTCGGAGCCTGAAGCAGACATGAACAGGAAAGCGACCGCCGGTCTGGCAGGTTTTTTCGCCCTCAGCGCATCCTGCGCCCTTGCCGCCGATATCCTGCCCGTCGAGACGCCGGCAGCGGTGGATGCCGGCCGGCCGCTGTGGGCGTTGCAGATCACGCCCTATGTCTGGGCGGCGGGGCTGAAGGGCGATATTTCGCCCTATCGTGTCGGCCCCACCATTCCGGTCGAAAAAAGCTTCGGCGATATTCTCGACGATCTCAACTTCGGCGGCTTCACCAATGCGTGGGCGCGCTACGACCGTTTCGTCTTTTCGGGCGATGTCATGTATACCTCGACGACGGATGCCGAGAGTTTTGGCAATATTCCCTCGTTTCCGGGCAATCCCGGCATCACCAGCGCCGACATTCGCATCGATACGGCGCAGTTTACCTCGACCTTGATGGCGGGATACCGCGTCGTCGATGTTCCGGGCACGACGCTCGATCTGCTGGGCGGGGCGCGCATCTGGCATGTGTCGAACAAGATCACGGCCCAGGCATTGGGAGCGGCGGTCTCTCACAAGGAAAGCTTCGGCTGGGTCGATCCGGTCATCGGCGCGCGGCTGTTCCACGGCCTGACGGACCGGCTTTCCCTCCAGATGCAGGCCGATATCGGCGGCTTCGATGCCGGTTCCAGGTTCACCTATCAGGCGCTGGCGACGTTCAACTACACGGTGACGCAGCATCTGTCCGTATCCGCCGGCTACAAGGCGCTGAGCGTCGACTACCGCGATGACGGCCATGTCTTCGACACCACGCTGCATGGCCCGGTTCTGGGCATGACCTACCGGTTCTGAACCCTTACAGGGCGATGCGCCGCCCGTTCGACGCGGCGATCGCGTGGATGATCTCCTCGATCGCCAGCCCGTCCCTGAAGGAGGGCCAGGCTTCGCGCTGCGATCCGATGGCGCGCAGGAAATCGGCCGCCTCGATGACCTTGAGATCGTTGAAGCCGAGCTGGTGGCCGGCGGCCGGCGTGAACTGCCCATAGGGCGGATGCGCCGGGCCTGTCAGGATCGTGGTGAAGCCTTGCGTGGCCGGGTCGCCGCCGTTGCGGAACAGTTGCAGCTCGTTCATCCGCTCCTGATCGAAGCGGATCATGCCCTGCATTCCATGCACCTCGAAGACCATGCTGTTCTTGCGGCCCCATGCCGAGCGGGAGGTCGAGAACAGGCCCTGCTGGCCACCGGCGAAGGTGAGGATGGCCGAAGCGATGTCTTCGTTCTCGACCGGATGCGGCGCGCCGCCTTCCGGTGAAGGGCGCGTTTCATGCACGATGCGGATGTCGCCGATGACGCTGGCGACCGGGCCCATCAGGCCGATGGCCATGGACAGAAGGTGGCAGCCCAGATCGCCCAGCGCGCCAAGGCCGGCTTTGGCTCGCGCCGCCCGCCATGTCCACGGCAATTCCGGATCGGCCTGATAATCCTCATCGACGAAACCGCGAAAATGGATCAGCCGCCCGATGGCGCCTTCGGCAATCAGGCGGCGCGCATGCCGATAGGCGGGATTGCGGATGTAGTTGTAGCCGAGCATGGTGCGCCGCCCGCTGTTTTCGGCGGCCCGCGTCATCGCGCGCGCCTCGTCCAGCGTCAGCGCCATCGGCTTTTCGCAGTGAACATGCTTGCCGGCCTCAAGAGCGGCAATGGCCATTTCGGCATGCAGCCTGTTGGGCGTGGTGATGCACACGATATCGACGGCGGGATCGCCGACCAGCGCGCGCCAGTCGCCGGTGGCGCGGGCGAAGCCGAACTGCTCCGCCATCGTCGCAGCCTTGTCGGACGGCGTGTCGCACAAAAGCTCCAGCCGCGGTGCCGGCACGTCGCCGAACACGGCCTTGACCGCGCCATAGGCGAGCGCATGGCACTTGCCCATGAAGCCGGTGCCGATGAGGCCGATGCCGATGCCGATACCGGGGCTGATGCCGGGGCCGATGCCGATGCCGGGGCCGGGGCCGGTCATGCCGCGCCGCCGATTTCGGCCACGGCGACGGCGCGGCCTTCGCACACGGATTTCAGCGCGGCTTCCGCCAGGAGCAGTGCCGCCAGCCCGTCGGCGCCGGAAGGCGAGGGCGCTTTGCCTTCCGTGATGGCGGCGATGAAGGCTGCGATCTCGGCCGCATAGGCCTGCGTGTAGCGGGTCATGAAGAAATCATGCAGCGGCGGCAGGCAGTAGCCTTGCGCCGTCGCCAGCTCGACCGAAACGGGACGCTGGTTCTGCGCCGAAACCGCGCCCCGCGAACCATGCGCCTCGATGCGCTGGTCGTAGCCATAGGTGGCGCGGCGCGAATTGGAGATGGAACAATGACGCCCGGAAGCGGTCGTCAGCACCACCGAGGCGCTGTCGTAATCGCCCAGACGGCCGATTTCGGGATCGACCAGAACCGAAGCCGAGGCGTAGACGGTTTCGATTTCCTCGCCGAGCAGGAAGCGGGCCATGTCGAAATCATGGATCGTCATGTCGCGGAAGATGCCGCCGGAAACCGCGACATAGCTGGCGGGCGGCGGAGCGGGATCGCGCGAGACGATCTGCACCATCTCGACCTCGCCGATGCGTCCCTCATCGATGGCTTGCCGCACGGCGCGAAAATGCGGATCGAAGCGGCGGTTGAAGCCGATCATCAGCCGGGCACCGGTTTCTTCGACCACTTTGAGGCAGTCGCGAACGCGCTCTACGGACAGGTCTACCGGCTTTTCGCAGAAAATCGCCTTGCCGGCGCGGGCGAATTTCTCGATCAGATCGGCATGGGTGTCGGTGGGCGTGCAGATGACCACGGCGTCGATGGCGTCGCCGGCCAGCACCTCGTCGATGGTCGAGATGGCGCAGCCATAGCGGGCGGCGAGCGCACCGGCGGCTTCAGGCACGGGGTCGGCGACGCTGGCCAGCCGCGCGCCCGGATTGGCGGCAATCGCCTGCGCATGCACCTTGCCGATGCGACCGGCACCCAGAAGAGCGAAACTGATCGTCATGTCGGACCTCGACAAATTGTGCGCCACCGGATTTATGCACAGCGCTCCGGCATTGCCCGCCTGAGAAATTTAGAATAAATATTCCAAAATCACGTAAAATGGATCGTGTCAAGGAGCTGGCCATGGACCAGGACTACGCAGCGGCGCCGCACACGGTCGAGGCCTTCTACGAGCGGCTGCGCGAAAGCGGCCATTCGCTGCCGAAACGGTTGCGGCAATGCGCCGACTATGTGGCCGCCAATCCCGACAAGGTGGCGGTGTCGACCGTGGCCGAACTGGCGGAAGCGGCGGATGTGCCGCCCTCCGCATTCATGCGTTTCTGCCAGGAACTGGGCTTTTCCGGCTTCTCCCACATGCAGAAGCTGTTTCGCGGGGAATACACCCAGAAATGGCCGAATTACGCGACGCGCCTGACCAAGCTGCGCGACAGCGGCAATGACACGCCGGCGGCCCTGCTTGCCGAATTTGCCGAAGCTGGCTGCAATTCCATCGAAAACCTTGCCCGCACCGTCGATGCGGCCTCGCTCGACGAGGCGGTGGCCATGCTGGCGCAGGCGCGCACCATTCATCTGGTCGGCAACCGCCGCGCCTTCCCGGTTGCCTCCTATCTCGCCTATTCCTTCGAGAAAATGGGCATTCCGGCCATTCTGCACAGCGGGGTCGGCAATCTGAAGCTCGATCATCTGCTGGCGCGGGGCGACGCCATGATCGCCATCAGCTTTGCGCCCTATACGGCCGATACGGTCGATCTGGCCGAGGAGGCCGAACGGCGCGGTGTCGGGATCGTGGCGCTGACCGATCTGCCGACCAGTCCGCTGGCGCGGCTCGACGGCGCGCGCCTGTTCGTTTCCGAAATCGATGTCGGCGCTTTTCGCTCGCTTTCGGCCGCGCTGACGCTGGCCATGGCGCTGTCGGTATCGGTCGGCGCGCGTCGCGGCGAGTTCAAAATGGAAAATGAAAGTTGATTTTCTGAGAAAATGGAATAATTATATCATTTATGGTTCCGGAACGTCCGGGATCGCAGCGCATGCAACGGTTTCCGAAGAAGGAGGCCGGCATGCGGACGAAACGGGGAGGTTTCAATGAGAAGGACGTTTTTTGCACTCGCCGCGGCGGTTTCAGCCGTCTTTGCGGGTCTTTCCATGCCGGCCCATGCCGAGGGCGAGCGCTTCGTTCTGGTCAGTCATGCGCCGGACAGCGACAGCTGGTGGAACACGATCAAGAACGCCATCACGCTTGCCGGCAAGCAGATGGACGTGACGGTCGAGTACCGCAATCCGCCGACCGGCGATCTGGCCGATATGGCCCGCATCATCGAACAGGCCGCCGCCTCCAACCCGAACGGCATCATTTCGACCATCGCGGATTTCGACGTTCTGTCCGGCCCGCTTTCCAATGCCGTGGCCAAGGGCATTCCGGTCATCACCATAAATTCCGGCACCGAGGAACAGTCAAAAAAGATCGGCGCGCTCCTGCATGTCGGCCAGCCGGAAAAGGCCGCGGGCCATGGCGCGGGCGAGAAGGCGAAGGCTGCCGGCGTCACCAAATTCGTCTGCGTCAACCATTACATCACCAACCCGGCCTCGGTGGAGCGCTGCCAGGGCTATGCCGATGCGCTGGGCGTCGAGCTGGGGTCGCAGATGATCGATTCCGGGCTCGATCCGGCAGAAGTGAAGTCGAAGGTTCTCGCCTATCTGCAAAGCAACCCCGACACCAACGGCATCCTGACGCTGGGCCCGAATTCCGCCATCCCGACGATTGCGGCCTTGCAGGAGAATGGCAAGGCAGGAACCATCCACTTCGCCACATTCGACCTTTCGAGCGAGATTTCGGCGGCGATCAAGGATGGCACCATCGCCTTCGCCATCGATCAGCAGCCTTTCCTGCAGGGTTATCTGCCGGTGGTGATCCTGACCAATCTGGCGCGCTATGGCGTGGTGCCGGGCAATTCGATCAATTCCGGTCCGGGGTTCATCACCAAGGACAATATCGAACTGGTCGAGAAACTGGCGGGCGAATACCGCTAAAAACCTCCTGCGGGTGTCCGAACGTCATCCGCCACCCGCAGGCTTCTGACACATGCGACGATCAACCGGGCTGACGTGCCGCCATCCGGCGGCGCGAAGGGTTCTTGCATCAGGAGCTACGGCATGACCGACAGACACGCGCAGGGCGCGGCGCAGAAGCCGGCACAGGAGCCGGCACAGGCAAAGTCGCCGCCGTCGGCTGCGAAACCCGCTGCCGACATCATCGCTGACGAACGCGTCAGGAAAGTTCCCGCATGGCGCAAGGCGCTGATCCGGCCCGAGCTTGGAGCGATCTGCGGGACCATTCTGGTGTTCGCATTCTTCGCCGTCATTGCCGGCAACAGCGGCATGTTCGCGCCGGAAGGCATCATGAACTGGGGCGTCGTCGCCGCGCAGTTCGCCGTCATCGCCGTCGGCGCATGCCTTTTGATGATCGCCGGCGAATTCGATCTGTCGGTCGGCTCGATGATCGGCTTTTCAGGCATCATCATCGCGTTGCTTTCGGTGACGCTGCACTATCCGGTCTGGTTCGCGATCCTGGCGGCTTTCGCCGTGGCGATCGCCATCGGCGCGCTCAACGGCTACCTCGTGATCAAGACCGGTCTGCCGTCCTTCATCGTCACGCTGGCCTTTCTCTACATTCTGCGCGGGCTCACCATCTTCATCTCCATCACCACCACGCGCCAGACCATCATCGGCGGCGTGCGGGAAGTGGCGGCGGGCGATCCGGTGGCCTGGCTGTTCGGCGGCAAGGTGCTGGGCGGGCTGTTCATGTGGCTGGCCGATATCGGCGCGATCGGCAAGTTCGTGGCCGGGCCGCGCGCCGGACAGCCGGTGGTGGACGGGATTCCCGTCCTGATCGTGTGGGCGCTCGTGCTGGTCGCCTTCGGCCATGTCCTTCTCACCCGCACCCGCTTCGGCAACTGGATCTTCGCCTCGGGCGGCGACGCGCAGGCGGCGCGCTATGTCGGCGTGCCGGTCGACCGGGTGAAAATCCTGATGTTCATGTTCTCCGCCTTCTGCGCCACCGTCTTCGCCACCTGTCAGGTGATGGAGTTCGGATCGGCGGCCGCGGATCGCGGCCTGCTCAAGGAGTTCGAGGCGATCATCTCGGTGGTGATCGGCGGGGCGCTGCTTACCGGCGGCTATGGCTCGGTGGTGGGTGCGGCGCTGGGCGCGCTGATCTTCGGCGTCGTCCAGCAGGGCCTGTTCTTCGCAGGCGTCGAAAGCTCGCTGTTCCGCGTCTTCCTCGGCGCCATCCTTTTGATGGCCGTCATCCTCAACACCTATATCCGCCGCATGATCACGGGGGAGCGCTGAGATGGCCGATCCGCTCATCGAACTTATCGATATCGAGAAGCATTTCGGGCCGGTGATCGCGCTGAACGGCGTGTCGATCTCCGTCCTGCCCGGCGAATGCCATTGCCTGCTGGGCGACAATGGCGCCGGCAAATCGACCTTCATCAAGACCATGTCGGGCGTTCACAAGCCGACGCGGGGACGCATCCTCGTCGATGGAAAAGAGATTGCCTTCGCCAGCCCGCGCGACGCCATGCAGGCCGGCATCGCCACGGTCTATCAGGATCTCGCCATGATCCCGCTGATGTCGGTGACGCGCAATTTCTGGATGGGCCGCGAGCCGGTGCGCAAGACCGGCCCGCTCCGCTTCTTCGATTTCCAGAAGGCGAACGCCGTCACCATGGAAGAGATGCGCAAGATGGGCATCAGTCTGCGCGAGCCGGACCAGGCGGTGGGCACGCTGTCGGGCGGCGAGCGCCAGACGGTGGCGATCGCGCGCGCCGTCTATTTCGGCGCGAAGGTGCTGATCCTCGATGAGCCGACCTCGGCGCTCGGCGTGCGCCAGACCGCCAATGTGCTGTCGACCATCGCAAGGGTTCGGGAAAAGGGCATCGGCGTCGTCTTCATCACCCATAATGTGCGCCACGCGCTGGCGGTGGGCGACCGCTTCACGGTGCTCAACCGCGGCCGCACTCTGGGCACTGCGCTGCGCGGCGAGGTGAAGCCGGAAGAGCTTCAGGACATGATGGCCGGCGGCCAGGAACTGGCCGAACTGGAGGGCTCGCTGGGCGGCACGGTATGACGAAAAAACTCGATGTCATCACCATCGGCCGGTCCTCGGTCGATCTTTACGGGGCGCAGGTCGGCGGACGGCTGGAGGACATGCGCTCCTTCAACAAATATGTCGGCGGCTCGCCCGCCAACATGGCGGTCGGCACCGCGCGCCTCGGTCTGCGCCCGGCTCTGATTACCCGCGTTGGCGACGAGCATATGGGCCGCTTCATCCGCGAACAGCTTGCCGCCGAGGGCGTGGACGTGCGCGGCGTGGCGACCGATCCCGAACGGCTGACGGCGCTGGTGTTGCTCGGCATCCGCGACCAGCACCGGTTTCCGCTGATTTTCTACCGCGAGAACTGCGCCGACATGGCGTTGTCGCAGGACGATATCGATCCGGCCTTCATCGCCGAGGCGCGCTGCGTGGTCGCGACGGGAACGCATCTGTCCCACCCGCGCACGGAAGCGGCGGTGCTGAAGGCTCTGCACCTTGCCCGTGAAAATGGCGCGCGGACGGCCCTCGATATCGACTATCGCCCGAACCTGTGGGGGCTTTCCGGCCATGGCGATGGCGAAAACCGCTTCATCGCGTCGGAAGCGGTCACCGCCAAGCTGCAATCGACCCTTCCCCTGTTCGACCTGATCGTCGGCACCGAGGAGGAGTTCCACATCGCCGGCGGCAGCACCGACACGATTTCCGCATTGCGCAAGGTGCGGGAAATCACCGATGCGGTGCTGGTGTGCAAGCGCGGGCCGATGGGGGCGTCCGCCTTCACCGGCGCCATCCCGGCAACGCTGGATGAAGGCGCTGCCGGACCCGGCTTTCCGATCGAAGTGTTCAACGTTCTGGGCGCCGGCGACGGCTTCATGTCCGGCCTGCTGAAGGGCTGGCTCGACGATGAGGACTGGCCGACAGCGCTGAAATACGCCAATGCCTGCGGGGCGCTGGCCGTTTCGCGCCACGGTTGCGCGCCGGCCTATCCAAGCTGGCAGGAACTGAATTTCCTGCTCGAGCGCGGGGTGCGCAACCCCGCCCTGCGCCACGACCGCGAGCTGGAACAAATCCACTGGTCCACCAACCGCAAGGGCGATTGGCCGGTGATGCGCGTCTTCGCCTTCGATCATCGCCGCCAGATGGAGGACATGGCCGACGAGCTGGGCGTCGACCATGCGCGCATCGGCCTCTTCAAGCAGCTCTGCCTCGATGCCACGCTGAGCGTTGCCGGTGGCCGCCCCGGCTACGGCATCCTGTGCGACGGGCGGCTGGGGCAGGAGGCGCTCTATCGCGCGGCCGGGCAGGGGTTGTGGATCGGCCGTCCTGTCGAGGTTCCGGGCTCGCGCCCGCTGGAACTGGAGATCGGGCCGGATTTCGGCTCCGATCTTGCCGAGTGGCCGGCCGAACATGTGGTGAAGGTGCTGTGCTTCTATCATCCCGAGGATGACGAGGCGACGAAGCGGGCGCAGGAAGAAACGGCGATCCGCCTTGCCGCAGCGGCGCGCGCCAACGGGCTGGAATTCCTGCTGGAGATCATTCCCTCCAGGGTCGGGCCGGTGGGCGACGACACCACCGCGCGCGTCATCCAGCGCTTTTACGACATCGGCGTTTTCCCCGACTGGTGGAAGCTGGAGCCGATGACCTCGCAGCAGGCATGGGCGCTGGCCTGCGACGCCATCGAGCGCAACGATCCCCGCACACGCGGCATCGTCGTTCTGGGACTTGAAGCGGAAATTGCCGACCTTCGGGCAAGCTTTGCGCAGGCCGCGCGCTTCGATCTGGTCAAGGGGTTTGCCGTCGGGCGCTCGATCTTTGCGGCCAGCGCGCGCAAATGGCTTGCGGGCGAGATCGGCAACGAGGAAGCTGTAACCGAGATGGCCGCCCTCTATGCGGGGCTGTGCGCGGCATGGGATGGCGCGCGCGCGGATGCGCGCGGATGGGATGGCGCGCGCGCGGATGCGCGCGGAAAGGGCGAAGCATGACCACGATCCGGCTCACGGCGGCGCAGGCGATGGTGCGCTACCTCGCCGCGCAGAAGAACGAGGAAGGCGAGGCGCTCATCCCCGGCTGCTGGGCGATCTTCGGCCATGGCAATGTGGCCGGCATCGGCGAGGCGCTTTACGCGGCGCGCGACGCCTTCCCGACATGGCGCGGCCATAACGAGCAGGGCATGGCCCATGCGGCCATCGCGTTCGCCAAGGCGAAGAACCGCAGGCAGGCGATGGCCGTGACCACCTCCATCGGCCCCGGCGCGCTCAACATGGTGACGGCGGCGGCGCTTGCCCATGTCAACCGGTTGCCGGTGCTGCTCGTTCCGGGCGACGTGTTCGCCAGCCGCGCGCCCGACCCGGTGTTGCAGCAGGTCGAGGATTTCGACGACGGCACCGTCTCGGCCAATGACTGCTTCCGGCCGGTCAGCCGCTATTTCGACCGCATCATGAGCCCGCGCCATCTGCTCACCGCGCTGCCGCGCGCCATGGCCACGCTGACCGATCCCGCCCGCTGCGGGCCGGTGACGCTCTCTTTCTGCCAGGACGCGCAGGCCGAAGCCTTCGACTGGCCGGTATCGTTTTTCGACGAGCGCATCTGGCACAGGCGCAGGCCGCGTCCCGATCCGCGCGAGCTGGAAGAAGCGGCAAGGCTGATCCGCTCGGCGCGCAAGCCGCTGATCGTCGCCGGCGGCGGCATCCACTATTCCGGTGCGTGCGAGGAATTGCGGGCCTTCGCCGAGGCGCATTCCATTCCCGTTGCCGAAACGCAGGCGGGAAAATCCGCGCTGCCGTGGGACCATGAACTGAACTTCGGCTCCATCGGCGTCACCGGCGCGTCGGCGGCCAATGCGATTGCCGAGGAGGCCGATCTGGTGATCGGCGCCGGCACCCGCTTTCAGGATTTCACCACCGGATCATGGGCGCTGTTCCGCAATCCGGAGCGGCGCATCCTGTCGGTCAATGTCGAGCCCTATGACGCCGCCAAGCATGGCGCGACGGCGCTGGTGGGCGATGCGCGCGAAACGCTTGTAGACCTGGCGCGCCTGCTGGAAGGGCATCGTGCGCCGGCGCCCGACGCCGGTCTGCGCGAGAGCTGGCTGGAGGCGGTGGAGGCGGCGACGGCCATGCCGGACGGCAATGCGCTGCCTTCGGATGCGCAGGCGATCGGCGCCGTGCAGCGTTCGCTCGACGACGACGCCATCGTCGTTTGCGCCGCCGGCGGGCTGCCGGGCGAGTTGCACAAGCTGTGGAAGGCGGCGCGGCCCAACGGCTATCATCTCGAATACGGCTTCTCCACCATGGGCTACGAGATCGCCGGCGGGCTCGGCGTGAAGATGGCGCATCCAGGCCGCGAGGTCGTGGTCATGGTCGGCGACGGCTCCTACATGATGATGAATTCGGAACTGGCGACTTCGGTGATGCTGGGCCGCAAGCTCATCGTGGTGGTGCTCGACAATCGCGGCTTTGCCTGCATCAACCGGTTGCAGATGGCGACCGGCGGCGAGAGCTTCAACAATCTGCTGGATACCGCCCGCCACGAGGTGCCGAGCCGCATCGATTTCGTCGCCCATGCGGCCTCGATGGGCGCGATAGCCGAAAAGGCCGATTCCATTGCCGGGCTGGAAGCCGCCATGACCCGCGCCCGCGCCTCGGCCCGAACCCATGTCATCGTCATCGACACCGACCCGATGCCGGCCACCGAGGCCGGCGGACACTGGTGGGACGTGGCGGTGCCGGAGGTTTCCACCCGGCCGCAGGTCGAAGCGGCGCGCGAGGCCTATGAGGCGGCGCTGGCCCGCCGCGACGAGAATTGAACCCTTTTTCGGAACCACGCCCATGATCCTCTACGGAACCAATCCCATCGCCTGGTCGAATGACGACGATCATTCCATCGGCGCGCATATTTCGCTGGAAACCTGCTTGCGCCAAGCTGGCGAGATCGGCTTCGACGGCATCGAGAACGGCCACAAATTCCCGAAGGAGCCGGATGCGTTGAAGGCCGTTCTGGCAAAACACGGGTTGCGCTTCGTTTCCGGCTGGTATTCGCTGATGCTGCTGGAACGGTCGGTGGAGGAGGAGAAGAAAGCGATCCAGCCCTGGCTCGATTTTCTGAAAGCCATGGGTTCGCCGATCTGCATCGCCTGCGAATGCTCCAATACGGTGCATGGCAACGACCATGTTGCGCTCAACGACCGCCCGCGGCTCGATGCGGAGGCCATGAAGCGCTTCGGTGCGGCGGTGGAAGAGGTTGCAAAATTCTGTGAAGCGCAGGGCATCCTGCTCGCCTATCATCACCACATGGGCACGGTTGTCGAAGCCGAAGCCGAGATCGACGCCTTCATGGCCGCCACCGGCCCCTCGACCCGGCTTCTGTTCGACACCGGCCACGCTTTCTTCGGCGGCGGCGATCCGGCCGCGATCATCGCCCGCCACATGGGCCGCGTCGTCCATATCCACGCCAAGAACGTGCGGCCGGATGTGATGCGCGCGGTGCGCGAGGAAGCCTTGAGCTTTCTCGAAGGCGTGCGGCGGGGCGTGTTGAAGGTGCCGGGCGACCCTGAAGGAGCCGTCGACTTCGAACCGGTGCTGGAAGTGGCGGCGCGGGCGGGCTACAGCGGCTGGGTGGTGGTGGAGGCGGAGCAGGATTCGGCGGTGCGCGACCCCGTCGCCTATCAGAGCATGGGGCTGCGGGCGCTGAAGGACATGGCGCGGCGCACCGGACTGGATAAGAGCAAAAGCGCATGAAGATACTGGACGCCGCCCATCCGTTCTACCGCCCTTTGTGGCGGCGCGTCGCCATCGTGGCGGTGGCGTTTGCGTGGGCGGCGTTCGAGCTGTCGAATGGCGAGGCCATCTGGGCCTCGGTGTTCGGCGTGATCGGGCTTTATTGCGGCTGGGCGCTGCTGGTGGCCTACAGGCCAGCGACCGGAGATGGTGGGAAGAATGACTGATCTGCTGCGCAAACCTTCCGGCTCACGCGGCAAGGTGCATGACATCACCCCGCAGTCCGCCGGATGGGCCTATGTCGGTTTCGGGCTTCATGTCCTGTCGCCGGGAGATCGGGCGGAGGAATTCACAGGCGAGCGCGAGACGATCCTCGTTCTGGTCGAGGGCAAGGCGCGCATCGCCGTGGACGGGCGGGATTTTGGCTTGCTGGGCGAGCGGATGAACGTGTTCGAGCGCACGAAGCCGCATTGCGTCTATGTGCCGAACGGCGCGCGCTGGCAGGCGGTGGCCGAAACGCCCTGCACGCTGGCGGTATGCACCGCGCCGGGCAGGGGCGGTCACCCGGCCCGCGTGCTCGCCGATATCGGCTTCGAGGAGCGCGGCAAGGGCACCAATACCCGCTACATCCATCCCATTGCCATGGAAGGCAGCGACGTGGCCGACAGCCTGCTGGTGACGGAGGTTTTCACGCCCGCCGGCCACTGGTCGTCCTATCCGCCGCACCGGCATGACGAGGACGACTTTCCCAACATGACCTATCTGGAAGAGACCTATTATCACCGTCTCAATCCGAAGAACGGCTTCGGCATCCAGCGCGTGTTCACCGAGGACGGTTCGCTGGACGAGACGATGGCTGTCGCGGATGGCGATGTGGTGCTGGTGCCGAAAGGGCATCATCCCTGCGGCGCTCCCTATGGCATCGAGATGTATTATCTCAACGTGATGGCCGGGCCGCTGCGCAAATGGCGCTTCCGCAACCATCCCGATTTCGACTGGATCGCCAGGCGCGACGCCTGAAACCGCAAAGGGAGAGGGCAATGCCTTCTCCCTTCGCCAGAGCGTTTGTTTTGCCGCATTCAGGCGCGGTCAGGCGACTTCACCTGATTTCGCGATGCTTCAGTGGCTCTTGTGCGCGCCTTCGGCGTCATCGCTGCCATGATGTTGGGGCTCGCCGCCCATGGCGTCGACGGCGAATTCGACATCGACCGTGCCGGCCTTCTCGAAGGTGAGGGTGGCGGTGAATTTCTCGCCCTTCTTCGGCTGGCCCTTCAGGCCCATGAACATCAGGTGATAGGAGCCGGGCTTCAGCTCGACCTTTCCACCGGGCGGAACCTCCAGACCGTTCGGCAGTTGCCGCATGGTCATGACGCCGTCATTGACGGCCATTTCATGGATTTCGCCTTTTTCCGAAATCCCGGAGGCGACGGCGATCAGGCGGTCGGCGTCCTTGCCGTGATTGGTGAGGGTGAGATAACCGCCGGCCACCTTGGCGCCGGCAGGGGTTTCGCGCGACCAGGGATGGTCGATTTCAAGCTCGCCCAGCTTGTATTCATGCGCGGCGGCCGGGGCCATGGGCACCGCCAGCGGCAGCATCAGGCCAAGGGCAAGGCCGGCAAGGCCACGGCGGGTGAATGAGGCGCGTGCGGGAACGTGCGAACGTGACATTGGATATTCTCCGAAACGGATGCGCAGCAACTGGCGCAGAAAAGAGGCATGACGGGCGGCAACCCCACGGGGCGCCAAAGAAGATCATGCCGGTTCCGGAGGCGCGCGGGGGTTGGCCGGGGAGCGCCGGCGCGCAAAGGAAAGGTGATCGGGAGCGTTCGCCCGGAAATGGAGGGTTTCAGAACCGAAGGCCGTTTCAATGGCGAGGGGGGCTGGCGGATTGGCCAGCAAGGGCGCGGCCAGATTGCAGCCAAGCACGCAACAGTCCGGCATATGGGCAGGCGGTGAGCCATCGGGAAGCCCGGCGACGCCCTCATGCGTGCAGATGACGTTGCCGAAAGCGTCGAGTTGCAGGCGTTGCGGGCCGGCAGCCATGCCAGAGGCGCTGAGCAGCGATTGCAGCACGAGGAACCAGACTGCGGCGAAAGCCACGGCCATGTTCACTGTTTTGCGTCCTGCCTTCACCTGACCCCATCTGTGGCTGGTCGTTGAAGCCGCATCGCCGCGGCGCCAGACGGATTTCGTCCCGCTGCAAAATGCTCCAGAGCCGTTCATGGTTTCACGGAATAGCCGAACGGCTCCAGGTTTTTGTTTTGTCGCGGAAAGATGTTTCCACTTTTCCTGGAAATGCTCTAGCACATCGTGCCGCTCCGGCAAGCAGCCACTTTGTCGCCGCTCAGAGTTCCGTCCAGCCGCCGTTTTTCTTCGAGGATTTCACGCAGGCCTCGATGAAGGCCATGCCTTCCACGCCATCGTCGACGGTGGGGAAAACCACGTCCGGCGGCGGCTTGCGGCCATTGCGGGCGGCGCGGATCGCGGCCGCCGCCTCGCGGTAGATATTGGCGAAGCCTTCCAGATAGCCTTCCGGGTGGCCGGCGGGAATGCGGGTCAGGCGGCTGGCGCTGGCGAGCGCGCCGGCGCCGCCGCGCGTCAGCAGGCGTTTCGGCTCGCCGAAGGGCGTGTGCCACAGATAGTTCGGGTCGGCCTGCACCCATTCCAGCCCGCCCTTCAAGCCGTAAACCCTGAGTTTCAGTCCGTTCTCATGCCCCGGCGCGACCTGGCTGGCCCACAGCATGCCCTTGGCGGGTGGGGCCTTGCCTTTTGCCCGGAAGCGCAGCAGCACGTTGAGATTGTCGTCCAGCAGGCGGCCGGGCACGAAGGCGTCGAGATCGGCGGCGAGGCTGTCCAGCTCCAGCCCGGTGACGAAACGGGCGAGATTGTAGGCATGGGTGCCGATGTCGCCGGTCGCGCCACCGGCTCCGGCCTGTTTGGGGTCCGAGCGCCAGGACGCCTGCTTGTTGCCGCTTGCGGATACGTCCTCGGTCAGCCAGTCCTGCGGATATTCCACCTGCACCAGCCGGATGTCGCCAAGCGCGCCGCCGGCCACCATCTCGCGCGCCTGCCGCACCATCGGGTAAGCGGTGTAATTGTGGGTGAGCACGAACAGTTTTCCGCTTTTCTCCACGAGTGCGGCAAGCTTTTTCGCCTCGGCCAGCGTGGCGGCCAGCGGCTTGTCGCAGATCACATGGACGCCGGCTTCGAGGAAAGCTCTGGCCGCCGGGAAGTGATGGTTGTTGGGCGTGACGATGGATACCGCCTCGATGCCGTCGGGGCGCTTCGCCTCGGCCTTCGCCATCTCTACATAGGAAGCATAGCTGCGTTCGGAGTCGAGCCCGAGTTCTTCGGCGGACGCCCTGGCGCGTTCGGGGCTGGAGGACAGCGCGCCCGCCACCAGCACGAACTCGCCATCCATGCGCGCGGCGATGCGGTGCACGCCGCCGATGAAGGCGCCCTGGCCGCCGCCCACCATTCCATAGCGGATGGGGCCGTGTTCCCCGTCGTTCGCCATGCCGTTCTCCTCCTCAGATGCCCATCATGGCGCGCAGCAGCTTGCGGTCGGCGGTGCTGGCGGCGAAATCGTCGAACGCCTTGTCGGTCACGCGGATGATGTGATCGCGGATGAAGGGCGCGCCTTCGGCCGCCCCGTCCTGCGGATGTTTCAGGCAGCACTCCCATTCCAGCACGGCCCAGCGATCATAGCCATATTGCGCGAGTTTGGAGAAGATGCCCGCGAAATCGATCTGCCCGTCGCCCGGCGAGCGGAAGCGCCCGGCGCGGTCGATCCAGCCCTGATAGCCCGAATAGACGCCCTGCCGCCCGTTCGGATTGAACTCGGCATCCTTGACGTGAAAGGCGCGGATGCGCTCGTGGTAGATGTCGATGAAGGCCAGATAGTCGAGCTGCTGCAACAGGAAGTGCGAAGGGTCGTAATTGATGGCGCAGCGCTGGTGTCCGCCCACGGCGTCGAGGAACATCTCGAAGGTGGCGCCGTCGAACACGTCCTCGCCCGGATGGATTTCAAAGCCGATATCGACGCCCTGTTCCTCATAGGCGTCGAGAATGGGCTTCCAGCGTCGTCCAAGTTCGGCAAAGGCTTCTTCCACCAGGCCCGCGGGGCGTTGCGGCCACGGATAGAGATAGGGAAAGGCCAGCGCGCCGGTGAAGCTCACCGACACGTCGAGCCCGAGATTGCGCGAGGCTTTTGCACCCAAAAGCATCTGCTCCACGGCCCATTGCTGCCGCGCTTTCGCATTGCCGCGCACCCGTTCGGGGGCGAAGGCATCGAATTGCGCGTCATAGGCGGGATGCACGGCCACGAGCTGACCCTGAATGTGGGTGGACAACTCGGTGATCGCGACACCCGCCTCGTGGCAGATACCCTTTACCTCGTCGCAATAATCCTTCGAGGTGGCGGCGCGGCGAAGATCGAACAGGCGGGTATCGCCGCCCGGGATCTGGATGCCTTCATAACCAAGCCCCGCCGCCCATTGCGCAATGGCGGGAAGCGAGTTGAACGGGGCTTTTTCCCCGGCAAACTGCGCCAGGAAGATTGCGGGGCCCTTCATCGTGGTCGGCATGAATGTCTCCTTGCTCGCGACGCCGTGCGGAACTGTCTTCACAGACCCGGGCGGGTTTTTCAATCGGTTCATATCGCGAAAGCGGGTCATTCCCTACCGGCGGACGATGGGTTAAGAAGGGGTATGACCTACATTCCCGCTTCCGACCGCTATGAGAAGATGATCTACAACCGCTGCGGACGCTCCGGCCTGAAGCTGCCGGCGATCTCGCTCGGCCTGTGGCAGAATTTCGGCGACACCACACCCCATGCCACGCGACGGGCGCTGGTGCGCAGGGCCTTCGATCTGGGCATCACCCATTTCGACCTCGCCAATAATTATGGCCCGCCGAGAGGAGCCGCGGAAACGGCGTTCGGCGAGATTTTGCGCACCGATCTTTACGGCTATCGCGACGAGCTCATCATCTCGACCAAGGCCGGTTACGATATGTGGCCGGGCCCCTATGGCGAGTGGGGCAGCCGCAAATATCTGCTCGCCAGCCTCGACCAGAGCCTGAAGCGGATGGGACTCGACTATGTCGATATCTTCTATTCGCATCGCTTCGATCCCGAGACGCCGCTGGAGGAAACCTGCGGCGCGCTCGATCATGCGGTGCGCTCGGGCAAGGCGCTCTATGCCGGCATCTCGTCCTACAATTCGCAGCGCACCCGCGAAGCGGCCGACATCCTGAAGCAGATGGGCACGCCCTGCCTGATCCACCAGCCGAGCTACTCGATGCTGAACCGCTGGGTGGAGGACGACGGGCTGCTCGACACGCTGGACGGGCTGGGCATCGGTTCCATCGTGTTCTCGCCGCTGGCGCAGGGCATGCTCTCGACCAAATACCTGTCCGGCATTCCGCGGGACAGCCGGGTGAAGAAGGGCGGGCCGTTGCGCGAATCCTTCATCAACGAGGAAACGCTGGCCAATATCCGGGCGCTCAACGCCATTGCCGAACGGCGGGGGCAGACGCTGGCTCAGATGGCGCTGGCCTGGGTGCTGCGGGGAGGGCGCGTTACCTCGGCGCTGGTCGGGGCGAGCCGCGTCGAGCAGATCGACGATTGCGCGGGCGCGCTTGCCAAACCCGATTTTTCGGAGGCGGAGCTTGCCGAAATCGACGTCCATGCGCGCGATGCCGATATCAATCTGTGGGCGGCGTCGGCGGAGCGCGAGGGCCCGCTGCGCAAATAGGCCGCGTTTGCTTCCCCCGACAGTCGGACGGTGGCCATCCAGCCACATAATTACTACATAGGGAAAGGCGCGTTGCGGAACTATTTCCGCGCGCGGCCGGACAAAGCAGGATTATGACGGCAAGAAGCAGTCTCACCAGGAATCAGCTCTGGGTGCTGGAAAAGCTCGAAGCGGCGGGCGGCCCGCTCAGCGCCTATACGCTGCTTGACCAGTTGCGCGAGAAGGGGTTTCGCGCGCCCTTGCAGGTCTACCGGGCTCTCGATGCGCTGATCAAGGAAGGGCTGGTGCACCGGCTGGAAAGCCTGAACGCTTTCGTCGCCTGTGCCGAGCCGCACGACCACAACCATTCGATGACGACATTCGCCATCTGCGATACCTGCGGGCAGGTGGCGGAACTGTGCGACCACGATGTCGGCCACAGGCTGGAAGACTGGGTGCGCTCCACCGGTTTCGTGCCCAGGCACGCGGTTATCGAGTTCCGCGGCATTTGCGAAAGCTGCCGCAGCAAGGCTGCCTGAGCCGGATGGCGATTGTCTTTTCCGCTGGCGGCCCGTTCGCAAAATGATGGCGGGCAGGAAGGAAAAGCTCCGCTTTCTCGTGCCTGCCCGTAATGTCGTGGGCTGTCGGGCAGCGCTCAGAGTTCGCGAGCCGCGCGCGCCTGGGCGTGGGCCACCAGCCGGTCGATGATTTCGGGATAGCTGACCCCGCTTGCCGCCATCGCCTTGGAATACATGGAGATGTCGGTAAAGCCGGGGATGGTGTTGAGTTCATTGACGAGGATGCGCCGATCCGCGGTGACGAAGAAATCGGCGCGCGCCATGCCGTCGCAGCCGAGCGCGCGGAAAGCTCTCGCCGCCAGCGCGCGCAACTCGTCTTCCACGCCTTCGGGAAGCTCGGCGGGCACCCTGATCGCTGCGCCGTCGGCGTCGATATATTTGGCGTCATAGGTGTAGAAGCCGTGGCTTTCAGCCGGTGCGATCTCGCCGGTGCGCGACACGAACAGGCTGCCGTCCGGCGCTTCGAGCACGCTGCACTCCACCTCGCGACCGGCGATGAACTCTTCGGCGAGCAGCTTGGCGTCGTGCCTGAAACCCTCGGTCAGGGCGGCCCTGTAGTCCGCTTCGCCGGATACCTTGCTGACCCCGACCGACGAGCCCTGCCGCGCCGGCTTGATGAACAGCGGCAATCCGAGCTTTGCCCGCAGGTCTGCAAAGGAGGGCGCCGCATCGGGCAGGATGGTGACGGAGCGCGCCGCCGGCACGCCGGCCTCGTTGAACAGGCGCTTGGCGACGTCCTTGTCCAGCGCATTGGCCGAACCGATGATGCCGCAGCCGACCAGCGGCACGCGCGCCACCTGCGCCAGCCCCTGCACCGCGCCATCCTCGCCATGCAGGCCGTGCAGAACCGGGAACAAAAGGTCGATCTTTTCCAGTTCATGCGGCGTGCCGGTTTCCGGCATTGCCAGAAGACGGCCCTTGCCGCCGGGCAGGAAGCTGACTTCGGCGCCGCTGGCGGGTTTTGCCAGAGCGCCGTCTTCGTAGCTGCTCAGCAGCCACTGGCCTTCACGCGTCACGAAAACCGGAACCGCGTCATATCGGGCAGGATCGAGCGCCCGCATGACATTGGTGGCCGAGAGTACCGAGACGTCGTGTTCGGCCGAGCGCCCGCCGAAGAGAACCGCGATGCGCAATTTGCTGGAGGCCATGTCCTGCCTTTCATGTCGAGGGATGCAGCGTATAAAAATGCCGAACTGCCTAAGAACAGATGAAAGCGACGGAAAAATGCCGCCATCCGCCAAGGCCCGTCCAGTCGCCCATCCGCTCGCTCATGTGGCGCTCGAAGCCGGACCCGCCTGGATCGCTCTCCGGAAGGCTCGCCGCAAGCCATATGGCATAAGGCGTTCCGCGATCATCCGGGCATCACCGCGATGTTCGGATCGCAAGGGCGGCCGGATCGGGCGCATCGAAGCCGATGCGCTCAAACGGGCGGGCAGCCTTTCCGCCAGCGTTCTCAGTGCGCCTCGTCCCAGTTGTGGGCGGCGCGCGCATCCACCTTGAGCGGAACCGAAAGCGAGCGCGCCGGCATCGGTGCGTTTTCCATCACGTCGCAGATCACCGGGATCGTCGCCTCGACCTCTTCGTCGGCGACCTCGAAGATCAGTTCGTCATGCACCTGCAACAGCATGCGGGCCGAAAGTTTCTTCTCCGCAAGCGCCGGTTCGATGCGCACCATGGCGCGGCGAATGATGTCGGCCGCCGTGCCTTGCAGGCGGGCGTTGATCGAGGCGCGCTCGTTGAAGGCGCGCACGGAGGGGTTGGGCGAGCGGATTTCGGGATAGTGGATGCGCCGGCCGAACACGGTTTCGACATAGCCGTTCTCGCGCGCATAAGCCTTGGTTTCCTCGATATAGTCGCGGATGCCGGGAAAGCGCTCGAAATACTTCTTGATGTAGGCGCCTGCCTCCTCGCGCGGGATGGACAGCTGGTTGGCGAGGCCGAAGGCCGAAATGCCGTAGATAATGCCGAAATTGATCGCCTTGGCGCGGCGGCGAACCTCGGAGGGCATGCCTTCCACCGGCACGCCGAACATTTCCGAGGCGGTGATGGCGTGAATGTCCGCGCCTTCCGCAAACGCCTGCTTGAGCTGGGCGATATCGGCCACATGGGCCAGAACGCGCAGTTCGATCTGGCTGTAATCGGCCGAGACCAGCTTGCAGCCCTTGTCGGCGACGAAGGCGGTCCTGATCTTGCGGCCCTCGGCTGTGCGCACCGGAATGTTTTGCAGGTTCGGATCCGAGGAGGAGAGACGCCCCGTGGTGGTCGCCGCCATGGCGAAATTGGTGTGAACGCGCCCGGTCTGGGGATTGATATAGCCGGGCAGGGCGTCGGTGTAAGTAGATTTCAGCTTGGTGAGCTGGCGCCAGTCCACGATCTTGCGCGGCAGCTCATGGCCTTCCGCCGCAAGGTCTTCCAGCAATTGCGCGGAGGTGGACCACTGGCCGGTCTTGGTTTTGGTGCCGCCGGGCAGGCCCATGCGGCCGAACAATATGTCGCCGAGCTGCCTGGGCGAGCCGATATTGATGCGCTCGCCGATCAGGCCGTAGATTTCTTCCTCGATCGCCGCAGCTGCCTGCGCCAGATCGCCGGAGAGCCGCGACAGGATCTGCCGGTCGACGGAGATGCCGCGTTGTTCCATTTGCGCCAGCACCGGAACCAGCGGGCGCTCCAGCCGCTCGTAGACCGACGCCAGCCCCTTGGCGGCAAGGCGCGGCTTCAGCACCTGCCACAGGCGCAACGTCACATCGGCATCCTCGCCGGCATAGCGGGTGGCCTTGTCGATGGCGACATTCTCGAAACCGATGAAGCTCCTGCCGCTGCCGGCCACGTCGCCGAACTGGATGGTCTTGTGGCCGAGCCATTTCGCGGCCAGCATATCCATGCCGTGGCCGCGCGTCGCGCCGCCATCGAGCACGTAGGAAAGCAGCATCGTGTCGTCATAAGGAGCGATGTCGACGCCGTAACGGCTCATCACCACGAGATCGTATTTGAGGTTCTGGGCGATCTTGAGCACCGAAGGCGCTTCCATCAGCCGTTTCAGTTCGGCCAGCGCCTCGCGAACCGGCAATTGCCCCTCCACCGGCCCGCCGCCCAGGAGATCGCCGGCGCCTTGCCTGTGGCCAAGCGGCACATAGGCCGCGCGACCGGGGCGCGGAGCCAGGGAAAAACCGACAAGATCGGCCTGCATCGGGTCGAGAGAGGTGGTTTCGGTGTCGAAGGCGACCACGCCGCTCTCGAACGCCTCCGCTATCCATTCCTTCAGCGTCTGAAGATCGGTGATGGTGCGATAGGCATCGACATCGATCTTCTCAGCCATCGCCGTCTCGGCGCGCCGGTCGGCAAGCCGGGAAGGGGTGTCGCCTTCATCGCCTGCGGCAGCGGTTCCGGCTGGGGTCCCGTCCGCCGGTTGCGAGGGGAGCGCTTCCATGTCGGGCCCGTGGGCCTGGCCGGCGCGCTCGACGGGAATGTCGGCGGCCTCGACCTCGCTGGCTTCCGTGCCGGTTGCCTCGGCCACGCGCCGTGTCAGGGTGGTGAATTCCATCGCCTTCAGGAACGCCACGAGCTTCGGCCCGTCGGCGGGTTCGAGCGCAAAATCGTCCGGCGTCTCGATGACCGGAACGTCGCGCTTCAGCGTCACCAGTTCGCGCGACAGGCGGGCCTTCTCCGTATTTTCCAGAATGGATTCGCGGCGCTTCGGCTGCTTGATCTCGCCGGCGCGGGCAAGCAGCGTGTCGAGGTCGCCATATTGTTCCAGGAGCTGGGCGGCGGTTTTGGGGCCGATGCCGGGAATGCCGGGAATGTTGTCGACCGAGTCGCCCGTCAGAGCCTGAAGGTCGATCATCTTTTCCGGTGGGACCCCCCATTTTTCGATGACTTCGGGAATGCCGATCTGATGGTCCTTCATCGGATCGTACATCGAGACGCCGGGGCTGACGAGCTGCATCAGGTCCTTGTCGGAGGAGATGATGGTGGCGTCGGCGCCGGCTTCCTCGGCCATGCGGCAATAGGTTGCGATCAGGTCGTCGGCCTCGAAACCCTCCATTTCCACACAGGGCAGGTTGAAGGCGCGGGTGGCGTGACGGATCAGCCCGAATTGGGGTACCAGGTCTTCCGGCGGCGCCGAGCGGTTGGCCTTGTATTCCGGGTAAAGCTCGTTGCGGAAGGTTTTGGATGAATAGTCGAAGATGACGGCGAAATGCGTCGGCGTTATCCCGACATCGGTGTCGCGCGCATCGCGCAACAGTTTCCACACCATGTTGCAGAAGCCGAGCACGGCATTGGTCGGCAATCCGTCGGACTTGCGGGTCAGCGGGGGCAGTGCGTGATAGGCGCGGAAAATATAGCCCGAGCCGTCGACAAGGAAGAGATGATCGCCTTTTTTCATGGCGAATGGATAGCGTGGCGGGGCGTTGCGGTCCATCGCAAAGACGGGTTATTCCCCGCAGGCGCCGCCGTTCCCGACAAACGATGGCTGCATCACGGGCATGTTACAAAGATGTAATCTTTGTGCCCTTGAATCGCCATCTTCCGATCTACAAATAACAGGCATCGGCAGTTTTCGCCGAAGTCCGGAAACAAGGCCCGTCCCCCGCCTTACCGGACGAATGCGGCAGCCTATCCCCCTCTCCGGGCTGCCGCACCGTTTGAAGTAAAGCCGCCGTGGTTCCCCCTCCGCCACGGCGGCACTTTTTTGTGCTTCCGGCTGCGGCTCCAGGTCTTCGTTTCGTCGCGTTTGCGAACCGGAAAAGTGTTTCCACTTTTCCTGGAAACGCTCCAGAACCCCAACAACTGCCTTTCCGTTTCGATCCGACAGCTTGAAAGCGTATGGAGATTGTCCGGATTCACTCCTTAACGCATTAAGTTCCTGTTTTGACGCATGTCGCTACCCGGAAACCGCTTCCCACTTTCGGGCGACATGCTTTAGGCTGCGCGCAGAATCGAAAGGCCTGAAAACATGTCCAAACC
>JAZIHP010000042.1:0-31604 GCA_036678505.1 Alphaproteobacteria bacterium
GCCGGCCCCGCCGGCCCCGCCGGCACCGCCGGCACCGCCTCGATGATCACGAAAGCCTGCGCCAGCGGATAATCATCGGTGATGGTCAGGTGAATGGCCGCCTCATATGCGGGCGGCAGCATCTTCGCCAGTCGTGCGGCAGCCCCGCCGGTCAGCGCCATGGTCGGCTTGCCGCCGGGCAGGTTCACCACGCCCATGTCGCGCCAGAACACGCCATGGGAAATGCCCGTGCCCAGCGCCTTGGCGCAAGCCTCCTTGGCGGCGAAGCGCTTGGCATAGGAGGCCGCCCGGCCGCGCCGCGCCTCGGAGCGGGCCTGCTCGATATCGGTGTAGACGCGCTGAATAAAGCGCTCGCCGAAACGTTCGAGCGACTTCTCCACGCGGCGGATATCGATCAGGTCGCTGCCGATGCCGATAATCATGGCGGATCAGATGTTGCGGCTGCCCGGCTTCACCGGGGGAATGGCGGCAAGCTCGGGCGGCAGCGCGTCCGCGGGATAGGCCGGCACCTCATATTCGGCCAGCGCGACCAGCGGCACGCCGACATCGGCCTTGCCGGCCGAGCGGTCGATGATGCAGGCAGCCGCCACGACCTCGGCCCCCAGACCGCGCAGGCAGGCGATGGTTTCGCGGATCGACAGGCCGGTGGTGACGATGTCTTCCACGATGACGACGCGCGCGCCCTTCTCCATCTCGAAACGGCGCAACCTGAATTCACCCTGCTCGCGCTCGACCCAGATGGCCGGCACGCCGAGATGGCGCGAGGTCTCATAGGCCGGGATCAGCCCGCCGATGGCGGGGCCGACGACATAGTCGATCCTGCCGCCGACCTCGGCGCGGATACGCTCCGCCAGCGCCCGGCACAGCTTCTCGGTCTTGTCGGCGTGCATGAACACGCGCGCCTTCTGGAGGAAGACCGGGCTTCTCAGGCCGGAGGTGAGAATGAAATGGCCCTCCAGCACGGCGCCGGCGGAGCGGAAAACATCAAGCACTTCGGCTGTATTCATCTGGTCTCGAATTCCGTTTCTGACAGGTTGCCGCAACGATCAGCCATTCACCCGGCGCGCGGTGCTGACGCTGCCATTCTCCTTGAGCTGCGACAGCAGCCGGTTCAGATGCTTCACGTCCCACACTTCGATATCGATCAGCATTTCGGTGAAATCGGGCGCGGTGCGAACCATCGACAGCGTATGGATGTTGGCGTCGTTCGATGCAACCACCTGCGCGATATCGGCAAGCGAACCCGGCGCATTGATGGCCGTGACCGAGATGCGGGCGGGAAACCGCTCGCGGTTGTTCTCGTCGATATCCCAGCGCACGTCGATCCAGCGCTCGGGCTGGTCGTCGAAGGCGGTCAGCGACGGCGACTGGATCGGATAGATGGTGATGCCCGCCCCCGGCTGGATGATGCCGACGATGCGATCGCCCGGCACCGCGCCTTCCGGCGCAAAGGTCACGGGCAGGTCGCCACGCACCCCCCGGATCGGCAAAGCGCCATCCTTCGGCTGGCTCTTGTCCTTGCGGGAAGAACGGCCGGGCATCTGGAAGATCATGCCGGCCGCGTTGCGGATGCGGGACCAGCCTTCCTCGCGCTGCTTGGGGACCGGGGTGGTGACGCGTTCGTCCTTGTAGTCGGGGAACACCGCCTTGATGACATCGGCCGACGACAACTCGCCGCGCCCGACGGAGGACAGCACATCCTCGATATCCTTGCGCGCCAGCCGCGGCAGCACCGGTTTCAGGCTCTCCCTGGTGAAAGGCTTGCCGGTGCGCTCGAAGGCGCGTTCGAGAATGCGCATGCCAAGGCCGGAATACTGCTTGCGGATGGCATTCTTGGTGGCCCGGCGGATGGCGGAGCGCGCCTTGCCGGTGACGACGATCGATTCCCAGGCGGCCGGCGGCACCTGCGCCCTGGAGCGGATGATCTCGACCTCGTCGCCGTTTTTCAGTTCGGTCATCAGCGGCATGATGCGGCCATTGACCTTGGCGCCGACGCAACTGTCGCCGACATCGGTATGCACCGCATAGGCGAAATCGATCGGCGTCGCCCCGCGCGGCAGGGCGATGACCATGCCCTTCGGCGTGAAGCAGAACACCTGATCCTGAAACAGCTCCAGCTTGGTGTTCTCAAGAAAATCTTCCGGATTGTCGCCTTCGGACAGTTGTTCGATGGTGCGGCGCAGCCAGGCATAGGCGCTCGTTTCACTGGAAACGTCCCGGCCGGCGCCATTTTTGGAAGCTCCGTCCTTGTAGATGGAATGGGCGGCCACTCCATATTCCGCCACCTCATCCATGGAGTGCGTGCGGATTTGCAGTTCGACGCGCTGGCGCGAGGGGCCGACGATGGTGGTGTGGATCGAGCGGTAGCCGTTCTGCTTGGGCGTCGAGATGTAATCCTTGAACCTGCCCGGCACCATCGACCATGTGGTGTGGATGGCGCCCAGCGCCAGATAGCAATCCTCGATCTTGTCCACCACCACGCGGAAGCCGAATATGTCGGAGAGCTGCTCGAAGGACAGCGCCTTGGCTTCCATCTTGCGGAAGACCGACCACGGCTTTTTCTGGCGGCTGGTGACTTCCGCCTCGATGTCGTATTTCCCGAACAGTTCAGACAGCGCCTTTTCGATGTCGGAAAGCACGTCCCTGGCCCGTTCCGAAATCTCGGCCAGGCGTTGCGTGACCATGCGGTGCGCTTCGGGATTGATGTAGCGGAAAGCGAGTTCTTCCAGTTCCTCGCGCATTTCCTGCATGCCCATGCGCCCGGCCAGCGGCGCATAGATCTCCATCGTCTCCTCGGCGATGCGCAGGCGCTTGTCCTCGCGCATATGGCCAAGCGTGCGCATGTTGTGGAGCCGGTCCGCCAGCTTGACCAGAAGAACGCGCACGTCCTCCGAGATCGCCAGCAGGAGCTTGCGCAGATTTTCCGCCTGCTCGGCCTTCCTGGAAACGAGATCGAGCTTCTTGAGCTTGGTCAGGCCCTCGACGAGCTTGCCCATTTCGGGACCGAACAGTTCATCGATCTCGGCGCGGGTGGCCGTGGTGTCCTCGATCGTGTCATGCAAAAGAGCGACGGCGATGGTCGCCTCGTCGAGCCGCATATCGGTGAGAATCGCGGCAACTTCCAGAGGATGCGAAAAGTAGGGATCGCCGGAAGCGCGCTTCTGGTGGCCATGCTTCTGCATGGCGTAAACATAGGCCTTGTTGAGGAGCGCCTCGTTGACGTCCGGCTTGTAGCGCTGGACGCGCTCGACAAGCTCATATTGACGCATCATGGGCGGCTCTCGCAACAGAAAACAAAACATGCGCCGCGAACATCGCGACGCATGTCATAGATAGCTGCGAACAAGCCTCGGCGGAAGAGCCGGTCTTGCGCCTAAGGATCAGAAATCGTCGCTTTTTTCCGGTGCGACGAGGCCTTCGATGCCAGCCAGCAGATCCTCTTCCGACATACGGTCGAAAGTGATGTTCTCTTCCGGCTCATCGGCAGCCTCGGCGAGAGCCTGACCCTGCTGCGCGGCGATGGCCTCGGCTTCCGGCTCGTCAACCTCGACGTGCTTCTGAAGCGAGTGGATCAGATCTTCCTTCAGGTCGCCCGGCGAAAGGGTTTCCTCGGCGATCTCACGCAGCGCAACGACGGGGTTCTTGTCATTGTCGCGCGGAACGGTGATCTGCGCGCCCTGGCTGATCAGGCGGGCGCGGTGACCGGCCAGGAGAACCAGCTCAAAGCGGTTTTCGACCTTGTCGATGCAATCTTCAACGGTGACGCGGGCCATTAGGATGCCCCTTTCATGCGAAGGATTTGATGGAAAACAGGCGCGCTCATTAACCCGGATACCGGAAAAACACAAGCGCCGTGCTTTGCAAAGCACGGCCGCGGACACAGGATCGCGCGCAATTTATACGCCAGCAGGATTGGACTGCCACGAAGCTGACGCTATTTGAGGGAATAGCTCGTTTTCGGTGGGAAGGGTTTCGGCTGCTTCAGGGGAAGGTCTTGCCGGTGCTTGTTTCATCTTCATTTTTATATTTGCCACAAGGGTATTTTCCATGTTCGATCCTCGGGAGAAGATTGCTCTCTTCATCGACGGAGCAAATCTTTACGCAACCTCGCGCTCACTCGGCTTCGATATAGATTATCGCAAATTGCTGTCGAGTTTTCAGAAACGCGGATATCTTCTTCGGGCCTACTATTACACGGCACTCGTGGAAGACCAGGAATACTCATCGATCCGCCCCCTGATCGACTGGCTGGATTACAATGGCTACAAGGTCGTCACCAAACCCGCCAAGGAATTCACCGATGCGACGGGACGCCGCAAGATAAAAGGCAATATGGACATCGAACTGACCGTCGATGCACTCGAACTGGCCGATGTGGTCGACCATTATGTGATCTTCTCGGGCGACGGCGATTTCCGCACGCTCGTCGAAGCCCTGCAACGGCGCGGGCGCAAGGTTTCCATCGTCTCCACCATGGCATCCCAGCCCTCGATGATTTCCGACGAACTTCGCCGCCAGGCCGATCACTTCATCGACCTGATGACGCTGAAGAACGAGGTCGGCCGCGAGCAGGCGGCCCGCCGCGCGGAACTTGCCCATGCAGACGAGGATGAGGAAGACGAAGACTGAGCATGGCGACGATGCTGGCTGTTACCGATCCGGACCGCAACTGTCCGCTGTGCCCCCGTCTGCACGACTTCATCGCCGAGTGGCGGGGGAAGGAACCGGACTGGTTCAACGCGCCCGTGCCGCCGTTCCTGCCGCCGCAGGGGCGCGAGGCGGTGCGCTTTCTCATTGTCGGGCTCGCTCCGGGCCTGCGTGGCGCAAACCGCACCGGACGCCCCTTCACCGGCGATTATGCGGGCGACCTGCTCTATTCCACGCTGATCCGATTCGGCATGGCGCGTGGCCGCTTCGAGGCCAGGCCCGATGACAGCCTGCAACTGGTCGACACCGCGATCGTCAATGCGGTGCGCTGCGTGCCGCCGCAAAACAAGCCGACCGGGCCTGAAATCTCCACCTGCCGCAGCTTTCTCATTCCAACGATCGAAAGCTTTCCGAACCTGGACGCGGTTCTGGCTCTGGGCTCCATCGCCCATCAGTCGATGGTGCGAACGCTGGGCGGGCGGGTAGCGGCACATCCGTTCAAACATGGCGGACGCCACGAAATCGCCGGGCTCACCCTGTTTTCGAGCTATCACTGCTCGCGTTACAACACCAATACCGGCGTGCTCACGGAAGACATGTTCGTCAGCGTATTCAGCGATATAGCCAATTTTTTAGGGAAGTAGATCGAGGCAGGGGAAAAAATTTCCGCGCCTTCGCCCTGCCTTCCTCAGCCCCGCTCTTTCAGCAGGCGGCCCTTTTCGCGGTTCCAGTGGCGCTGCTTCTCGGTCTCGCGCTTGTCGTGCAGTTTCTTGCCGCGCGCCACCGCAAGCAGCAGCTTGGCCCGGCCGCGATCGTTGAAATAGATTTTCAGCGGCACCAGCGTCATGCCCTCACGCTCGATGCTCTGCGACAGGCGCGCCAGTTCGCGCTTCGAAACCAGCAGCTTGCGGCGGCGGCGCGGCTCATGGTTGAAGCGGTTGGCCTGAAGATATTCCGGCAGATAGGAATTGATGAGCCACAACTCCCCGCCTTCCACCGAAGCGTAGGATTCCTGAATGTTCGCCTGGCCGCCGCGCAGCGACTTCACCTCGGTGCCGCTCAGAACCAGTCCGGTTTCGAGGGTGTCGAGCACCTCATAGGAGAAGCGCGCCTTGCGGTTTTCCGCGGCGACCTTGTTGTTGGGATCTGCTTTCCGGCTCTGGCTCATAATGCGCACAGATGGCGCATCGGCCTCAGTTTATCAAGCCGGCGCTTTTCATCGCCGCCTCGATCTTCGCTTCGGTTTCAGGCTCGGCCGTCACCAGCGGGGAGCGAACGACATTGGCGATCCGGCCAAGCCGCGACAGCCCGTACTTCGCACCGGCGACGCCCGGATCGAGGAAGATCGCCTTGTGAAGCGGCAGGAGCCGGTCCTGCAATTCCAGCGCGCGGGCGCTGTCGCCGGAAAGCGTTGCCTGCTGGAATTCGGCGCACAGGCGCGGCGCCACATTGGCGGTGACCGATATGCAGCCGACGCCGCCATGCGCGTTGAAGCCGAGCGCGGAGGCATCCTCGCCCGAAAGCTGGATGAAATCGGTGCCGCAGGTGGCGCGCTGCTCCGATACGCGCTCGACCTTGCCGGTTGCGTCCTTCACGCCGGCGATGTTCTGGAAATCATGCGCCAGACGGCCCATGGTCTCGGGCGACATGTCGATGACCGAGCGCGGCGGAATGTTGTAGATGATGATGGGAAGGCTGGTTGCCCGCGCCACGGCCGCGAAATGCTCGTAGAGCCCGCGCTGCGTGGGCTTGTTGTAGTAAGGAGTTACGACCAGAACGGCGTCTGCGCCCACGCTTTGCGCATGCAGCGCCAGCCCGATGGCTTCTTTGGTGTTGTTGGAGCCCGCACCGGCAACGACCGGCACCCGGCCCCCGGCCACCTCGACGCAGACCTCGACCACCCGCCGGTGCTCCTCATGCGAGAGCGTGGGCGACTCGCCGGTCGTGCCGACCGGCACCAGACCCGTCGTGCCCTCCGCTATCTGCCATTCCACAAGATCGCGAAAGGCTTTCTCGTCGAAACGCCCGTCCTGATCGAACGGCGTCACGAGCGCGGTAAGCGAGCCTCTCAGCATTGTGTCCAACTCCCTGGAACCTTGTATCGGCGGAATGCAGGCTTCTAGCGCAAAGCCGCGCAGCGCACCATAGGACAAGTTGAGGAATCTGGCGGCCGGAAAGTGAGTACAGCCCATGCAGGCGCGCCACTTGCCGCCACTCACCGGAATGGCGCTGCCTTTGCAACGATGCGCGCAATTGCGCGCATTCGGGCACTCACCGGAATGGCGCTGCCTTTGCAACGATGCGCGCAATTGCGCGCATTCGGGCACTCACCGGAATGGCGCTGCCTTTGCAACGATGCGCGCAATTGCGCGCATTCGGGCACAAGACAGGACCGCAGCGCCTGAAAATCACCATGAGGCCCGGTTTCACGATTTCGACGCCATCGGGCTGGCCTATGGAAGCGGGCCGAGAACCTGATTGCCCTGCCTGATTTTTCCGGCAGGGCATTTTGCGCGCTGGTCAACCAGGCTGGTGCATGATACCGCGCCGTGACATTCCATCCCGCCGGCCGCCCGGAAATCCGCGGATGGCCGGCATCATCGGCAAGACGAAGATTCATGAAAAAATTCTGCCTGCGCGTCACCTGCGTTTCGACCCGCGGAATCGTTGCCGCGATTTCATCATTTCTGGCCGAACAGGGTTGCAACATCACCGACAGCGCCCAGTTCGACGACAGTCAAACGGGCCGCTTCTTCATGCGCGTCAGCTTTCGCAGCGAGGACGGGCGCACGCTCGAAGAATTGCATTCGGCGTTCGCATCGATCGCCGACGGACTTGGGATGGAGGCCGAGTTTTTCGACGAAAGCGCCAAGCGCAAGGTCATTCTCATGGTCTCTCGCTTCGGCCATTGCCTGAACGACCTGCTCTACCGCTGGCGCATCGGCGCCCTGCCCATCGACATCGCGGCCGTGATTTCCAACCACATGGATTATCAGAAGGTCGTCGTGAACCATGACATCCCCTTCCACTGCATCCGCGTGACCAGGGAAAACAAGGCCGAAGCCGAAGCCGCGCAAATGCGCATCGTGCGCGAGACCGGCGCCGAGCTTATCGTGCTGGCCCGCTACATGCAGGTTCTGTCCGATGAGATGTGCCGGGAAATGTCCGGCCGCATCATCAACATCCATCACTCCTTCCTGCCCAGCTTCAAGGGGGCCAATCCCTACAAGCAGGCCTATGAGCGCGGCGTGAAGCTGATCGGCGCAACCTCGCACTATGTCACCGCGGATCTCGACGAAGGCCCGATCATCGAACAGGACATCGTGCGCATCACCCATGCGCAATCGTCGGAGGACTATGTTGCGCTGGGGCGCGATGTGGAGGCTTCGGTGCTGGCGCGCGCCATTCACGCCCATATCCACGGGCGCGTGTTCCTCAACGGCGACAAGACCGTCGTGTTCCCGGCCTCCCCCGGCTCCTACGCCTCGGAACGCATGGGATAACCGGGAGCGGGAAGCTCCGGGGGAGAAAAACTCTGGAAAAAAACTCTCTGGCGGATGCTCATATAGTCGTGGAGCGTCTTCAGGCGGGGCCTCCAGAAGAAGATGTCGGCCCGATCATGTCCGCCCGAATCACGCCGGGCCGATCATATCCGCCCTCGATGCCGCCGATGCGCTCCGGCCCAGTTTCGCCGGCCACAGGATGGCGCGAGAGCCGTTGACCGGGCCGATCGCCTCCAGTGCCCGACGCGCGGCGCGGTCCGGCGGCGGCAAGGCCGGATTCGCGGCTATTCGGGGGAAGAAGAGGCAAGGCTACCGGCGGATTTACCACCGATCTCCTGCCGGCAACATTGCCAGAACGCCGCCTCGGCGGGGCTGGCTGCCCGGTTCGCCAGCCGCATCAGCATGATATTGCGAATGGCGGCCGGACGGGACAAGGGTTTGCGCAGAACCCGGTAGGACGCCTGATCGCCCATGACGGCATTGCTGGGCAGGATCGCGACCGCCAGCCCTTGTTCGGCCAGCGCAAGCGCCGTCGTGCCGAACGTCACCTCATAGCGGGTATTCAGCCAGATCCCCAGCCGCCCCGCAGTGCGGTCGACGATATGGCGCAGCGGGCTGTTGCGGTCGAGAAGCGCCAGCGGCGTATCGCCAAGCTCGCTCCACCGGATCGTTTCGGCCTGGGCGAAAGGCTGGTCCGGCGCGATATAGGCGGCCATCCGGTCGCTGTGAAGCAGTTCCTGATGGATGCGCGGATCGGTCTCGACCTGCGTGGCGATGGCGAAATCGACATGGTCGCCGCGCACCAGGTCGGCCAGATTCTGCTCGGCGGTGTCCTTGATCATGACGCGGATGCCGGGGAAATCGCGCTCGAACTTGCGAATCGCGGCCGGCAGGGGCCCGGCGGCGAAAACCGCCGAACAGGCGATGCGCACCTCGCCCCGCGAAAGAGTGGCGAAATCGCCCGCGGCATCCTCGATCCGGCGCAGATCGGCCAGAATGCGCTCGGCGATCGGCAGAAGGTCCTGCCCCGCCCGCGAAAGCCGGACGCCGCGCGTGTTCCGGTCGAACAGCGACAGGTCGAGCATACGCTCCATCTCGCGGACGAGCAGGCTCAGCGACGGCTGCGTGACGCCCAGAATATTGGCCGCCTGCGAAAAGCTGCTTTGCGCGGCGATGGTGACAAAGGCCTGGATCTGCCGGGTCGAGAGCTTCACGACGCCTCCTTCAGATATAAGAAAATCCAATTTCTTGATAATGATTAATTCCACATAGCCTTGGATAGCAAGTCGCGAACAGGACCGCAGCAAGCCAGGAGAATTTGCGATGCAGGCGATCGTACAGGCTATCACCCCGGTCGCGACCGGGATCGTTCAGCTTAGCCTGAAGCCGGAAGCTTCCCTGAACTCCGGCGACATCGGCCCCGGCGCGCATATCGACCTGCATCTGCCGAACGGGCTGGTCCGCCAATATTCCCTGCTTGCCCCGGCCTGCCCTGGCCTGCTGGAGGTGGCGGTCAATCTGGATCCGAAAAGCCGGGGCGGCTCGGCCTCGGTCCATCGCGACCTGAAGCCCGGCGACCGCATCGAGATCGGCGCGCCCCGCAACCATTTCCCGCTTTTCGAAGCAGCGCCCCATTCCGTGCTGATCGCGGGCGGCATCGGCATCACCCCGATCTTCGCGATGGTCGGGCGGCTTGCCGAACTGGGGGCCGGCTGGACGCTGTATCACTGCGCGCGCACACCCGACCGCACCCCCTATATGGCCGAGCTGCGCGACCTTGCGAAGCGTTCGGGCGGGGTTCTCGTCCATGTCCATGACGGGGTCGCGGGGGTCATGCCGCTGGATCTGGCCGCTGTCGTGGAGGGCGCCCCGGCGGGATCGCATTTCTATTGCTGCGGCCCCTCCCCGCTGATGGCCGCTTTCGCCGCCGCGACCGGGCGGTTGCCGCCCGAGCGGATCCATGTCGAATATTTCGCCAATGACGGCGCGGCGGCGACCGGCGAGGCTTTCGAACTGATCTGCGCGCGCTCGGGCCGCACGCTGCGGGTTCCCGCCGACCGTTCCATCCTGGAAGCGCTTGAGGCAGAGGGTCTCGCGCCGCTCTGTTCCTGCCGCGAAGGGATTTGCGGCACCTGCGAAACCGCGATCCTGGCCGGCGAGCCCGAGCACCGCGACCTCGTGCTGACGCCGGACGAGCGCGCCGGCAACGCCACCATGATGATTTGCGTCTCGCGGGCCAGATCCGCGTCGCTCACCCTCGACATCTGAAGGAAACCAGCATGAATCTGCTCGAAGACAAGACGATCATCGTGACCGGAGCCGGGGGCAATATCGGCCGCGCCTATTGCCGGGGATTTCTTGACATGGGCGCGAATGTGGTCGCCGCCGATCTTCACGACATAAGCGCCGAAACCGTCGGCCGGGGCGATGACGGCCGGCTGCTGGCGGTCGCGGCCAATGTGCTGAAGCAGGAGGATTGCGACGCCATGGCCAGCGCCGCCGTCGCGCGTTTCGGCCGGATCGACGGGCTGTTGAACAATGCGGGCTTCTTCAAATCGGCCAGCTTCGGCTCTTTCCTGGATATTCCCGCCGGGGAATGGGACCTGTGCTATCAGGTCAACGTCAAGGGCTCGTGGCAATGCATCAAGGCGGTGCATGGCCAGATGAAAGCGCAGGGTCAGGGCAGCATCGTCAATGTTTCCTCGAACACGCCTTACAAGGGCGTGCCGAATTTCCTGCATTACGTCTCATCCAAGGCTGCGATCGTGGGGCTGTCGCGTGCGCTGGCGCGCGAGGTGGGAGGCGACGGGATCATCGTCAATACGCTCTGCCCCGACCTGATCCCCGACGAGGACATCACCGCGCGCCAGGGCGCCGCAGCCGATGAACGGACGGTGGCCGGGCGCTGCCTCAAACGCACCCAGCTGCCCCAGGATATGGTCGGGACGGCCGCGTTTCTCTTCAGCGATCTCGCTGGTTTCATCACCGGCCAGAGCCTTCTGGTCAACGGTGGCGCACATTTCAATTAGGAGACAGCCATGTTCGATCAGGAACCCAGATCCCCTCTGCCGCAGGAAAACCCGACCTATCTGGCGCTACGCCATTTCTGGCATCCGGTCGCCTACTCCAGCGAGGTGACGGACAAGCCCCATGCCGCGATGCTGATGGGAGAGAAACTGGTGATCGCCCGTCTGGGCGACGCGCTGGTCGCCATGCGGGACCGCTGCCCGCACAAGGGCGCGGCGCTGTCTCTGGGACAGGTCGTCGACTGCAAGCTGGAATGCCCCTATCACGGCTGGCAGTTCGACGATAAGGGCGATTGCGTCCGCATTCCCGCCCGCGAGGAAATGGCCACCGTGATGAATCGCAAAGTGCGCCGCTATCATGCGACCGAATCCGCGGGCATGGTGTGGGTCTGCCTTGCGGACCAGCCGAAATACGCGCCGCCCGTCTTTCCCGAACAGCACGACACCGATTTCCGGGTCCTTCAGGGCCGGACTTACGACTGGCGGACCTCGACCCCCCGCAGGCTGGAGAATTTCATCGATTTCGCTCATTTCTCCTTCGTCCATGACGGCACCATCGGCAGCCGCGAGAATCCGCGCGTCGAGCCGGTCAAGGTCTGGCGCGAGGACAACGTCATGCGCTTCGACCGCAGCGGCGTGAAGGAGCCGGGGAGCGGCAAGAAGAAGGAACTGCTCGGCCTGACCGACGACTGGATCGAGCCGACCAATGTCTATCACGTCGCCATGCCGCACACGGTGCACCTGAAGCGCATCTTCCCGAACGGCAAGCGTTATGTCCTGTTCATGGCGGCCTCGCCCGTCGATGCAACGACGACGCGAAGCTTCTGGTGGCAGGCGCGCGATTTCGGGACCGAGGCGGAACATGACGCTTTCTTCATGGATTTCGAGCACGAGGTGCTGGCCGAGGACAAGCCGATCATCGAATCCCAGACCCCGATCCAGATGGACCTGGCGGGCGAGCTGGCGCGGCAGGAAATGCCGGTGCGTCACGCCGATATCGTCAGCGTCGAATATCGCCGCTGGCTGCAGGAACTGACCAGCGAGTTCGCAAATGTCTGACGGGGCAAGCATCTTCGTCGATGGAGCCGCAGGCCGGCTCCATCTGGCGGATCATGGCGGCGGCGGGCCGGTGGTGCTGGCCCTGCATGGGGTGACGGGGGGCGGCTTCCTCTGGTCGGCCATGGCCCGCGAACTGGCCGGCCGGGCGCGGCTGGTCGCGCTGGATTTTCGCGGCCATGGCCGCAGCGACTGGTCCTCGGAACGCATGTATGAAACCCGGGACCATGTCGCCGATCTGAAGCTGGTCTTCGAACGGCTCGACCTCGGTTCTCGCCCGGTTTGCGTGATCGGCTCGTCCTGGGGGGCGCTGGCGGCGATCTCGCTCCTGTCGGAAGAGCCGGAACTGGCAAGCCATCTGATGATCGTCGATGTCGAGCCCTCGTTCAGCGCGGGCGAGCAGGAGGTGTTTCCCCGGCCCTATCGTTTCTCGCGGCCCGGGGAGGTCGTCGCCTGGGAAAGCCGGGCCAATGCGCACGCGTCCCCCAGGGATGTCGCGGCCTTCGCCGCAGCCTCGGTCGTCAGGACCGGGGACGGCCATCTGCTGCGCCGTCACGATCCTTATTTCCTGACCCGTTGGCCATTCCGCAAGGACGACCTGTGGGAAGAACTGTCCGGGCTGGCGCAGACGGTCCGGGTTGTCCATGGCGCCGAAAGCTTCGTCCGCCTCGAAGTTTGCGAAAGAATGGCGGCCCTGTCGCCGCGATCGAGCTTTTCGCAGATTCCGCGGTCCGGGCATCTGGTCCCGCTGGAACAACCCGCCCTGCTCGCGCAGGAATTGTGCGACTTTCTCAGGCTCGCATAGGGACAGGACGAGAAACCATCCGCCAGCACTGCACACGTATCAGCCAGGTCTCAGGGAGGAGCCCATGCAGAACGCCACCGACAAGAGGGCGCAAGAAAGACGCAACGAGCATCGTGTCGAGACAAGCCGGGAAAGCACCCATCCCATCGAGGAGATTCCCCCGCCCCTGCATCTTTTCGCCCTGGGGCTGCAACATGTGCTGGTCATGTATGCCGGAGCGATTGCCGTTCCCCTGATCATCGGCGGCGCGCTGAACCTGCCCAAGGACCAGATCGCCTTCCTGATCAGCGCCGATCTTTTCGCCAGCGGCATCGTCAGCATCATCCAGTCGCTCGGCATCTGGCGCTTCGGCGCGCGGCTGCCGGTGATGATGGGCGTGACCTTCGCCTCGGTTCCGCCGATGCTGGCGCTGGCCAACAATCCCGACCTGGGCATCACGGCGATCTACGGCGCGGTGATCGGAGCGGGTTTCTTCGTGCTTTTCCTGGCGCCTTATGTCGGCCGGCTGATCCGCTTCTTTCCTCCTGTGGTGGTGGGCACGGTCATCACCATTACCGGGCTGACACTGATGCCCATCGGGATCAACTGGGCGGGCGGCGGCCAGCCGACGATCTCCGTGATCGAGGACGGGATCTCCAAAAGAGTGCCGAACCCCGATTACGGGGCGCCGGAATACATCCTGCTCTCGCTTCTGGTGCTGCTGGTCATTCTGGCCGTCGCGAAATTCGGGCGCGGCTTTCTGGCCAATATCGCGGTGCTGGTCGGGCTGTCCGTCGGCTTCATCGCCGCCTGGTTCGCGGGCTTCGTCGAGTTCCAGGGGGTCGCGGACGCGGCCTGGTTCTCGCCGGTCACGCCGTTCCATTTCGGCTATCCGACCTTCGACCTGCAAGCGATCCTGTCGCTGTCCATCGTCATGGTGGTGGTCATGGTCGAGACCGCGGGAATGCTGCTGGCCGTCGGCGAGATGGTCGAGCAACCGCTGGACGAGAAGCGCATGACCGAGGGGCTGCGCGTCGACGGGATCGGCTCGATCATCGGCGGGATCTTCAACACCTTCCCCTATGTGTCCTATTCGCAGAATATCGGCCTCGTCGGGGTCACCGGGGTGAAAAGCCGCTGGGTCTGCGTCATGGCCGGGGCTATCCTGATCGTGCTGGGGCTGGTGCCCAAGCTTTCGACGATCGCGGCCTCGATCCCGGTCGTGGTGTTGGGCGGGGCCGGGATCGTCATGTTCGGCATGGTCTGCGCCGCCGGCGTCAAGATCCTGGCGGGCGTCGATTTCACGCAGCGCGGCAATCTCTTCATCGTCGGCGTCAGCATCGTGCTGGGCCTGATCCCCACGCTTGCCCCCGCCTTCTACAACCAGATGCCCGCCGCCCTCGACCCAATCGCCCATAGCGGGATCGTCATGGCCGCGATCTCGGCCTTCATCCTGAACCTCTATTTCACCCATTTCAACCGCGAGCCGCACTGCACCGTCCAGGCATCCGGCGGCGACGGCTCCTCCATGGGACCCAACTGAGGCGCTGGTGTTCCCTGCCGCCCGGCGCATCGGCCGGGCGGCAGGGGAAACATCCCCGGCCAGCAAGGCGACCACCGGCTTCGCGGTGCCTTTCGCCGTCATTTCCTCCCTCACCTCTACCATCGGCTTTGCAAACACCATCGGCTGCATGACGATTTCCGGCCCAGACGCACGGTGTTCCTGCATATCCGGGGGGCTCGACGCCGGCGATATCGACCGGATTGCCGGCCGCGCCGAAGGGCAGGATGAATTTGTGGAACGCGCCGCATCGGGATCGTCCGGCATCGATCGCCGGGTCCGGGATTTTTTTTCGCCAATGATGCTCAGGCGCTTCAATCGTCGAAAGCACGAGCAATGTCGGGAAACGCGGCTTCTGGAAACTCTGCGGCCAAGCCGCGCCGGCCGCAGGCGCGCGTCGCACGGATGCGGTGGCCGGGAAATGCCGGACGTATGCCCTGCGCTTCTTGAAATGTTTGTCCGATCCGGTATTTCGGGACTGTCCTTCGGTTTCCCGCTGCGTCAGGGAAACCGCCTCCCCGCATCAGGAACGAAGATCATGAGCATGCCCCAACCCATCCGCGTCGCCATTGCCGGCCATGGCAATCTCGGAAGAGGCGTTGAAGCGGCAATGCCGCACAATCCCGACATGAGGCTCGTCGGCATCTACACGCGGCGCGCGCCGCGACAGCTTGGCCCCAGAGATCCGGAAACACCCGTGTTCTCCATGTCCGAAATCGCCGGGCATGCCGAGCGCATCGACGTGCTGATCCTGTGCGGAGGATCCAAGGAAGATCTGCCGCAACAAGGCCCTGAATATGCCGCTCTTTTCAACACCGTCGACAGTTTCGACACGCATGCGCGCATCCCCGAATATTTCGCCGCCGTGGACGCGGCGGCAAGGGCCGGAGGCAGGACCGCGCTGGTCTCGGCCGGGTGGGACCCGGGAATGTTCTCCATAAACCGCATTGTCGGCGAAGCCCTTTTGCCGGACGGAGATACCTATACGTTCTGGGGAGACGGGTTGAGCCAGGGGCATTCCGATGCGGTGCGCCGTATTCCCGGCGTGGCGGGCGCAGTGCAGTATACGCGCCCGGTTCCGGCTGCCGTCGAGCAGGCCCGCGGCGGCACGAAGCGCGTTCTCACCACGCGCGAAAAACACCGGCGCGAATGCTTCGTGGTGCTGGAGGAAGGCGCGGACGCCGCGCAGGTGCAGGACGCCATCGTCAGCATGCCGCATTATTTTGCCGACTACGACACGACGGTAAACTTCATCAGCGCCGCCGAACTGGCCCGCGATCATTCGGCGATGTCGCATGGCGGCTTCGTCATCCGCAGCGGCCGCACAAAGGCCGGTACGGCGCAGACGATAGAATACAGCCTGAAACTGGAGAGCAATCCCGAATTCACGGCCAGCGTTCTGGTGGCGTATGCGCGCGCCGTACACCGCCTCCATCAGACGGGTCAATACGGCGCCAAGACGGTGTTCGATGTGCCGCCGGGCCTGCTGTCGCCCAAAAGCGCCGAACAGTTGCGCGCCGAACAGCTGTAAAACGCGGCCTGTTCGAACTGAATAACAGAAATTTCCTCAACGCCGCGCAAGAAATTCCAAAGCAGATATATTGCGGCCATGATAATCGACGCACCGACAGATGCCGGAACATACCCGAATATGCGCCGGCAATCCGTTTGATCGATGCCCGTCATCAGCTATCTGCTCTGCCGCTGACCTTGCGGTTCTGTCAGTTTGCGTCTTTCCCGCCCGGTTCGATGGGCGATCGTATCTTTGTTCCGATCAGCGCGCGCTTGCCAGATCCAGCGCCACGTCGACGATCATGTCTTCCTGTCCTCCGACCATTCCGCGGCGCCCCAGCTCCACAAGGATATCGCGGGTGTCGAGCCCGTATCGTGCCGCCGCCCGCTCGGCATGACGGAGGAACGAGGAGTAGACCCCGGCATAGCCCAGGGTCAGCGTCTCACGGTCGACGCGGACCGGCCGGTCCTGCAAGGGACGCACCAGATCCTCGGCGGCGTCCTGCAACCTGAACAGGTCGCAGCCATGTTCCCAGCCATAAAGGTCCGCGACGGCGACAAAAGCCTCGATCGGCGTGTTGCCAGCGCCGGCACCGATCCCCGCGAGCGAAGCGTCGACCCGCGTCGCGCCATGTTCCACGGCGACGACGGAATTGGCCACCGACAGCGACAGGTTCTCGTGCATATGCGCGCCGCGCTGGGTCGAAGGCTGCAACGCGGCGGCATAGGCATCGAAGCGGGCGGCTACGTCGCGGGGTGTCAGCCGCCCGCCGGAGTCGGTGACATAGACGCAATCGGCACCGTAGCTTTCCATCAGCCTTGCCTGACGCGACAATTCCCCGGGCGTCGTCATGTGCGACATCATCAGAAAGCCTGAGACATCCAGCCCCATATCCCTGGCCGCAGCGATATGCTGGGCAGCGACATCGGCCTCCGTGCAATGGGTGGCAACCCGGACCGAACGCACGCCGAGGCCGGCGGCCCGCTTCAGATCGTCGATCGTGCCGATGCCGGGGATCAGCAGCGTGGTCAACCGGGCACGCTTGCAGACTTTTGCCGCCTCGGCAATCCAGGCTGCGTCGGTGTGCCGGCCAAAGCCGTAATTGAAGGTCGATCCGGTCAGGCCATCGCCATGCGCGACTTCGATTGCATCGACGCCTGCCTCGTCCAGCGCCTGCGCGATCGCGCGTACCTGGCCCAGATCATATCGATGATGCAGCGCATGCATCCCGTCACGCAGCGTCACGTCCTGAATGTAAAGCCTGCCCATGCTATACCGCCTTTTCGATCCAGTTGCGTTTCAGCGCCAGCCGTTCGGCCGCCCGCAGCGCAGCCGAGGTCATGATGTCGAGATTGCCGGCATAGGCCGGCAGGTAGTGGGCAGCGCCCTCGACTTCGAGGAACACCGTCACTTTCAGCCCGGTGAAATCGCCGCCGAGCTCAGGAACATGCAGCGGCGCGTTGGAGCCGATATGCTCGAACTGAACATCCTGCTTGAGACGGTAGCCCGGAACGTAGCCGCGCACCTCCTCGATCATGGCGTGTATCGAGGCGCGGATCGCCTCGGGCTCGGCATGGTCGCAAAGGCAATAGACCGTATCGCGCATCACCAGTGGCGGTTCGGCGGGGTTGAGGATGATGATCGCCTTGCCGCGCCGCGCGCCGCCGACCTGCTCGATGGCGGCGGCGGTGGTTTCGGTGAACTCGTCGATATTGGCCCGGGTGCCCGGCCCGGCGGATTTCGAGGCTATCGAAGCAACGATCTCCCCATACTGCACCGGAGCGATCCGGCTCACCGCGGCGATGATCGGAATCGTCGCCTGCCCTCCGCATGTGACCATGTTCACATTGGGGGCGTCGAGGTGATCGTCGATGTTCACCGGCGGCACGACATAGGGGCCGATGGCCGCAGGGGTCAGGTCGATGACCTGCTTGCCGTCTGCCTGGAGCACCGCGTCATGACGCTTGTGCGCCCCGGCCGAGGTTGCATCGAACACGATGCGGATGTCGGCATAGCAGGGCAGCCGGGCCAGTCCCTCGATCCCCTCATGCGTGGTGGCCACGCCAAGGCGCCCGGCCCGGGCAAGTCCGTCCGAATCCGGGTCGATGCCGACCAGCGCCGACACCTCCAGCACCTTTGACAGGCGCATGATCTTTATCATCAGGTCGGTCCCGATATTGCCCGATCCGATGATCGCGCATTTGATTTTTGCCATGGTCACGCTCCGAAACGGATGGCGGTTTCGCCGAAGCCCTCGATCCGGGCGGTGAAATCGGCTCCCGGCGCTGCCGGCACCATCGGTCCCAGAGCCCCGGACAGCACGACATCGCCCTCGGCGAGCGCGCGCCCGGCGCCGGCCATGACCTGCGCCAGCCAGAGCAGCGCATTGAGCGGCGAGCCGAGACAGGCGCGCCCCGACCCCTGGCTGACCACGGTCTCGCCCTGGCGCAGTTCCATCCTGGCATCAAGCAGATCCGCGCCGGCCAGCCGCCGCGCTGAAGGACCCAGCGTGAAGAATGCCGACGAGGCATTGTCGGCCACGGTATCGACGAAACGAATGTCCCAGTCGGCGATGCGCGATCCGACGATCTCGATCGCGGGCACGACATATTCCACCGCGCGCAGCACTTCGGCCATGGTGGTGTCCGGCGCGGGCAGGCCGCGGCCAAGAACGAAGGCCAGTTCCGCTTCGGCCTTCCATTGCGCGCCCGCCCGCCACGGCAATTCCGCGCCATGGGGCAGGTCCATGTCGGCAAACAGCATTCCGTAGTCTGGCTGATCGACTCCAAGCTGGCGCTGCACCGCAGGGTTGGTCAAGCCGATCTTGCGTCCGACCAATCGCCCACCCGCCGCCAGTCGGGTGCGGGTGTTGATTTCCTGTACGGCATAGGCGTCTGCCGCGCCGGCCAGCCACTGGCGGACAGGCGGGATGGGGCTTGCCAGGCGTTCGGCGTCACGCAGCGCCAGGGCGATCTGCTCGGGTGTCATGGGATTTTCCTTTCTTAAGGAGGGTCAAAGCAGGATCAGCACCACACCGGGCACAAGGATGATCAGCGTCAGGCGGATCAGGTCGGCGACCCAGAAAGGAGTGACCCCGCGAAAGACGGTCGCTGCCGAAATATCGCCCATCGAGGCCTGCAGGACGAAGACATTCATGCCGATCGGCGGGGTCAGCATGCCAATCTCGGTCACGACGACGACGAAGATGCCGAACCAGACCGGATCGAAGCCGAGAGCGACCACGACCGGAAAGAAGATCGGCACGGTCAGCAACAAAAGGGACAGGCTCTCGAACACGCATCCCAGCAGCAGATAGATCACCGCCATGATCGCGATCACCACCAAGGGCGGGAGATCGTAACCGGTGACAAGGCCCACCAGCGCCTCGGGCAGGCCGGCAAGGTTGACGAAGGCGGAAAACAGCGCCGCCCCGATCAGGATCATGAACAGCCCGGCCGATGTCCTGGCGGAATCGCGCAGCACCTCGAACAGGTCGCGCAATGACAGCCGGCCGCGGCCAAACGCGATCAGGAAGGCGCCGGCGGCACCGATTCCGGCCACCTCAGTCGGAGAAAACGTCAGGTTGAGGGGCGGGAAGTCAAAGGCACCGTAAAGTCCGCCGATGATGATGAAGAACAGCAGCAGCACCGCCCACACAGACAGCAGCGCGCGTCCGCGTTCGGACCAGCCGTGGCGCTCTCCGGGCGGACCGGCTTCAGGATTGACCAGGACGACCCAGCGCACCGCGCCCATATAGAACAGGATGCCGATGACCCCGGGCACGATGCCGGCAATGAACAGCTTGCCGATCGAGGTTTCGGTCAAGATGCCGTAGATCACCAGCACTACCGAGGGCGGGATCAGCGCGCCAAGCGTTCCCGCCGACGCCACCGAGGCGCTGGACAGGCGGTCATCATAGCCGAAGCGGCGCATTTCAGGGATGGCGACGCGCGACATCGTAGCGACGGTGGCCAGCGACGATCCGCAGATCGCGGAGAACCCGCCGCAGGCAACCACCGTCGCCAGCGCCAGCCCGCCGCGCAGATGGCCCAGAAAAACATTGCCGAGATTATAGAGCTCGCGGCTGAGCCCGCCCTTGCTGATGAAGAGACCCATCAGAATGAACAGCGGGATGACCGACAGGCCATAGTCCTGCGTGGTATCGGCGATCTGGCGCGCTGCCAAGGTTATGGCCGGGACATAGCTGGACGTTTCCAGCAGGCCGCCGCGCTGGTGGGCAACGCCAAGCACCCCGACAAACCCCATCGCAAAAGCGATCGGAACCCGCAGGAACACCATGACCAGCACGCAAGCCAGGCCGACAAGTGCGGATACCATGGCTATTCCTTTGCAAGATGAGGAAAGAACAGGGTCAGGACGCCGCGCGCGATCGTCACCGTGCCGGTGATCACAACGGCGCAGGCGATGGCGCCCAGAACCAGATATTGAGGGATTTGAAGGAACTCGGTCACCTCGCCATGGTCGCGGGCGCGCTCGACCAGCACCCACAGCCGCCGGGCCGGCCAGAACAGCACGATGCCGCAGAACAGATCGACCAGCCCTTGCTGGAACCGGGCGAGCCGCAAGCGGCGGGCCAGCGGGTCCAGCAGGTCCACGATGATCGCCTCGCCGCGCCCCATCAGCGATGGCAGCGAGGCAAACACCACCAGCGCCATCAGGATACGGGTCAGCTCGGTGGCCGGCTGCACCGAGGCATTCAGGACCGACCGCATCGAGACATCGATGAAAGTCAGCGTCATCAGCGCGAACAGCCCGAGCGAGGCGATCAGCAACAGCGCGGTCTCGACCCCGTCGATCAACCGCCAGAGAAAGCGTGCCATGAATTATTTCCGGTCAGAAGATTTGGAGGATTTCCGGTCAGAAAGTAGCGGGATTTCCGGTCGGGAGATCGCGGGGGGTCGCCTGAAGCTGCCCCCGGCGACACTCAGTTGCCCGCGCCGGCGTTGCGCAGAAGATCGACCACAGCCGCCGCGTCGATGCCGCCGGCATTCAGTTCGGCGATCAGCGACCGGGTGATGATCTCGGCCTGGCGCGAAAATTCGGCCCGGTCTTCGGCAGTGATCGAGTTGATCGCATTGCCCGGCGTGGCCAGGGTTCCCCCGCGCCCGATCTCATCCACCTCATCCCAGATGCGGCCCAGTTCGCGGCTGAGCGGTTCGCCAAACACCTTTTCGTCCAGCGCGAGGCGAAGATCCTCGGGCAGAGCGGCGAATGCCTCTTCATTCATCACAAAGGCAAAGGAGAAGCGGCCAAAGCCGCCAGGCACCAGATAGACGTTCTGCGCCACCTCCGTCAGCCGGAAACCGACGCGGGTTTCCATCGGCATCAGCACGCCATCGGCGGCATTCGACGAGAGGGTTTCATAGACTTTCGGCGCCGGCACATTGATTCCGGTCGCGCCCAGCACATTGATGAAACGGCCCATCGCTTCATCGGTGATCCGCAGCTTCATGCCGGAGATGTCGGACAGCTGCATTACCGGCCTGGCCGAATGCAAAAGCGCCGGACCGTTGACGTGAAGCGCCAGCAGCTTCAGCCCGCGATATTCATTCGCCGGTTTCAGATATTGGTCATAGGCGCGCCAGTAGGCGGCCGACAATTCCTCGGTCGAGGCTTCGTATCCCGGACGTTCGGCCAGGCGGGCGCTGGGAAACCGGCCGGGGGAGTAGCTTTGGGCGATGATGGCGATATCGGCCACCCCGTCCTGAACCACATCGGCCTGGGCGGTGGGCGCGGCAAGGTCGATCTTCAGATCCGCGGTGACGCGCCCATCGGTCGCCTCTTCGATCATTTCGATGAAACGCGGCCACATCCTGGCGTTGATGCCATGCTGCGGCGAGTTCCAGCTGGAAATGGTCAGCGTATATTCGGCCGCCCCGGCCAGGCTCGTCACCAAAGTCAGGCAACCCGCCAAAACGGCTCTCAGCACGATGTGTCTCATGATATTCTCCTCCTCAAATTTGATCGGCTCAAATTTCATCGGCTCTTGCGGCCGAAGCTGAACGGCGGCTTTAAGAGCCGTTCATGGCTTCATGGAATCGCCGAACGGCTCCAGGTCTTTATTTTGTCGCGTTTGCGAACCGGAAAAGCGTTTCCACTTTTCCTGGAAACGCTCTAGCGGCCGTTACGCACCAGGCTGTCCCACCAGCCGCAATCGGCGGACATCGGGTGGTGGTTTCCCGGCATCACATTGACAGGATGGCGCAGCCCCGCATCTGCATTGCGGCGCAGCATCGCGCGCGCCACCTCATTGGCCTCCTCCGACAACCAGCTCCGGTTGTGACCCCAAATGCTGGGGCCCTCCGTCAACTCGAAGGGCTGCCAGTCATTCGGGTTGATCTCGCGGCCGCCCCAGCCATATTCGATCATGAATTTCGATGGCGAATGCGTGTAGAACGACGTCATGTGATCGTTCGAATGCCGGCCAAGGGTAACGCCGATCCCGTCACCGCGCTGATGCGCCAGATCATAGGCATGGCCCACATCGTCGAAATGCATCAACTCCATCATCAGGTGATGGACACCGCGCTGGCCGGTTTCGACCAGGGCAAGGCTGTGGTGGCGCGGATTGACATGCAGGAAATACGCCTTGAACGGCTGCAAAACATAATCGGAGATGCCGAAGCCCAGGACTTCGGTATAGAATGGCAACAAAGTGCTCATTCTCTCGCAGGTGAGCACCGCATGACCCAATCCCATCGCGCCGGTGCGAAAGCCCCCGATATTGCGGCCCGGGACAAAGGGATCGGCGGCAATCTCGGCGCCATGGAACAATTCGACCCGGTTGCCTGCCGGATCGAGCAGCCAGACCAGTTCGGTCACGCGGCGCTGCTCGGCCAGCGCCCGCTCGCCATAGATCACGCGATGGCCGTGGCCTTCCAGACGTGCGGCGAAGGCATGCAGCGCAGCGCTGTCGCGCACCTCCCAGCCGAAATATTCCATGGATGTGCGGCCATTTTCCTCGACATGCAGCCGCTGGCGGCGATCGTCCATGCGAAAGGCCAGGGTCTTGCCGGTCTTGTCGACGGTTTGCAGGCCCAGAAGGTTGGGGCCGAAGTCCAGCCAGTCCGACAAGCTTTCGGCATTTACTCCCAGATAGCCCAGCCCAACTATCCTCATCTTCTCATCCTCCGGCTTCAGTCTTCGATCCGTCGCTCAGCCGTCTCGACGCCATTCCAGAATGGCGGTGCGGGCTTCGGAGCTTCCATCTTCCAGCCGCGCGATCAATTGCAGCCGGTCGCCTTCGAGACACGCGCGTCGCATCTGCGTGCCGCCGATCCAGTTCTGGAACGAGGCGATTTCGATCTCGTGGAATACGGTTTCGCCTTCAACCCGGTAGCGGCCGGCATAGAACAGTCCGGTTTCATAGGCGCGGGCCTTTTCGGCAGGACTGGCATCCCATTGCCCTCCGGTGGCGAAACGAGGCCGGTCGGCATCCACGATCATGATCGTCACCCTTCCGTCGCGATATTCGGCGAAACCGGCCAGATTTTCGCCCATCGGCAACACAATCCGGCCGTCATCATACTCCTGCCGCCACGACAGCACGGCCCACCGGCCTTCGATATCCTTGCTTTCCATCTTCATCGCTCCCGGGGTTACATGCTCGGCGCCGCTTCGGATTCGAGAAACCGCGTGACGATTTCCAGGAACCTTTCGCCTTTTTCGATCTGGACCCAATGGCCACACTCGTCGATTGGATAGAGCGTCGCAGCAGGCAGGCGGCGGGACAACGCCTCGGACACGGCGAACGGGATCACCCGGTCGTCGCGGCCATGCACCAGTGCAACCGGCGCCGAGATGCAGGCCAGTTCGGCGTCGCTCAGCGCCAGCATATCCACCCCCTGCTGGCGGGGCGGCGGAAACAGCCTGGCGAAACGCGCCTGGACGTTGTCACGAGTGCTGGCGCGGTAGCGCATCTCGACCAGATCATCGGTGATGATGGAATGATCGTGCGCGAAGATCTTCAACAGCTCGTGCATGGCCTGGAGCGAGGGTTGATAGCCCCACACCTTCTCCAGCCCCGCGCTGATCGGGAACGAGATGCCCGCCGACCCCATCAGCAGCAGGCGTTGCACGCGCTCGGGATGACGATGCGCAAGATGCAGCGCGATTGCGCCGCCGAAGGAGTTGCCGATCACATTGGCTCGCTCCACCCCCAACGCGTCCAGCAGGCGCAGCACCTGCGCCACCCAGAACTCCGGCGTCGGCGGGAAATCATCCGGCGCGCGGGTGTAGCCGAAACCGGCCATGTCAGGCGCAATGGCACGATGGGTCTGCGCCAGCCGGGGCAACACCGTGCGCCAGTTCGCCCAGGCCGTCACACCGGGACCAGAGCCGTGAATCAATAGCACCGGATCGCCGCTGCCCTGGTCGTGATAATTGGTCTCGATCCCGGCCAGATCGAGATTCCGGCCGATTTCCAAGCTATTCGCGACCACCGCCCGCACCCCTTTTATCGATCCCCGGATGGCCGGAGCCACCATCATCCTGTTTCTTGAGATATTCCTTTTATATCATACATTGTCAATAGTATCATACGTAATTAGCGAAATCGCCGAAGCACCTCCCCACTTCGCTTCAGCCGTTCAAAGCTCTATGGTCTGCTAAAATGAGACAGGAACTGCCATGCTTGCCAGAAACATCCGCCGATCGCTGACCAACGATCTGACCGTTCGACTGCGTGAGGACATTCTTACCGGGCGCAAGCAGCCAGGCGAATATCTTCGGCTGCAAAGTCTGAGCGACGAGTTCAAGGTCAGCCTCAGCCCGATTCGGGAAACACTGTCAGTCCTCTCGAACGAGGGGCTCGTAATCCAGATCGGCCAGCGCGGTTACAAGGTGGCCCCACTGCTCAGGGAGCACCTGATCGACGCCACCCTTGCGCGCATCGAGCTTGAAACGCTATGCCTGCGCAAGTCGATCAGGGAAGGCGACAACGACTGGGCAGCCGGCGTTGTGTCGAGCTACTGGAAGCTGAACCGGATCGAGCAGGGCGAATGGAACGCTGACAGCATTCTGGAATGGGAAAGCTGCCATCATGATTTTCATGAAGCGCTGGTCGCGGGCTGCAAAAGCACCATGCTGGTCGAATTCTGTGGCGCCGCACGCAGGGTCACCGACCGCTTTCGCCGTATCCGCGTGCAACGAACCGCTCCCGATCAATTAGTCTGGAAGGAGCACGAGGCAATCTACGAACTGGCGATCAATCGCCGCGCCGACGATGCGGCGAATGCCCTGACGGCTCATATCCAGAGGGCTTCGGACAGAATATTGCAAGAGCGCTTTTAAATCGGTCGAGCGGGCTGCGCGATCTCCCGCCCGGCGCCGCGTTTGCAGCCATGCCATGACCATGGACGATATCCTCGGCAAGAGATGGCGGCGACACAGATAACGCCGGGCTCGATCCGCATTTCGGGCAAGCCCGGATCATCGCGCAGCGCCATGGCGGTTCGCGATCTTACCGTTGCGCGCCGATGCGGATCATAAGGAGCCGGTGGCGGGACATGCGAGATAGCGATGAGCACTACGTTTACGCTATAGCCCTACAAAATTGACTCCTAAAATATGACGTAACATGCAGAGATAAAAGCAAGTTTCCGCCGAAGGCGTGCCGTTTCGCGATCTTTGGCGCTCCGGTGGAAACTATCCCTAGTCGCAAGTCCGATGCAGCGATGTGAGGTTTAACCTTCTCGTGGTGTCTCCTCTGCTGTGCACGCCCTTCACAACAATAGACAGACAGCGGGGTGTGCCTGAAAGTTGACGTTTGATGACCTGGCGCACTGCCCTTATTGTGCAGCGACATGCTCAACCAAGACTTCTCCAATCACCTTCCCGAGGGTAACGGGGACCGCGTTTCCGATCAGTCGGCCTAATGTGGCGAAACTGACCGGCTCATCGTCCGGCAGGAAGGTGTACTTCCGCGGAAAACCTTGAAGCATGGCCGCTTCCCTGAGGCTGATCGCTCGATCTTGTTCTGGATGTCCAAAACGGCCGTTGCCGTACCCGAAGCATTGTGTGGTGATCGTCGGAGACGGTTCGGTCCATTTCATGCGCCCGTAGACGGATGGGTAGGTGGCTCCGGTATCACGAATGTGGCACGGCGCCTTGAGTTCTTCGGGCCAGTCCCGCCAAGTACCGCCCGGAACCGAGGCGCGAATCCGCTTTAAGTTGATCTCGCTGAGAGCGCTGGCGCGGTGAATACGATCACCCGGATCCATTTCCCCGGCCTGCAATGGTGGCAACCCGCCAATTGCAGAACGCACCGATTTTTGCTCGCGTTCGAATTGCGGCAGCTGAATCGGTGCGAGCTTGGAAGCTACAAGCACAAGTCGTTTGCGGGTTTGGGGGAGTCCAATCGTTTGGCAATCGATCACCTGCGCATCCACCCAATAGCCCTGAAGACTATGTAGCAGTCGCTTGTACACGGGCGCACGTAACAATGGCGGAACGTTTTCCATTGTAACGAGATCGGGTTGTACCTCTTCTATCAACTCGCCGAAGCGCTCAACAAGCCTCCAATCGTCTGCGCGCCCACGATCTTGACGAGCCTTGCCTGCTCGCTTCGCCTTTTGCGAGTACGTCGAGAAAGGTTGGCAGGGCGCGCAACCTGCCAGAAGTGTCGTGCTACCAGGAGCGAAACTATTGGCGATCGTCTCGGCTTCAAGTGTCGAGACATCCGCCAGAAGAAATGCGGCATCATTGTTTTTTTCGAAAGGGTGCCGCGACGCGGGATCGATGTCTACGCCCAAGCGCACGTCGATCGTAGCCTGCGACAAGCCGTGGGTCAGACCACCAACGCCGCAGAAGAGGTCAACAGCAGATATGTGTGGTGTGTCAGTCATGCCGCAGGTACGAGATGTGCGCCGTTTTCTATGTGCGCCTGGAAAGCGTCTGCTGTGTGGCTCATGTAGTCGAGCGTGACATCGGCAAGTTTACGTATTTCGCTGAGTCCAAGATCGCTTGCACCATCCTCGAACGAGCGCTTGCCATGTGCGATAGCATTTCGTCGGTCGGCAAGGAACTGGAGTGGTGTTTTGTCCCCATACTCTGGAGAAGCAGCTATGCGACTCCACATTTCGGGTGGCATAGAAAAGGTCACGTTCATACGCCCAATAAATTTGGCGATTACTTTATCATCCCATGTGCCTGAGGGTTTCTTCAGCTTTTGAGGCCCTAGGATCGACTGAGTAAGCAAAAGGCTCGACGTTTGATAAACGGTTGCAAGCCTTCCGTCCTCATTGCCCTCACTGGTTCGGCTAACGATGGATTCGCGCAACCACTCCTGCAATGAATGCTTAGTCCATCTGCGTGGATCGACAGCACCAAGCGCTATTCCTAAGTATTGCAACGCTTGGCTCATGATCGCCTCTTCGATATTATAGAGGTGAACGATCAATCCTGACTTAATCGTATTGATATGCCGCACAGATAGATTGACGCTTCCTAATGAAGCGTCAAGCATCATTCTGTCTTCAAGAGCCTTCGCCAAAGCGAAGTGTGTCTCAAACTCCTCTCGGCGAGTCTCTAAATTAGCTCCTAGTGTCGTCATTCATCGACCAAGATTGATCTAACCAGACCAATCCTCCCCTCCAATTTGCTGCGAACATTCGCCCCATCGGAAACGACAATTTGGTCGAATCCTCTCTCTTCCATCCGCGTGACTACCTCTTCTGAGGTTATGTGCAGGTTTTCGTTCTGTCGAAGCGCAAGCGCCGTTCCTATTGCTATAGCTTCGAAGCGTACCCTAGGTATCGTATTGGCGGTTGCGTTCTTGCGAAAACCGTTCGGAAAAAGTTGCGGCACTAGCGCCAACATGCGCTCGAACTCCCCCCGCATCCTCCCGATCAACCCCGGATCACCAGCGGCGGCATCATTCGCGGACTTCAAATAGTCATAGAGGTACTTTTTGGGTCGATCCCGGTAGTTCGGAAATCGCCCCTCTGGAGTATCCCATCCTTCAAGATAGGCGAAAAACCGCGTCACAAGTTCCTCGCGCTCACGCTGATCGACAACTTTCTGTGACATAGGCGTGGATGCTGCAAAATTTGCACTTTCTGCCAATTCACGGATCAACTCGGTAACAGGTCCGGGCAGCGAGCCGCGTCGAATTTCGGCCTCGTTCGCAACCGTACCGGATTTGTTAATACGCGCGAACATTTCCGCTCGTGTCGACGGATCAGTACCGGTGTCGAGAACGATGGTCCGAATGGTAGTATCTTCTAGCTTGTTACGTCGATCTTGAGGCAAATCCTTAAACGCGAAACCATTTAGTTCAGGCAAAAGCGCGAGATCGGAAAGACGCATGCCCTCCTTCAAAAAAGCGCGCATGGCTCGCATTCTTTGGGAGCCGTCCACTATTTCCATCCGTCCATCAGGCATCTGATAGAAAAATAGGAACGGTATCGGCAAACCCACCAGAAGCGATTCGATAAACTCTGATTGCTGATGCGGTTTCCAAGCCAGTTTTCGCTGATACTCTGGAACGAAAAACCGTCCCGTCTCGTCGTCTTCAAAGCGAGCGACGTAAACTGATATAGGGTACTCCGCTACAGTGAACTTAACTTGACGCGAAACCGTCGCGATAGCCGCCTCGGCTGCTGCAATGTCCTCCTTGCTAGGTGCCTGTTTCTTAGCCACACAAAATCTCCGATCGCCGCGAATCGGCGCTATAATTCCAACCCAGTTGGTTTTAGACTAGCTGCTTGTCAGTTCAGCGAAAAGCCTTGTGATCTTTTATTGGCCAAGCCAACCATTCGACATGACCGCCGGCGAACACGGAACCGGGTCCCGATAAAGCGCGGTTAGGTTTGTCGGTAGACGGGTTTCTCGGAGCGATTAAGGCGATTGACAAACTCACACCGCCCCTCAAATCCCGACGATTTGGTAGACGCCACCCGAAGCCGCATCATGCGAACCGTTCGGCAGGCGCACACAGGCCCCGAGGTGGCAGTTCGTAAGCTCTTACATGCATTAGGGCTCCGGTTCCGACTCCAGCGGCGTGACTTGCCTGGCACGCCCGATATTGTCCTGCCTAAGCATAAAACGGTGATTTTCGTCCACGGCTGCTTCTGGCACCGTCATACGGGCTGTAGCAGGGCCACCACACCGAAAACTCGCGTCGAGTTCTGGCGTGAAAAATTCAATCGCAATGTTATACGTGACCAAGAAAAGGAGCGAGCGCTTGTCGGTATAGGTTGGCGGGTGCTTACCGTTTGGGAATGTGAAACTCGTTGGCCCAAGACGCTTGGTGATAAGTTGCGTCGCGCATTCGAACTCGGTGAGCGCGAGTGCTTATCGGGCGATGAGGACTGGGTCGATCGGCGATGATCGACTAGCGGTCGTTTAGCGGGATGTCGAAGCGGGGCATAGGCGCGTTGTCGGCGGTTATACCGAGACAGGACTATCCTGCTTGGCAGGGCGCGCGAGAACCCCTGCCCATAGGGCAACCGCTCGAAAGCCGCTATCCGTTTGATAATTAAAGAGATAGCTGGCCAATTTGTGCGGTAATCGGCGGTGTTTGGCGGGCCGAGAGCGACGAAACGGAGAACTACGTTTACGCTATAGCCTCCAAAATGAAGGCTGAGAAATAGGGACAACATGCAGAAATGATAGCTATTTCTGTAAGAGAATGTTGTTTGGCGATTTTGTGCCTGGAGGAATCCGCCCTTGGTTGCAAGACGCCGCTGCGACGTGCATGTCAGACTGCATCCGGGACGAACGAGGATGACACCTTTTGCCTGTCAACTTTCTTCGAGATAGCCCGGCCCGTATGACTCCTTCCATATTCCGGCGGTTGCGAGGGTCACAACATTGTTCACTGCCTCTTGGAGTCTGGCACCAGAATGCTTTTTGTGCGCTATAAGCAATTCATTGGCGTATTGTTGCGTGATGGCTTTGGCACCTTCGACGCCGAAGAATTTTAGCATAACCGAAATGTGCCCCTCCGCGAGCGTTACAATAGGATAGGTGTCACTTGGGTCCGCGACACGGTTTAACTCACGTAGCACATCTATTGCTTCCTTGAGCAATGGCTCAGCATCATCCCAACTCTGCGACATGGAAGCGATGATCATCAATTGCTGGGCATAGGCATGTTCGATTTGGGGCGAAGTGTACGCCTCGCGCGCGGTCTTTAATTTTTCTAATGCTTCTGCTTGCTTGTCGAAACTACGCAAAGCTAGACCGTACTGGAGCCAATACAAACCATCTATATGAAATTTAGTCTCAAACGACTCATATACAGATCGAACTTTTTCTTCATCGCCGCGCATCATCTCTTTAATGAAGCGATGGTTTATAATGGATTTGAAAACTACGCCGTCCGATTTTCCGACATTTTTGATCACAGGAGCCTCATAGTCAGAAAACGCCTCCAAAACGGCGATCAGGCAATCCCTAATCATTGTCGTAGGCACGATCTTCTCGAAAAGTTCGCGAATATAGACCGGGTGCCGCGCAGAATACTTCTTGGCATTCGTCACGATAATACCCTCGGTCTCGCGCGACATCACGTTGACGTCCTCTGCAATGCCGAGGTTGGAAAGTGCCGAGCCCACAATGTGGGAACTCAGCGTTGACCTGTGAATGCTCGCTAACCCGACAATAACAAGGAATTTTTTATGGCGATCATCGCCTACGTTCTTGAAGTCGCTGTCGATGATCTGCGTGAAACCAAGGCCGGTGGTTGCCTCCATCAAACCGATGAGCAACTGCCGGTCGGCCTTATTGAAAATTTCCTTGACGCGCTCCTCCGGTGTCATCGGCTGCAGACGGGTCCAAGGCCCAAATTTCTCCAGCTTTTCAAGTATCCGGCTGGCATCCGCTCTGCGCATCTTCTCGACAGTGAACGTCTTCGAAATGAACGGCTCGACCGTCGCCTTCACTCGTCTGTTCCAGATATTGAGCCTCTCCGATGCTACGATGCAGGTATGCGTCGTTTTCACCCCTGCAAGTAGCTCCGCGACCTCGTTATGCATCGCCTCCATCTTGTCAATGAATAGATAGAACGCCGAAGTGTTGATCTGCTCCAAAGCGACGACAACCTCCTTAAGGTCGCTGACCGCCTCTCTCAGAAAGTAGACGGGCGTGTTTGAGGTTTTACTGACGTGGAGCGCGGCAGCCATCAGAGCGGTGCTTTTGCCAGAGCCCGCAGGGCCGACTAACGCTATGCATTTTCTGCTTTCGTGGCCATCCTCGACAAGCTTGGAGAAGTCCTTGATGAACGCCAGCTCGGCCGGAACGCCATCTAGTATGTCCACCCAACGGGGCTTGTACCCCTTATAGAACTCGCGAATTGCGCCGAGGGTATTGTCCGATTCAGAGCGCGGAAGGCTGTCGGCGCTTACGAGCGTGACGCTGTTTAATGGTAAGCGATGTCGCGCTCACACCTTGGCGGGATAATTCCAAGGAAGCAGTGCACCGATCCGGCTCTGTTTATGGCCGTTGACGATGGCGGTGAGCGTGCTGGTGAGATAGGCCTGCGGATCCACAG
>JAZIHP010000043.1:0-30600 GCA_036678505.1 Alphaproteobacteria bacterium
GGCCCTGCGGCCCCCCGCGGGCCCGCTCCCGGCCGCCGAGCCGCACTCAAACCCAAGCGGGCCCCCCCGAACGGGGCGGCGTTTTGGGGGCGACGACATGCTTGAAAACAACGGCTTGAAGCGCCGGGAGCGAAGCCGAAAGATCGCGGCACGCCTTAGTGCCGTTCATGGTTTCACGGAATCGCCGAACGGCTCCAGATCTTTATTTTGTCGCGTTTCCGAAGACGGCGAAAGATCGGTCGGGCAACCGGTGACGGTAAGCTGCGCCGCGATAGTCCCGCCGGGCATCGAGATGGTGCATAAGATGCGGAAAACGGCAGGCGGGTATGGCGACGGGCCGCCGCCCGGCGAACAGTTCAAGATCACGGCTGCATGATGCCGTCGGCGGCCGGCAACAGTCGCATTATGTGAACGCGCAATCGGGTTTCCTTCCTTGAGATACGCGCCCGCCTGGCTCATGTTGCACCGAGAATGCCGCGGGCGGGGGAAAAACATGATCGACTGGAAAAGCCGCGCCGCTGCCCTTTACGATGGCGGCTTCCATCCGATGTTCATCGACGGCAAATGGGTGCCGGCAGTTTCGGGCGATGTGATGGAGGCCCGCAACCCCGCCAACGGCGCATTGCTGGCAACGGTGCCGAAAGGGACTGCCGCCGATATCGCCGCCGCCGTCGCCGCCGCGCGGCGCGCCTTCGACGGCCCCTGGTCGAAATTCACGCCCTTTGAGCGGCAGGCTCTTTTGCTGCGCATTGCCGAACGGTTCGAGGCGGAATGGGAAACACTGTGCCTGTCCGACACGCTCGACATGGGCATGCCGATTGCGCGCGCGCTCGCCAATTCGCGCCGGGTTCTCGGCATGCTGCGCTTTTATGCCGGGCAGGCGGTCGCGATCCACGGCCAGACCATCCCGAATTCGTTCCCCGGCGAAATCCTGTCGCAGACGGTGAAGGAACCGGTCGGCGTGGTCGGTGCCATCATCCCGTGGAATGCCCCCATCGCCGGCTCGGTCTGGAAAATCGCTCCCGCGCTTGCCACCGGCTGCACCGTGGTGCTGAAGCCTTCCGAAGAGGCGTCGCTGACGGTTTTGCTGATCGCGCGGCTGATGGCCGAGGCAGGCCTGCCCGACGGCGTTCTGAATGTGGTGACCGGCCATGGCGCCGATGCAGGCGCGGCCCTTGCCGCGCATCCGGGCGTGGACAAGATCGTCTTCACCGGCTCCACCGTCACCGGCCAGGCCATAGCCCGCGCCGCCACCGGCACGCTGAAGCATGTTTCGCTGGAGCTGGGCGGCAAATCCCCGGTCATCGTCTGCCGCGATGCCGATATGGACATGGCCGCACCCGTAGCCGCCATGGCGGTGTTCGCCAATTCCGGCCAGATCTGCATTGCCGGTTCACGGCTTTTCGTGGCCCGCGAAATCCATGACGAATTCGTCGCCCGCATCGCCGGTTTTGCGGGCAAACTGCGCATCGGCCACGGCATCGATCCGGAAACCGAGATCGGGCCGATCATTTCCGCGCGGCAGAGCCAGCGCATCGAAGGTTTTCTCGGGCTCGGCATCGAGGAAGGGGCCCGCGCCGTCACCGGCGGCGTGCGCCATGAAGCGCCGGGGCTGGAGGGCGGCCATTATATCGCCCCCACCGTGTTCGGCGGCGTTACCGATGCGATGACCATCGCACGCGAGGAAATCTTCGGCCCCGTCATCTCCGTCCTGCCATTCGACACGCTGGACGAGGTTGTGGAACGCGCCAATGCGACGCCCTACGGGCTTGCTGCCGGCATCTTCACCAATCATCTGGGCACCGCGCACAAGCTGTCGCGACGCATCCGCGCCGGATCGGTATGGGTGAACATGTACCACGCCATCGACCCGGCGGTTCCCTTCGGCGGCATGAAAATGTCCGGCTATGGCCGCGAGGGCGGGCTGGAGCACATGTATGAATATCTCCAGACCAAGGCGATCTGGATCAACGCCGACTGAGCCGCGAAGCCTGCCTGAATCAGGGCCCGGATCGGGTGGCCCCCGGATCGGGTGGCCATCGAGTCGGCAAAGCCCGGTGCGGATCAGCCCAATGAGCCGCTCCGAATAGCTGTGCTGCACATAGCCTTTCGCGGTCAGAATGCCGACCGAGCGGCTGGATTGCGGATCGGCGACCCGCATGACCCGGAATTCGGCCGCCGGCAGCATCGGCGCCGCGATCTCCGGCACGAGCCCCACGCCGAGAGCGTTTCCAGGAAAAGTGAAAACACTTTTCCGGTTCGGAAATGCGACAAAACAAGGACCTGGAGCCGTTCGGCGATTCCGTGAAACATTGAACGGCTCGAGCCCGGCCGAGGCGAGCGCCGTATAGGCGTTCTGCGCCTCATACTGCGTTGAGCGTCAGGTTCCGATCGGCCCGTGGGCGGCGTTTCCTTCACGTCGACGAGACTGCGGGGGAGAGCGCAGCTTGAAGGTGGCCAGAATGCGCCCAAGCCGGGTCGAGGCAAGGGTGGGCGCGCAGGCGATCTTCACATGGCCGCGCCGTGCGCCGCAACCCCGAAAGCCGCGCCAGCACCGCCAGGCTTTCGCCCGACGGGGATGATCTGAACGGAGCCCGGAACGAAGAAACAGGCAACGGCGCATCCAGGCGCAAAGGGCGATCTGAAATATCGATGAAGAGCCGGCGCAGAAACCGGATCAGTCTTTCGGTCCGCCGCCTTACCGCGCCACTACGCTCATGCAGTCGCCGGCCTTGATCAGGCCCGGAAAATGCCGGGCGACAAGGATGCCGGACATTTTTGCCCGGATCTGTTGCGCTTCAAGACCGGTGCGGCCGATGGGGTGGATGCGCGCGATGACCATGCCTTCTTCCACGTTCTCCCCAAGGTCCACCATGGTCTCGAACAGACCGTCATCCTCGGCGAAGATGAAGCAGTCGTCGGAAGGCATGTCGAGCCAGCGGGTTTCGCTTTTTTCTACCGCCCCCTCCACAATGCCGGCATGGCGCAGCACATTGGCGATGCCGCGCCTTGCGATGCGCACGGTTTCGGCGCGCGCCGTGCCGCCGCCGCCAAGCTCGGTGGTGACGAAGACCTTGCCCATCTCTTCCGCGGCCGTATCGTACATGCCCACCGCATCGATCTCCAGCATCTTCATCGAATAGGGAGCGGCGAAAGCCTCCACGGCCGCGAACGCCTTCGCCTCCTGCGCCTTGTCGGGCAGGATATGGGCCGCGCAATAGGGCAGGAAATCGAGCGTGCGCCCGCCCGAATGGAAATCGAAGACCAGATCGGCGCGCGGCAGCAATTCGCGCTGGAAATAGTCGGCGATCTTTTCCGTCACCGTGCCGTCCGGCCTGCCGGGAAAGGAGCGGTTCATGTTGCCCCTGTCGATGGGCGAGGTGCGCGTGCCGGCGCGAAAGGCCGGATAATTCATCGCCGGCACGATGATGACGGTGCCGGAAACGGTGTCGGGATCGAGCGTGCGCGCCAGTTCGTAAAGCGCCAGCGGTCCCTCATATTCGTCGCCATGATTGGCCCCGGTCAGCAGCGCCGTCGGGCCATCGCCATTGCGCACGACGCAAATGGGGATCATCACCGAGCCCCAGGCGGAATCGTCGCGGCTGTAGGGCAGCCGCAGGAAACCATGCTGAACCCCGTTGCGGTCGAAATCGACGGTCGGGGCGACGGGAGAAGGCTTGCCCATGCGCTAGTCCTTCACCACCAGCCTGCGCGGCACATTGGCGAGGCACTCCACGCCTTTGTCGGTGATGAGGATGGACTCGGTGATCTCCAGCCCCATATCCTGAAGCCACAGGCCGGTCATGAAATGGAAGGTCATGCCGGGCTTCAGCTCGGTGCGGTCGCCGGGACGCAGGCTCATCGTGCGCTCGCCCCAGTCCGGCGGATAGGAGAGCCCGATCGGATAGCCGGTGCGGTTGTCCTTGACGATGCCGTATTTCTTCAGCACCGCGAAGAAGGCGTTGGCGATGTCCTCGCAGGCATTGCCGGGCCTTGCCGCCGCCAGCCCGGCCTCCATGCCCTCCAGCGTCGCCTTCTCCGCATCGAGGAAGGCTTGCGTCGGACGCCCGAGGAATACCGTGCGCGACAGCGGGCAGTGATAGCGATGATAGCAGCCGGCGATCTCGAAGAAGGTGCCCTCGCCCGCCTTCATCGGCTTGTCGTCCCATGTCAGGTGCGGCGCCGAAGCGTCCGCGCCGGACGGCAAAAGCGGCACGATGGCCGGATAATCGCCACCGATGCGGCCATCGGGACCGTCCACGCCGCGCGTGCCGGCATCGTAGATTTCGGCGACCAGATCGCATTTGCGCATGCCGACCTCGATCGTGTCGAAGATGCGCCGATGCATGGCCTCCACGATGCGGGCGGCGTTGCGCATATAGCCGATCTCGGTCGGGCTTTTCACCGCGCGCTGCCAGTTCACCAGCGCTGTGGCGTCGCTGAAACGGGCATTGGGCAGGTGTTGTTGCAGGGAGGCGAAGGCCTTGGCGGAGAACCAGTAATTGTCCATCTCGACGCCGATGCGTTTGCCGCCCCAGCCCTTGTCGTTCAGGATACCCGACAGATAATCCATCGGATGGCGCTCGGTGGACTGCACATAGTGATCGGGATAGCCGATGATGTTTTCCGGCTTCAGATAGGCGGTGCGCCTTGCCCCGTTGGCGTCCTGCCCGCGCCCGAACCAGACCGGCTCGCCTTCCGGCGGAACGATGACGGCCTGATGGACATAGAACGACCAGCCGTCATAGCCCGTCAGCCACGCCATGTTGGACGGGTCGGAGCAGATCAGAAGATCGATGCCTTTCGCCTCCATGGTCCGGCGCGTCTTTTCCAGACGGCTGGCATATTCCTCCCGGCTGAATTTAAGGTTCGGCTGCATTCTCGGTGTTCCTCGTAAAAGGCCTTGCGGCCGGCTTCAGCTTTCCAGAATGGTTCCTGCCCCGGCGCTGCGCGCCCGGTCCCGCGCCAGCGTGGCGATGGCCGTGTCCTGCACGCCGGTGCCGGTCAGGTCGGCCAGCGTGATGTCGGAGGCGGTGCGGCGGCCGGGCCGCATTCCGGCGACGATCTGGCCGAGTTCAGCCATTTCGGCATCGGCGGCCACCAGCCCCGCATCGATGGCATGGTGCAACTCACCCAGACGGCGCGTCTGCGCAGCGCTGTCGGCCACATAAAGATCGGCCATGCGGATGAGGGCCGGGGCAATCTCGTTCTTCTGTTCGGCATCCGAGCCCATGGCGGTGATGTGCTGGCCGGACGAGACGAAGCCGGCCTGGATGAGCGGTTCGGTCGCGGGTGTCGTGGTCACGATCACGTCGGCCCCGGCGGTGGCCTTTGCGGCGTCGGGTTCGGCGCGCACCTCGATGCCAAGCCGGTCGCGCAATTCGCCGGCCACACGATCCGCTCTGGCCGGATCGCGCGCCCAGATGCGGGCCTGCCTGATCGGGCGCACCAGCAGCAGCGCTTCCAGCTGCATCTTCGCCTGCATGCCGGCACCGAAAATCGCGACGCTGGACGCATCGGCGCGCGCCAGATATTTCGCCGCCACCGCTCCGGCGGCTGCGGTGCGCACATCGGTGAGATAGCCATTGTCGAGCAGCAGCGCTTCGGTGAGCCCCGTCGTGGCGGAAAGCAGCACCATCAGCCCGTTGGTGCTGGGCAGGCCAAGCTTGGGATTATCGAAGAAGCCGGGGCTGATCTTGATGGCGAAACCGTCGATGCCGGGCACATAGGCGGTCTTGACGTCGACTTCCCCGCGATGTTCGGGAATGTCGAGGCGCAGGATCGGCGGCATCGCCACCTTCTGCGTCGCCAGCGCGCGAAAGGCGTTTTCCACGCAAGCAACGGCATCCGCATCGAGCTTCACGATCCGCCGCAATTCGGCTTCGGTAAGAATGGTCATCGACCTCATGCCGCCCGCTCCCTTTTCGCAGATCCACACACGATGTCGCTGTGCAGGCCCATATCGATGTTGCGGCCGGACAGGATGAGGACAGTCGGCCCCAACGGCGTCACCTTGCCGGCGAGAAGCGCCGCGATGCCGACGGCACCCGCCCCTTCCACGATCTCGCGCTCCTGCCGATAGGCATGGGCGATGCCGGCGGCGATTTCTTCCTCCGACAGCAGCACCACGTCGTCGAGCAGATCGCGGCACATGGCGAAGGTCAGCCGGTTGTCGAGGCCGATGCCGCCGCCGAGCGAATCCGCCAGCGTCGGCAGCTCCGCCACCTGCACCGGGCGGCCGGCATCGAGGCTGGCCTTCATCGCCGCCCCGCGCTCCATCGAAATGCCGACGATCCTCGCCGCAGGTTTCACACCCTTCACCGCCGCCGCCACGCCGGATGCCAGACCGCCGCCGGAAAGCTGCACGAGAACCGTCGCCACATCCGGCACGGCTGCCACGATCTCCAGCCCGAGCGTGCCCTGCCCCGCGATGATTGCCGGATCGTCGAAGGGCGGCACCATCACCAGCCCTTCGTCGGCCACCAGCCGCTCCGCCTCGACCTGCGCATCGTCCTGACAGGTGCCGACGATGCGGATTTCAGCGCCCAGCCTGCGGATTTCCTCCACCTTGTTGGCAGGAACCAGTTTCGACATGCAGATCACGGCGCGCACGCCTTCCAGCCGCGCCGCATGGGCCAGCGCCCTTCCATGATTGCCGGTGGATGCGGCCGCCACGCCGCGCGCCTTCTCCTGCGGGCTCAATGAGGCGACTGCATTGGATGCACCGCGCAGCTTGAAACTGCCGGTGGTCTGGCGCTGTTCCAGCTTGAGATGCACCGGCACGCCCAACCGTTCGCTCAGTGATACGGAGCAGATCGTCGGCGTCGCCACGATGCGCTCGGCAATGCGCCGGCGCGCGGCTTCGATGTCATGGAGAGGGACTGTCTGCATGGCGATCAATCACCGGCAAGCGGCAGGGTCATCAGGCGGCCCCATTGCGGGCGCGGGCCGCCATCGCCGCACAGGCGCAGGCAGTTCCAAGCCGTCGCCTGATTGGACGTCACCACCGGGCGGCCGATGGCTGCTTCGATTTCGGCGGCGACGCTGGCTGAACGCAGCGCCGTGCAGGAGATGAACAGGGCTTGCGCATCATCGGCCGTCGCCTCGCGCGCCAGATCGACCAGCGCGGAGGGTCTTATGCGCGCCATCTCGCGGTCGTCATCGAGCCCGAGACAGGTGAAGCTCGCCAGATCGAACCCGTGCCGCTGGAAATAGTCGGCCATGGGCCGGCCGGTTTGCGCCACATAGGGGGTCAGCACGCTGATGCGGCAGGCGCCGAGCGCCTTCAGGCCGCGCATGGCGGCCATGGTCGGCGTCACCACCGGCACGCCGGGTTTGGCCAGGCCGATTGCCGCCTCGATCTCCGCATCGCCGATCACCACGGAGGCGGAGGTGCAGGAATAGCAGATGGCGTCGAGCGGCTCGCCGGGCAGGATGAGCGATGCCCCCTCGGTCAGCGCCGGCTGCATGCGGCGCAGGTTTTCCGGCGTGGTCGGATTGGCGTAGGCGATGCGCGCCACATAGACGCCGGTGCGCTCGCTCGCCACCATGCGCTGGAAATCCGGCTCCGTGGTGTGGTCGGTGGCGAGGATGACGAGGCCGACGCGCTTTTCCAGCGGGCGCGGATCGAGCGGCGGACGGGGCTCGTGCAAGCGGATGCCGACTGAAGCGTTCACGATCTAGTCCTCCACACGTCCGTAACGCCGTTCCAGCCAGCGCAGCAGCACCACCGAAAACAGGCTGATGACAAGGAAGAAGACCCCCACCAGCGTCATCGGCTCGATGTAGCGGTAGTAGGTATTGGCGACGCTCTTGGCCTGGTTCATCAGTTCCAGCACGGTGATGGCCGACAGGAGCGGCGTTTCCTTGAACATGGCGATGAAATAGTTGGCGAGCGCCGGGATCATCGGCGGAATGGCCTGCGGCAGGATGATGTGCATCCATGTCTGGCGGGCGTCCAGATTGCAGGCCTTGGCCGCTTCCCACTGGCCGCGCGGCACATTGTCGATGCCGGCGCGGTAGACCTCCGCCGTATAGGTGCCGTAGTGCAGGCCGAGCCCGAGGACGCCCGCCAGCAGCGGCGGCAGGAGAATGCCGAAATCGGGCAGGACGTAGAAAATGAAATAGAGCTGCACCAGAAGCGGCGTGCCGCGGATGAATTCGGCAACGAAAGCCACCGGCCGCGATATAAGCCGGTTCGGCGAGCGGCGCAGCAGCGTGATGACCAGCCCCACCGCCGCCGCCAGCACCGAGCCGAGAATGGTGGCGAGAATGGTGATCTTCACCCCTTCGAGAAGGGTGGGCATGATCTGCCGGACGAATTCCCAGTCCCATTCCATTATCGGGCCCACTCCATCAGACACGCACCCCGTCGATGCCGCGCGACAGCCGCCGCTCCAGGCTGCGCACGCCCCAGGAAATCAGCATCGCCAGCACGAAATAGCCGATCAGGATGGTGGTGAACGGCACCAGCGTATTGCCGGTCTGGGCGCGCACCACCTGTGCCTGAAAGGTGAGGTCCGCCAGCGAGATCAGCGACACGATCGACGTCGCCTTCAAAAGCTCGATGGCATTGTTGCCGAAGGTCGGCAGCATGAGCAGGAAGGCCTGCGGCAGGATCACATGGCGCATCGCCTGCCAGCGGCCGAGATTGAGCGCCACGCAGGCCTCATACTGTTCCTTGCCGATGGACTGTACCGCACCCCGCACCACCTCCGCGCCATAGGCGCCGACATTGAGGCCGAGCGCCAGGACGCCCGCCTGCAAGGGGGTGAGTTCGAGGCCGAGCAGCGGCAGGACGAAATAGGCCCAGAACAGCTGCACGAAGATCGAGGTTCCGCGAAAGAACTCGATATAGGCGGTGGCCAGCGCCCGGACGGCGAAGAAGCGCGACAGGCGGCCGAGCCCCGCCACAAAAGCCATGACGAGCGCCAGCGCAGATCCCATCAGCGTCAGCCCGATGGTGACGAGCACGCCTTGCAGCATCAGGCTGACATATCCGGACCAGTCGATCATGAAACCCTGTCGAGTTCGGTTTGCGAGAAACTTCCCACCCGGCCTTCATCCCGCGCGGCCATTCCCTTCACGCAGGAAGAGGAGCCGCGCCGGATGAAAACCTTTCCCCGCGGCGAAAGAAACCGCCGTGGAGAGACCGGGTGAGCGAGCGGCTTTTTTACTGTGCCGCGCACTGTTTCTCCCGCGTCGTCGACATCGCCGCCGCCGCCGAGAAGCCGTAAGGCTCGATGATCTTCGCAAACTCGCCGGACTGCTTGAGTTTCGCCAGCTCGACATCGAAGGCATCGCGCAGGGCGGTATCCTTCTTGTTGAAGGCCGCACCGTCGCAATAGACCGGCGCACCCTCGACCGGGGCGATGACCTCAAGGTTCGGATCATTGGCCTTGTGGGCCAGATCGTTGATCGACAGAACCGGCAGCGAATAGGCGTCGATGCGGCCGTCCTGCACCATCTTGAGACCGCTCTGGCCATCCGGCACCACGATCACCCGGTCGCGGGGCACGCCGGCATTGAGCGCCAGCTTCTCCTCGGTGCCGCCGCCCGGCGCGCCGATCTTCGCGGTCGGGTCTTTGGCTATGTCCTCATAGCTCTTGAAGCCCCTGGGGTTGCCCTTCTTCACCAGCAGCGCCTCGGCGTCGCACAGAACCGGCTCGGAATAGGCCACCGCCTCGCAGCGCTCCGGCTTCATGAACAACCCGGCGGTGACGACATCGAACCGCCCGGCCTGAAGCCCCGGAATCATGGCACCATATTCGGAGATCGAGGCGACCACATCGTCGACGCCGAGCCGCTTGAACACTTCGCGCGCCACATCCGGCGCGGCGCCCGATACCTTGCCGTCGGCGGCGACGGCCGTGTAGGGCGGCTCATTGGCAATGGCGAGGCGGGCAAAACCCTGCTCCTTCAGCTTTTCCAGCCTGGCGTCGTCGGCGGATGCGCTGGTGGCGGCCCCCAGAACAGCGGCGAAGGCAAGCCCGGCGGCGCTTGCGAGAATTCCCATTTTTTTCATCGTTCCCGGTTCCTCTTCTGTTTTCTCTTGCGGTTTCTGCTGCATTCGGCGCGGCTGGCCGCGCCACGCGGTCAGGCCCGGTATCAAACCCGGTGCCCGGCCGCGATAATCTTCTTCAGGAAGCTTTGGGTGCGCTCCTGCTTCGGGTTGCGGAAGATGTCTTCCGGCTTGCCTTCCTCCACGATGCGGCCACGGTCGAAGAACAGCACACGGTCGGCGAAATCATGGGCGAAACCCATTTCATGCGTCACCAGAAGCATGGTCATGTCGGTTTCCTCGGCCAGCCGGCGCATGACGTTCAGCACTTCCTCGACCAGTTCGGGGTCGAGCGCGGAGGTGACTTCGTCGAACAGCATGATCTTCGGCGACAGGGCCAGCGCGCGGGCGATCGCCACGCGCTGCTTCTGGCCGCCGGAAAGCTGTGCGGGCATCGATCTGGCCTTGTCGGCCATGCCCACCATGTCGAGCAGCTCCATGGCCCGCTTCCGCGCCTCGGCTTTCGGCACGCCCTTGGTCAGCATCGGCGCCAGCGTCACGTTGTCGAGCACGCATTTGTGCGGAAACAGGTTGAACAGCTGGAAGACCATGCCGATCTTCTGGCGCATCTTCGTCAGATGCCGCTCGTCGGCAGGCACCAGCGTCTGGCCGCGCGCCATATGGTAAAGCTGCTCGCCCTCCACCTCGATATGGCCGCTGTCGATGCGCTCCAGCGTCATGAGGATGCGCAGGATCGTCGTCTTGCCCGACCCTGACGGGCCGATCAGCGCAAGTTTCTCCCCCGGCATGACCTGCATGGACAACCCGTCCAGCACCTTGAAGGCGCCAAAGCTCTTGGAGATCGAATCGATCCTGACGATGGGTTCGGCCAATGTCTCTCCCCGCTCAAGACAACGTTCTGGCCTTTACGATGCGGACGACTTCAAATCATGTCAATTGCCAAAATAATATCATGACAATATTTGTATTTCAGCGGATTGTCGTCGCCGCCGGCCGAGGCAAGACGCCCGGCCCGAAACCGCGTCCCCTTTCCCGCCACGCGCTTCAGATCGCCAGAAGCAGATGCTCGGGGTCGGCCATCAGCAGGCGCTTGACGACGCCGAGGCCGGTGCGCAACTCGCTCTCGGTGGTCGAGCCCAGCGAAATGCGCACGGCCGGCTGCCGGGCTTCCTGCGCGATGCGAAAGGAGGCCCCCGGCGCAATGGCCACGCTTTGCAGGCGCGCCTGGGCCACGAAATCCTCCTCCGGGCGGTCATCCGGCAAGGGCAGCCAGATGTGCAGACCGTCGGGATGGGCGCGGAACGACACCCCTTCCAGCACCTCCCGGGCGATGTCGAGCCGGCGGCGCACCGCCTGACGCTGCCAGCGCACCAGCTCCATGGCGGTGCCGTCGCTGACCCATTTGGTGACGATCTCGGCGACCATCGGCGTCGCCATCCAGTTCGTCACCAGATGCCGGTTGGCCGCGGCCGTGACATAGCGGTCGGGCACGGCCAGATAGCCGATGCGCAGGCCGGGCACGGTGATCTTGCTGAACGAGGTGACGTAGAGCGTGCGCTCCGGCGCGAAATGGGCGACGGGCGGGGCGCGGTCTTCGACCATGGGGCCCAGAACGTCGTTCTCGATGATGGCGATGTCATGCCGGCGCGCCACCTCCGCCAGCCGCGAGCGCCGCACCGAACCCATCAGCGAGGCGGTTGGATTGATAATCGAGGGCTGCACGAAGACCGCCCTTATGTCGCTCTGGCGGCAGGCGGCGTCCAGCGCTTCGGGGATGATGCCCTCGTCATCGAGGGGCAGCCCCTCCAGGGTGAACCCGCAATAGCGCGCCAGCGGCACCAGCGTGTGGTGGCCGACGGCTTCGGTGGCCACGGTGGAGCCGGGCGGCGCGACGCTCATCAGCGCCACCGTCATGCCCCCGGTCGCGCCATTGGTGACGGTTATGTTCTGCGGCGAAACCTCCAGCCCGCAACTCCGCAGCCAGTCCGCGGCCACGGCGCGGTGACGGGGAAACACCATATTGGGGCGGAACGACAGCGCCGAACTGGCCGGCAGTTCCTCCGCCAGCCAGGCCAGCCCCTGTTTCAGCCGCTCCAGATGCATCAGCTCGCACACCGGCTTGAGGATCGACAGGTCGATGACCTCGCCGGGCCGTTCCGGCAGATAGGGCGGGTCGGGTTCGCGGCGCTGGGTCTGCACGAAGCTGCCGCGCCCGATCTCGCCGACGATGAGATCGCGCCGGATCAGCTCCTCATAGGCGCGGCTCACCGTCTGCACCGAAAGCCCCAGCTCGTCCGCCAGCGCCCTGTGGGTGGGCAGGCGCTCGCCATTTTCAAGCCGGCCGTCATGGATGGCACGGGCGAACTGGTCGGCCAGCGAGAGATAGGCAGGGCGGCGGATCAGCGCCGGATCGGGTCGCCATTGTGTCATGACTTCATTAGAGATCGAAATCAGTTCAATTGACAATCGAAATCATTCACCGGCATGGTGCAATCCCATCATGAAACCGGACTGACATGGCCGCCACCAAGCTCGACGCCACCGACCTGAGGATCCTCGACGCGATCCAGCGCGACGGGCGCATCACCAAGCTGAAGCTCGCCGAACAGGTGGGCCTGTCGCCGACGCCGTGCTGGATGCGGCTGGCAAGGCTGGAAAAGGCCGGCATCGTCACCGGTTATCATGCCCGCATCGCCGTGCGGGCGATCGCGCCCGTCACCAGCGTTCTGGTGGAAGTGACGCTCGCCAACCACCGCCAGGCCGACTTCGACCGGTTCGAGCGGGTGGTGCGCGACGTGCCCGAAATCGTTTCGTGCTGGTCTGTGGGCGGCGGCGTGGACTATCTGCTGAGGGTGATGACCCGCGATATCGACGCCTATCAGCGGCTGATCGATTCGCTTCTCGAACGCGAAATCGGCATCGACCGCTATTTCACCTACATCGTCACCAGAACGGTCAAGGACGACACGGTGCTGCCGCTGGCCGAACTTGCCGGCCATGCGGACTGACCATCGGGCTTGGTCCGGCGAGATGGCCGCTGCGGAGAATTGATCTGCCTGCCCCGCCTCAGACAGAGACTTTCTCTGCCACGAGCACCGGCAACAGACACATTCTCCGCCAGCCGCGCCTAGACTCTCCCCATCACAGGGAGGCCATGTCATGTCCGCGCATTTTGCCCGCCAGCAGCGTCACGAAGCGCTGGACCGCCTGAGCGACCGGCGGCTCTATCGCGAACTCGCCTATGTCGGCGGCCACTGGACGGCCAGCGCGACGACCAGCAGTTTCGAAGTGACCGATCCCGCCAGCGGCGCCAGCCTCGCCTTCGTCGCCGCACTCGACGAAAGCCAGACCACCGACGCCATTTCAGCGGCATCGGATGCGTTTCCCGCATGGCGCGCGCTGCTGCCCCAGGAACGCGCCCGCCTGCTGCGCAGCTGGTATGAGCTGATCATCGCCGCCCGGGACGATCTCGCCCTCCTGATGACGCTGGAGCAGGGCAAGCCGCTGAAGGAATCGCGCGGCGAGATCGACTACGCCGCCTCCTTCGTCGAATGGTATGCGGAGGAAGCCAAACGGCTCAATGCGGAAGGCGTGACCAGCCATCTGCCCGGCGCCGAAATGTCGGTGCGACGCGAGCCGCTCGGCGTTGCGGGCGTGGTGACGCCGTGGAATTTCCCGTCGGCCATGCTCACGCGCAAGGCCGCCGCAGCCCTTGCCGCCGGCTGCACCATCGTCGCCCATCCCTCCTCGCAGACCCCCTTGTCGGCGCTGGCGCTGGCCGAGCTTGGCGAGCGCGCGGGGCTGCCGGCGGGCGTTTTCAACATCGTCACCGGAGCCGCCGCGCCGATTGTCGAGACGCTGTGCGCCGACCGCCGCGTGCGGGCGCTGAGCTTCACCGGCTCCACCGAAATCGGCCGCAGGATCGCCGGCCAGTGCGCCGCCACCATGAAGCGGCTGGTGATGGAACTGGGCGGCCATGCGCCGCTGGTGATCTTCGCCGACGCCGATCCCGAGCGGGCCGCGCAGATCGCCCTCGATGCCAAATTCGCCACCTCCGGGCAGGATTGCCTCGCCGCCAACCGCATCTATGTCGAGCGCCCGCTCTATGACGCCTTCTGTGCGGCCTTCGCCCGCCGCATCGGGGCGCTGAAAGTGGCGGACGGCCTGACGCCTGACGCCGACATCGGCCCGTTGATGCATGAGCGCGCGGTGGCGAAGGTCGAGGAGCAGGTGTCGGACGCGGTGGCGCGCGGCGCGCAACTCGTCTGCGGTGGCAGGCGCCACGAAGCCGGCGCGCTGTTCTATCAGCCGACCCTCCTGACCGGCGTGCCGGACGATGCGCTCATCATGCAGGAAGAAACCTTCGGGCCCGTCGCCGCCGTCGCCGTCTTCGACAGCGAGGAGGAGGTCGTCAGGCGCGCCAACGATACCGAATACGGGCTGGTTGCCTATGTGGTGACGGAAAATGGCGCGCGGCAGCGGCGCATGGCCGCCGCGCTCGATTACGGCATGGTTGCCGTCAACCGCGTCAGGATCACCGGCGCGCCGGTTCCGTTCGGGGGCATGCGGCAATCCGGCCTTGGCCGGGAAGGCTCGCGCCACGGGATCGAAGCCTTCACCGACCTCAAATATGTCTGCCTCGATCTGGCCTGACCGGCCCGATCGGCGGCGGCGCAACTGCAAAGGAGAACATCATGCTCGGCAAATCCAACGAACTGGCCGCCTGGGACCGCGATCATTTCTTCCATCCCTCCACCCATATGGGCATGCATGCGCGCGGCGAAACCCCGACCCGCGTCATGGCCGGAGGCGAAGGCGTCACCGTCTGGGATACGAATGGCAAGAAGAGCATCGATGCCTTTGCCGGGCTCTATTGCGTCAATGTCGGCTATGGCCGCCAGAAGATCGCCGACGCCATCGCCGCGCAGGCGAAGGAACTGGCCTATTACCACGCTTATGTCGGCCACGGCACCGACGCCTCGATCCGGCTCGCCAAGATGATCATCGACCGCGCGCCGCAGGGCATGAGCCGCGTCTATTTCGGCCAGTCGGGCTCGGATGCCAACGAAACCAACATCAAGCTGATCTGGTACTACAACAACGTGCTTGGCCGGCCTGGAAAGAAGAAGATCATCTCGCGCTGGCGCGGCTATCATGGTTCGGGCGTGATGACCGGCTCGCTGACCGGGCTCGCCGCCTTCCACAACGCCTTCGACCTGCCGCGCGCGCCGGTGCTGCACACCGAGGCGCCTTATTATTTCCGCCGCGAAGACCGGTCCCTGAGCGAGGAACAGTTCTCGCAATATTGCGCCGACAGGCTGGAAGAGATGATTCTCGCCGAAGGGCCGGACACGGTCGCCGCCTTCATCGGCGAGCCGGTTCTGGGCACGGGCGGCATCGTGCCTCCGCCGGCCGGCTACTGGCCGAAGATTCAGGCCGTGCTCGACAAATACGACATTTTGCTGGTCGCCGACGAGGTGGTGACCGGCTTCGGCCGGCTGGGTTCGATGTTCGGCTCCGATCATTACGGAATGAGGCCCGACCTCATCACCATCGCCAAGGGCCTGACCTCGGCCTATGCGCCGCTGTCCGGCGTGATCGTCGGGGAGAAGATGTGGGAGGGTCTGGTCAAGGGGTCCGACGAGCTTGGCCCCATCGGCCATGGCTGGACCTATTCCGCCCATCCGATCTGCGCGGCTGCGGGCGTCGCCAATCTTGAGCTGATCGACGAGCTCGATCTGGTGACCAATGCCGGCCAAATCGGCCCCTATTTCAGGGAAGCGCTGCAACAGGCGGTGGGCCACCACCGGAATGTCGGCGAAGTGCGTGGCGAGGGCCTGCTCGCCGCGGTCGAATTCGTCAAGGACCGCGACGACCGCATCTTCTTCGATGCCGCCGACAAGATCGGCCCGCGGATCGCGGCCGCCCTTGCCGAACGCGGCGTCATCGGCCGGGCCATGCCGCAGGGCGATATTCTGGGCTTCGCGCCGCCGCTCTGCCTCACCCGCGAGGAAGCCGACATCGTCGTCGCCAAAACAGCGGAAGCCGTGAAAGCCGTGTTCGCAAACGCCTGATCTCCAGCGGCAATGCAGCCCCCGGACCCGATCCGGGGGCTTTTTGCGCCTGAAGCATTATCCGGCAATAAGAGGATAGTGACAGGCGCTCGCGCGCTCATCCTCGCCATGGGTTTTCAGCATCGGCTCCACGGTGCTGCAATTCGGCTGGGCAGAGGCGCAGCGCGGATGAAACACGCAGCCCGAAGGCACATCCATCGCATTGGGGAAATTGCCGCGCAGGCCGAGATCGGGCACGCCGCCATCGTCCTGCGGGCTGAACACCGCATCGCGCAGAACGGTCGTATAGGGGTGGTGCGGCCGCGCGAAGATGGCCCGCGTCGGCCCGGTTTCCACCACCCGGCCCAGATACATCACCATCATGCGGTCGGCCATGTGTTCGATGACCGACAAATTGTGCGAAATGAACAGCATGGCGACATCGTGCTCGGCGCGCAGGTCGAGCAGCAGGTTGAGGATCTGCGCCTGCACCGAGACATCGAGCGCCGATGTCGGCTCATCGCAGATCACCAGCCTCGGCCCGGCAACGAGGGCGCGCGCAATGGCGACACGCTGGCGCTGGCCGCCGGAAAGCTCGCCGGGCCGCGCGGCAAGGGCGCGGCGCGGCAGGCCGACCTGATCGGCCATGGTGGCGGTGCGTTTCTGCCGCTCGGCGCGGCTGCCGATGCCATGCACATGCAAAGGCAGGGCGATCAGCTCCTCCACCGACATGGACGGGTTGAGCGAGCCATAGGGATCCTGAAACACCGGCTGCACCGCCAACGCGCGCTCGCGCCGCGGATAGTCGCCAACCGGCCGCCCTTCCAGCAGAACCGTTCCGGAGGTCGGCGTCTCAAGTCCCAGCAGAATGCGGGCCAGCGTGCTCTTGCCACAGCCGGATTCGCCGACGATGCCGAGGATTTCGCCCCGCTTTATGCTGAGCGATACGTTGTCGAGCGCGCGCAGCGGAGCCGGCCTGCCGAGCAGCCCCTGCCGGATCGTGTAGACATGGGTGAGGTCGCGGGCTTCGAGAAGCATGGTCATGCGCGCCCCTCCACGCCCGTCCGGTTCTCCGTCCATCCGGGAAGCAGATGACAGGCGAAGCGCTGCGCAGCCGGCGCTTGCCGGACCGGAGGCGGCGTTGTCGCGCACACATCCATGCGGTGCAGGCAGCGCGACAGGAAGGGGCAGCGGGCATCCTCCTGATGGAAGGCCGGCACGTTGCCGGCAATGCTGGCCAGACGCGTCTGGCCCGGCTCGCCGCCGCCCGGTTTCGGAACCGAGGCGATCAGGCCGCGCGTATAGGGATGGGCCGGCTGGCGCAGCACCGCTTCGCGCGTGCCCTCCTCCACCACGCGCCCGGCATACATGACGGCAACCCGGTCGGCGATGCGGGCGACGACGCCGAGATCATGGGTGATGAAGATCATGCCCATGTTGCGGGCGGCCTGCGCCTCTTTCAGAATGTGCAGGATCTGGGCCTGCGTGGTCACGTCGAGCGCCGTGGTCGGCTCGTCGCAGATCATCAGCTCCGGCTCACAGATCAGCGCCATGGCGATCAGCACGCGCTGGCGCAGCCCGCCCGAAAGCTGATGCGGATATTGCCGCATGCGCAGCGCCGCATTGGTCAGCCCCACGCTTTCCAGAACCTCGATGGCGCGCGCCCGCGCCGCGGCTCCGCTGGCGTTTGTGTGCCGCCGGTAGACCGAGCAGAGCTGGTCGCCGATGGTGAAGACCGGATTGAGCGCCGTCATCGGCTCCTGGAAGATCATCGACATGCGCCGTCCGCGCAGCGCCGACATGGCGCCGTCCGAGAGGCTGCCGAGATCGGTTTCGCCAAGCTGCAATCGCGCCGCGCGTCGTTCCGCCCTGCGCGGCAGGAGCCCCATCAGGGCGAGCGCCGTCATCGACTTGCCGCAACCGGATTCGCCGACGAGGCACAGCGTTTCGCCCGCCGCCACCGAAAGGTCGACGCCGCGCACGGCCCGCAGCTTGCGGCCCTGATCCGGCAGCGTGACGTGAAGGTCGTGCACATCGAGCAGCATCAGCCGCGCCCTCCCGCCGTCAGGTCACGCATGGCATCGCCCATCAGATTGATGGCCAGCGCCAGAATGAACAGGCAGGCGCCGGGCAGCACGATCAGCCACGGGCTGAAGAACATGGCCGTCTTGGCTTCCGACAGCATCAGCCCCCATGAGGGCAGCGGCGCCTGAACACCGAGGCCGAGGAAGGACAGCGCGGCTTCCAAAAGCACGGCATGCGCCATTTCCACCGTCGTCACCACCATCAGCGGAGCGCGGATATTGGGCAGGATTTCGCGAAACAATATATGGCCGACGGAACAGCCCAGAACGCGGGCGGAGGTGACATAGTCGCGCGTGCACACCTGCTGGGTGGCAACGCGCGTCACCACCGCGAACTGGTCCCACAACAACAGCCCCAGCACCACGATGACGACGGTGAGCGAAGGGCCGACGATGGCCACCACCGCCAGCGCGATCAGGATGATCGGCATCGACAGGCGCGTGGTGATGACGGTCGAGATCGCGGTGTCGATCCAGCCGCCATAATAGCCGGCCAGCAGCCCGAGCGTGATGCCGATGAGCGCCGACATCAGCGTCGCGCCAATGCCGATGGCCATCGAAATGCGCGCGCCATAGATCAGGCGGCTCAGATAATCGCGGCCAAGCTGATCGGTGCCGAGCAGATGCTCCGCCACCGTCTTGTCGTGCCAGAAGGGCGGCTTCAGCCGCAGCGCGATGCTCTGCATGAAAGGATCGTGCGGCGCAAGCAGCGGCGCGAAGATCGCGATCAGCAGAATGGCGAGCAGGAGGATGCCGGAGAACACGAAGGTGCGGTGACGCCGCGCCCGCGCCCAGAAGCCCGGCCGGCGGACAAGCTCTTCTTCCGGCAGGGCCGGCGCCGCGGACAGCGCCGTCATTTGCGTGCCCCCCGCAGTCTTGGGTCCATGATGCCGTTGAGCAGATCGGCGGCCAACGTCAGCACGATGTAGATCATCGAGATCAGCAGCACGATCGCCTGGATCACCGGCATGTCGGAGCGCGACATGGACTGCCACGCCAGATAGCCGACGCCGTTGAGGGCGAAGATCGATTCCACCACGATCGAGCCGCCGAGCATGAAGCCGAGCTGCACCGCCGCCAGCGAGATGACCGGCAACACCGCATTCTTCAGCGCATATTTGAAGGTCAGCACAAAGGGGCGGATGCCCATGGCGCGGGCCGTACGGATATAGTCGGAAGCCAGAACGTCGATCATGCCGGCCCGGATCAGCCGCATCAGCGGCGGCATGGCGAAGGTGCCAAGGGTGATTGCCGGCAGCACGAAATGCGCCAGCGTGTCGGAGCCGGAAATGGGCAGCCAGCGCAGCTGCACGCCGAACACGACGATGAGCAGCAAGCCCGCCCAGAAATTGGGAATGGCCTGGCCGGTCACGGCCAGAACCTGCGACAGCCGGTCGACCAGCGTGTTCGGCCACAGCGCCGCCGCGCAGCCGAGCGGCAGCGCGATGGCCAGCGCCAGCGCCATCGACAGGAAGGCCAGCAGCGCCGTCACCGGCAGCCGCTCAAGGATCATCTCCAGCACCGGCCGCCTGGCGAGATAGGAGGTGCCGAAATCGCCCCGCAACAGATTGCCGATATATTCGGCGTAGCGAACCGGCAAAGGCCGGTCGAGGCCATAGGTCTGGCGCACCACCGCAAGGTCGGCATCGATCGCCTGCGCGCCGGCAATGCCGACTGCCGGGTCCGAAGCCACATTGCTCAGCACGAAGCAGATGACCGATACGATCGCCATCACCACCACCGCCATGGTGGTCCGCCTCATCAGATAGGTCAGCATTTCGCTTGCCGTCTCCTGTTGCTTTGGGGCGATGCTGAGGCCCGATGCGCTTGGCAGAGTCGGAGGCGTTGTCCCTGCCGGCCTGGCCAAATGGTCAATCGGGCGCGCCCTCGTCGCACGCCCGGAGCCCTATGGCGCGGCCATGCGCCCTTGTCAGCGCCTATTTCCAGCTTGCGTCGAAGAAGCGCGGCAGCTCGTCCAGCGTCGGCTCGAACGCGAGCGTGTTGGTATAGGCATAACCCATGACGATGGTGTGCATCGGCACCCAGTAGGCCTGCTCGGTGATGATGCGGATCGCCTCGGCATATTTGGCCTTGCGGGCGTCTTCATCCATCTCCGACGAAGCTTCCTTGACCAGCGAGATCACCTTCTCGTCGCGAGCGCCGTCATTGCTCGACCCGTCGAACATGGAGCCGATGGAGGCGGAGCTGTCGGCCATCGAGAACGAGCCCCAGTCGCCGTACCACATGCCCACCTTGCCTTCGCGCCAGCTTGAGAAGGAGGGGCTCGCCTGTAGCATTTCGAGTTCGGCCCTGATGCCGACAGCGGCCAGATAGGATTGCACCGCCTCGGCGCGGGCGCGATCGCGATAGCTGCCGAGCTTGACCGAAAAGCCATCGGCGAAACCGGCTTCGGCCAGCAGCGCCTTGGCCTTTTCAGGATCGTAGTCATAGACCACCGCCGCCGACTGGTCGCAACCGAACTGCGAGGGATGGCACGGCGCGTTGAGCAATTCGCCATCGCCGCCGACGAGGTTCTCGACGATGGTCTTGCGGTCGATGGCGTGGTTGATGGCCTGGCGCACGCGCACATCCTTCAGCGGCGTGTCGCCGGTGCGCCCGGCGGCATCCAGCGCCACCATGGAGATGCGCATGGTGGAGGCGAGCGCCACATCGAGCGTCGGCACCACTTCGAGCTGCTCGACCTGATCGGACGGCACGTTCCAGATCCAGTCCACGCCGCCGCCGATCACCTCGGCGATGCGCGTGGCGGTGTCGGGAATGATGCGCCAGTTGACGGTGGTGATCGACGGCGTGCGCTTGGCCCCGCCTTCATAATATCCCTCATATGCCGCCAGCTTGATGGTGCCGCCTTCGTTGGAAGCCAGTTTGTAGGGGCCGGCACCCACCGGCTTCTGGCCGAAAACCTCCGGTCCTACCGACTGGAAATAATCCGACGGATAGATCGGCAGCGAGCCGGCCACGAATTCGAGCGCGGCCGGGAACGGCGTCCTGGAGATCAGCCGCACCGTCAGGTCGTCGACGGCCTCGGCGCGGTCGATCCACGACACCGAGCCTTGCGAACGCGCGCCATGGGCGGGGTCTGCCCAGTAGTTGAGGGTGAAGACGACGTCTTCGGCGGTCAGCGGCGAACCGTCATGGAAGGTCACGCCTTCCCGCAATTTGAATTCCCACGTCAGATCGTCGATGCGCTCCCAGGAGGTGGCGATCAGCGGCTCATAGGCGAAGGTTTTCGGATTGCGGTAGATGAGGCCGTCATAGAGATGCATGGTGATGACCACGCCATCGCGCGAGGTGTTCACATAACCGTCGAGGGTCGGGAAATCCTCGCCCATGCCGATGGTGATGGATTTGTCTTCCGGCCCGGCCTGTGCCGGAGCGGTCAGGGCCGCACCTGCAACCAGCATGGTGCAGAGGCCAAGGGCGCGGGTGAAGCTGCGAATAATCGTCATAGCGGGCTGACCTCTTCTGTTGAGTGACTGTGATTGCGCGCCGGGGGACGCTGGACGTTGTGATAATCGAGCCGCGACAGATCGGCCTCGACGGCGCCGGGCGCCAGTGCCGGCAAAATGGCGCGCGCCATGGTCTGATAGGCGCCACGGAAATGCACCGAGCTTTTCACCGCCAGAACGGGAAGCGTTTGCGGATCGAGGCTAAGATGCAGGAGCAGGCCGGGCTCCGAGGCCTGCATCTTGCGCGGCGCGACGATAACGCGCACGCCCCGCTGCTCCAGCAGCGCCACCTTGCCGAGCGCAATGGCGTTGCCCTTATACATGGGGCCGACGCCGGTAAAACTGCCGCTGCCAAGCTTCACAACCCGCCATGGACCGGCAACCGGCGCGCCGAAACGGGCCGACAGCGATGCGCCGATGGCGATATTCAGCATCGCACCCTCGCCCGCCGCATGGGCGGCTTCGGCGGCATCCGCGTCTGCGATATGGACCAGAACGGCCCCCACAGCCTCGCCCTCGATCAGCGCGCGCAGCATTCCGGTGGTGTCGCCGGTGCCGCCGCCGCCGGGATTGTCCTGCGTATCGGCGATGACCACGGGGCCTATACCCGGCCCGGCGGCCAGACGCCTTGCTTCCGCTACCGCCTCAGACGCCTGAGGCAAGCGCGTGGCGAAACGCGCCTCGGCCTGCATCCACGCCGCCAGCATGGCGTCGGCAACGGCTTCCGCCTTTGCCGCATCCGGCCCCTGAATGACGATGGACGGGCCGGAGATGGCGATGTCGGCCAGCGGAAAGCCGAAGAACTGGCTGACCCGGTCGATGGTGCCGGCCTTCTCGAACTGCGCGCCGCGTTCGAGCAGGCTGCGCACCGGTTCGACGAAGCTGCACTGATCGTTGATGGAGGCAAGGAAAGGCACGGCGCGGTAAGCCATGGCAGGCACGGGCGCCCCTTTCAGCACGCGGATCAGCCGGCGCATGGTCATCGCCCCGGTTTCGCGCAGGTCGACATGCGGATAGGTGCGGTAGCACTCCAAAAGGGTGCAGTCGCGCACCATCTTTTCGGAAATGTTGCCATGCAGGTCGAACGAGGCGGCGATGGGAAACGATGACGGCGCGATGCGCCGCAGCCGGGCCAGAAGCTCGCCTTCCGCATCCGGGAAAGACGGCGTGACCATGGCCCCATGCAGATCGAGATAAAGCGCGTCCAGTCCCTGCTCCAGCGCCGCCCGGAAGCGCTCGCAAATATCGGTGGCGATATCCTCGAAGGCGGCGTCTTCGACCGGGCCGGAAGGCAGGCCGATGCACCACAAAAGCGGCACGATCCCGATATCGGACAGTTGCGCCTGCGCCATCGCCCCGGCTGCCGGGGTGCCGGAAGGCGCGATGATCGCCGCCATATCCTCGCCCGTGCAGAAGGGAGGCCAGCCGCCCGGCCGGTCGAAATCGGCGCGCGTGGCAACCGTGCCGGCAAAGCTGTTGGTCTCGTGCTGGAAACCGGCGACCGCGATCCTCATGAGCTTGCCCCGCGCCGCATGGTCAGTAGGTTCCGGGGTACTCGCCGCCGTCGATCAGCAGGTTCTGGCCGGTGATGAAGCCGCCATGCGCGCTGACGAGGAAAGCGAAATAAGCGCCGATCTCTTCCGGCCGCCCGAAGCGCCCGGCCGGATTTCCCGCTGCCCGCGATGCCCAGATATCGTCATAGGCGCGCCCGCTAGCCTCGGCCATACGCGCCACATGCTCGCGCTGGCCGTCGCTGTCGAAAATACCGGGCAGAAGCGTGTTGATGGTCACGTTGCGGCCCACCGTCTGGCGTGCGAGGCCGGCGGAAAAACCGACGAGGCCGGAGCGCGCGCCATTGGACAGGCCAAGCTCGGCATGGGCGATCTTGACGCTGCGCGAGGCAATGTTGACGATGCGGCCGAAGCCGCGTTCCATCATGCCGTCGACCGTCGCCTTCATCATGAAGATGGGCGGCAGCATCATCAGGTCCACGGCCCTGATCCAGTCGTCGCGGCCCCATTCGCGAAAATCGCCGGGCGGCATGCCGCCAGCATTGTTGAGCAGGATATCCGGCTCGGGGCAGGCAGCAAGCGCTGCCGTCCTGCCGTCTTCGGTGGCGATGTCGGCAACGACCGTGGTCACCTTCGCACCGGTCTCGGCACGGATTTCGGCGGCGGCGGCTTCGAGCGTTTCGGCATTGCGCGCCACCATGGTGACATCGACGCCCTCGCGGGCGACCGCCAGCGCACAGGCCTTGCCCATGCCCTTGCTCGCTCCCGACAGCAGCGCCTTTCTGCCAGCCAGTCCCAGTTCCATGTTTTCCTCCCCTTCCTCCCAATGGGCAATTATCGGCGGGCAGTTATCGGCGGGCGGTCATCGGCCTGCGGTTATTCGGCCGCGATCGCCGCCGGGCTGATCGAAAGGCCGTATTTCTTGTCCAGCCCGAGCGCCCGGTAAGCGTCGAGACCGGCCTGAAGCGCTGCCGGCGCCAGTGGCTTGAGCGGCTTGCGCAGCGGGCCGGAAGGCAGGCCGAGCGCGCGCATGATGGTCTTGGTCGCCACCGGATTGATGGCCGAATAGACGAAATGCAGGATCGGCAGGTTGCGAAGATAGGCTTCGCGGAACGCAGCCGCATCGCCTTCCACGCGCCATGGCGTCGAGATCGTGACCATTTCGGCGGGAATGATGTTGCCGGTCATGTTGGCGGTGCCATGGCCGCCCAGCGACATGGTCGGCACGACGAGGCCGAGATTGGGCGAGCAGCAGCACATGATCGACATGTCGGGCCTGGCCGCGCAGACCTGCGCCACCTGCCCCACGCGCGTGGTCGATTCCTTCAGCACCACCATGTTGTCGTGGCGGGCGAGCTTCAGCACATCGCTCCAGTGCAGGTCCGTCTTGACGCGCGGCGGGTTGTTGTAGAAGCCCATCGCCAGATCGGCGCTGTCGAGCACCTCGAACATGAAATCGGTGATGGCGTCGTTGTCGGCGCCGATATAGGCGGGCGCGGCAACGATCGCGCCATCCGCGCCGGCGGCCTTGGCATGGCGCACATAATCGATGGTGGTTTCGGTGTTGTTGCCGGTGCAGCCATAATACATCTGCATGTCGCCCGGCTTCATCGCCACCGTCTTCTCGACGATCTCGCGGCGCTCCTGCGGCGACAGCATCGACACTTCGCCGGTCGAGCCCATGATCAGCACGGCGGAGGTGCCATGCGACTGATGCCAGTCGAGCAGCGTGCGGAAACCTTCGAAATCGACGCTGCCATCGCCATTCATCGGCGTGACGAGCGCGACGAACGAGCCTTCGGGTTTCTTATGCGCCATTTCTGCCTCCCAACACGGAATTCCGCTTCAAACCACCAGAGTTGGCCAACTGTGGCGGCGCGGCTGACGCAGGGCAAATAGAATAAGCGCAGGAACCCATAACTGAATGTTATGCGTTCGCCTGACCGGACGATGCAGCCTCGATTCCGGCCACCAGCTCCGCCAGAAACCCTGCCGCGGCGCGAGAAAGCGGGGTATCGCGCGGTTTGAGGATACAGATGTCGAACGGCACTTCCGGCTCGAAGGCGACGGCGGCAACCCTGCCGCCCAGCGCCTTGGCGGTCAGCTCATCCACAAATGCGATCCCGCACCCCGCCGCCGCCAGCGAACCGGCGGCGAAGGAGGGCTGGCTCTCGGCGGCGATGGTCGGCGAAATACCCCGGTCGGCAAAGGCGTTGGCGATGTAGCTTGCCGAAATGGTGTGGCGGGCCAGCATGATCAGCGGCTCGCCCTCCAGGTCTTCCGGCGCGATCCGCTCCAGCTCGGCCAGCCGGTGACCAGGCTGCATGACGCACACGCAGCGCGCATGATAAGTGTGCAGGATCTCGATATCGTCGCGGCGCTTGTGGGTCTGCGCCACGCCAAGCTCGACCTGCCGCGAGGCGACCAGTTCGAGAACCCGGGCGGAGGTGTAGACATCCTGCAACACATGCACCTGAGGGTGGCGCGCGCGAAACCGCATCAGCGCCTGCGGCACCACCTCGAAGGCCAGCATCGGCAGGGTGGCGAAGCGCACCGTCGCCCGCGAAAGGGTGCGGATTTCCTCGGCCACCAGGGTCAGGCGGTCGAGGCCGTAGAACATCATGTCCACTTCACGGAAGAATTCCTGCGCCTCGCGCGTCGGCACGATGCCCCCGGTCTGGCGCGTGAACAGCGCAAAACCGAGGCTGAATTCCAGATCCGCGATCAGCCTGCTGACAGCCGGCTGCGAGACGTTGAGACGTTTCGCAGCCGCCGTGATCGAGCCGTGCATCATCGCGGCCCGAAACGCCATCAGCTGACGCTGGTTCATGCACGCAGCTCTTCGAGCGCCACCGTCAGCCAGTAGCGCACGCCGTCGCCGATCAGCCTGTCGTTGAAATCATAGCGGTCCGAATGCAGGGCCGGACCGTCGCCGGCGCCGAGGAAGAAGAAGCACCCGGTCGACTGTTCGAGCATATAGGCGAAGTCTTCCGCGCCCATGCCCGGCGATGCGCGGTCATCGACGCGCGCATCGCCGAAGCGCTCACGCAGTGCATCGGCAATACGGTTTGTCGAGTCTTCCGGATTGTGCAGCGAGGGGAACATGCGGTTGTAGTCCACCTCAAGCGTGGTGCCGTAGGCGTCGGCGGCCGCCTTCGCCATCTCGTTCAGCCGGCGCTCGATCAGGTCGCGCGTCTCGGGCTTGAAGGAGCGCGTGGTGCCGCGGATAACCACCTTGGAGGGGATGACGTTGGGCGCATCGTAGTTGCCGCCGCCGATATGGCCGACGCTGACCACGCCCTGATCGAAGGGCGACAGGTTGCGGCCGACGATCGACTGGAGGTTCATGACGAACTGCGCGGCCGCCAGCGTCGGGTCGATCGACAGATGCGGACCGGAGCCGCCATGGCCGCCCTGCCCGCCGAAGGTCACGGTGTAGATGTCGGCGGCGGCGAGCATCGGGCCGATCGCGACATTGAACGAGCCTTCGGGAAGGTTGGGCTTGTTGTGCAGGCCATAGACCGCATCGACCGGGAAGCGCTCGAACAGACCGTCGCGCATCATCGCCGGCGCGCCGCCCAGCCCTTCCTCGGCCGGCTGGAAGATGAAATGGATGGTGCCGGAAAACTCCGGGTTGCGAGCCAGAACCTCGGCCGCGCCCAGAAGCATGGTGGTGTGGCCGTCATGGCCGCAGCCATGCATCATGCCGTCGATGGTGGAGGCATGCGGCAGGCCGGTCGCCTCCGTCATCGCCAGCGCATCCATGTCGGCGCGAAAGCCGATGGCGCGGTTGCCGGTGCCGGCGCGCAGCGTGCCCACCACACCGGTGCCGCCAACGCCTTCGGTGACCTCCAGCCCCAGAGCCCGCAGCTTTTCCGCCACCATGGCTGCGGTGCGCACTTCCTTGAAACCGATCTCGGGATGGCGATGCAGATCCTGACGTGTTTCGCGAAGCGCGGGAAGAATTTCTGCCAGCGTGGTTTCCATCGCGGCGGGAAAAGGTGCGGATGTCATGGTCTTAATCTTCCCTTGCTGTATGCGGTCTGCGGCTGGCGCAACGCCCTGGGTCATGATGTCGGCTCAGCGCGCCTGAAGCCAATGGCTGTTAAAGAAGGTGAACGGCCCAGTCCACCTTCGGCTACAACTATCATCGTTTCCAGCCTGACATGAACGCCGCGCAGGCGCCTGCCGTGAGCAACGCGAAACCTTCAAGCTGCGAGAGCCGCCGATGGTATCGGCACCACCGTTTTCTGCCAGCCACTGTCATCGGCAGATAGCCCTCCCGCACGATGCCGCGCATCCGGGTCGCCGCCATCTGACCCGCGGATCACGCAAAAACATGTCACTCATGGGCTGCCGCCGGTCACCGCCGCGTCGGGCGCCGACCGGATCTGCATGGCCGATGGCATCGAGCACCGGCTGACCAAACGTCTTGGGTTTCCTGTCATGCATTTTCGTATCCCGCTTCCGTTCGAGGTGTGTTGCGACGGCCGGGGCTATCTGTTTGATCCCGCTCAAAGCGGGTTTTCCAAATGCACGCGATGATGTCCGAAGGCGGGCAACAACCTGCTTTTGGAGAATGAATCATGTGCGGCGGACTGAAAAGTACCCTTGCTTCGCTCGTTCCCTCCCTCAGGGCCTATGCCTTGTGCCTGACATCGGACCGGTCGGCTGCCGACGAACTCGTTCATTCTGCGTTGATCGAAATCTGGACCAGGCATCACGGTCGGCGAGGTTACGCTCTCAAGCTCGCTGCGTTCAGCGTCTTGCGGGGTCAATTCCTGCGGCGGGGGGTGGCCGGTCCGATCTTGCCGATACCTGGAAAACGACAGCCTCCGGCAGCCGGCCATGATTTCCAGACACGCTTCCTGCGCCTGCCGCGAACCGCGCGTGAGGCCCTGTCGCTGGTTGGAGCGTGGGGGTTCACCCCGGCCCAGGCCGCCGAAATCTGTGGCTGTAATCAGGACACCATCAGGCGGCGGATCGCTGTGGCCTATCGTGATTTGACGAGCAGAAGGCCGCATGCCTTTCCGTATGAGTTCGTCCCGGTCGATGGCGGCGCGGCCGGGCTCGGATGCCTCTTGCGAAGCCCGGGCTCGAACCCGGGCTTGAATATGTCAGCTGCTCCAGGCCGCCAACCGGTGTCCATGGAACCCCGCGACAGGCGGGGTCCGGAAGGAGGATGTGATGCACGTCCGTTCACTGAGCACGCTTGAATGCACCAAGCTGTTATCGGCGAGCCGGCTCGCTCATCTCGCCTGCGCGAAGGATGGCAAACCCTATGTCGTGCCGCTCTATTTTGCCTATGCGGATATTCATCTCCACGCATTCTCGATGCCCGGCAAGAAGATCGACTTCATGCGGGCCAATCCGCAAGTATCGCTCGTGGTGGAGGCGCGCGGTCAGGGCCGGGAATGGCAAAGCGTCATCGTTGACGGCCGTTTCGAGGAACTGCCGGACCGCATAGGCCACAAGATGGAGCGAGATCATGCCTGGTCTCTGCTCAGCAAACATTTCGACTGGTGGGAGCCGGGCGCGCTCAAGCCGGTCACGCCGCCGCAGTCCGGCCATTCGGAACATGTGTTCTTCCGTATTCTGGTGGAGCAGCTTTCCGGGCGCGAGGCATTGGAAAACTGAAAGGCGGTTCCTCTCTTCACAAAACGGCAATCTCTCAAACGGTGGTAGTTCCATGTCCTTCAAAACCATTCTGACGATTATCGGCCCCGGCTTTGGCAAGGATGACCTGATGCTCGCCGCAGCCCTGTGTGACGAGACCGGCGCGCATCTGGCGGTGCTGGCTGTCGCGCTCGCCGCGCCGCCGCCAATCGGCGAATATGCGGCGGTCATGTCCGAAGCTTGGCAGCAGGAGCGGCAGGCGGACATGGACAAGCTGCGGAAATGCACGGCATCGGCCACGGCGTTTCTCGCATCCAGCGCCGTTTCGTCCGATATTTCGAGCGAATATCAGGAGGAGACATGGGCGGACGAAGCAATCGGCCGGCGGGCGCGATATGCCGATCTGGTCTTCCTCGGTCCGGAACTGTCCTCCCATCCCCTGCTCAGGGGCAAGGTGCTTGAAGGCACGTTGTTTTCCTCGGGAAAGCCGCTGCTTCTGGCGCCCCAGGGCGCTGCAGCGAGCCTGAAGCCGAAGCGCGTGATGGTCGCCTGGGATTCGCGTCTTGAGGCGTCGAACGCCGTTTCGCGCGCCATAGACTTGCTGAGCACCGCCGACGAGGTTCATGTCGTCCTCGTCGATCCTGTCGAAGGTGACGGCGCACAGGGCGCGGAGCCCGGAGCCGACATCGCCACCTATCTCGCGCGCCACGGCGTCAAGGTGAGTGTCGATCGGCTGTCAAGCCAGGGCAGGAGCGTCGCGGACGCCTTGCGCCAACACACGGTCGACATGGCGGCGGACCTGCTCGTGATGGGTGCCTACGGTCATACGAGGCTGCGGGAACGCATTTTCGGCGGCGTGACGCGGTCGATGATCGAGACGCCACCGCTGCCTGTTTTCCTGGCTCGCTAAAGCGCTTCCAGCAAAAATACGCAACGGCTTCGCACCCGCAATTGTATCAAAACAAAGAGTTAGCTGGGGTAACTGTTTCTGTTCTCGTCGCGTGTGGAGAAAGCGCCTCTTGCCATACCGTGAACGGTGATCTGACCGGCTCGTGCCGGTCCACCATCAACCGGAATGGAGAACGACGATGGACTACTTTGCAGGACTGGATGTTTCCCTTGAGATGACGAGCATCTGCATCGTTGATGCTGATGGGGTCATGATGAAGGAGGCAAAGGTTGCTTCCGAACCGGACGACCTCGTCGCCTTTTTCGCGCAATGCGGCATGGCGATGAAGCGGATCGGCCTTGAGGCCGGCGCGCCGTCGCAATGGCTCTACGGCGGCATGGCCGAAGCCGGTCTGCCGGTCGTGTGCATAGAGACGCGGCATGCCAACGCAGCGCTGTCGGCCATGCCGAACAAGACTGACCGCAATGATGCACGCGAGATCGCCAACATCATGCGCACCGGCTGGTTCCGCGCCGTGCATGTGAAGACGCAGACCGCGCAGGAGCTGCGCTTCCTGTTGGTAGCCAGGCAGACACTGGTTCGCAAGCTGATGGATATCGAGCTGGCGATCAGAGGTATGCTGCGCAGCTTCGGCCTGAAGATGGGCGTGGTCTCCAAACGCAACTTCGAGGCCCGCGTTCTGGAACTCGCCGGGGATCGGGCGATGCTGATGCGGGCGCTCAATCCGATGCTGACGGCAAGGCGCGCTCTGGCTGTCGAATATGCCAAACTGCAAAAGGTGGCGATGGACTTCGCCCGTGACGATGAGGTGTGCCGCCGGCTGATGACCGTTCCCGGCGTCGGCCCGATCGTGGCGCTGACCTATCGTGCGACCATCGACGTGCCGTCGCGGTTCCGGCGCTCCAAATCGGTTGGCGCGCATCTGGGGCTGACGC
>JAZIHP010000044.1:0-29854 GCA_036678505.1 Alphaproteobacteria bacterium
TCGGAGCGCTGCACGCCCGGCAGCACCATGAGCTGGAAGTGGATCGGCAAAAAATACTCGCCGACGATATGCAGCCTGGATTCCGGCAGCAGGTAATGGATATCCGCCACCCGCCCGGCAATGGTGTTTTCGATCGGGATCATGGCCAGATCGGCCTTGCCGGTCTCCACCGCGTTGAACGCGTCCTCGAAGGTGGGACACGGCAACGGCTCCATGGCCGGATAAACGTTGCGGCAGGCGGTATCGGAATTGGCGCCCGGTTCGCCCTGGAAAGCGATCTTGTTGGTCTTTTCTGGCATTGCGAGCCCTGTCAGCTGGAAAGAATGGTTCTGGCGCGTTCCAGATCGCCGGGCGTATCGACGCCCAGCGGAACGGAATCCACGATCTCGACGTCGATACGCATGCCGGCTTCGAGCGCGCGCAGCTGTTCAAGCTTCTCACGCCCTTCCAGAAAGGACGGCCCCAGCGCCACGAAACGTTCGAGAGCCGCGCGGCGATAGGCGTAGAGCCCGACATGATGATAGAGCGGCCCCTCGCCCCATGGAGCGGTGGCGCGGGTAAAATAGAGCGCGCGCATGCGCGTGGCCGACAGGGGCGAGCCGACGATCTTGACGACCGCGGGATTGGTCTTTTCCTCCTCGCGCACGATCTCGACGCCGAGCGTGGCGATATCGACGCCGGGATCCTCGAACGGGCGCAGCGCCGCCGCGACGATGGCCGGATCGAGCGTCGGCAGGTCGCCCTGGATGTTCACCACGGTCTCCACCTGTCCGCCAGGGTCAAGCGCCGCCAGCGCCTCGAAAATGCGGTCCGAGCCCGATTCATGGTCCGCCCTCGTCATCACCGCCTCGAAGCCATGCGCGGCCACGATGTCGGCGATTTCCACGGTGTCGGTCGCCACGACGACGCGGCCCAGACCGGTTTGCGCGGCCCTGCGCGCCACATGCACGATCATCGGCAAGCCGGCTATATCGGCCAGCGGCTTTCCGGGCAGGCGCGCCGAAGCCATGCGGGCGGGGATCAGGACAAGTGCGGTCATGGATTTCAATCTATGTGGTAAAGCTGGTGAAAAGTGTCAAAAGGTCTCACTGGAAGGGCTCTTATAGGTGTTGCAAGAGCGGAGCAAAAGACCTAGTTTCCGCCCGATTTGTCGCTCCTTTTTGAGGGGCGCGTGAAGTACTACCGACGGACGGAGGACGATAGGTCCGCCGGAAAAGGGAGCCTGGGGCGTATGGATTCATTTGAAGTCAACAAGGTCCTGGGCGGATTGCTCGGCACCGTTTTCGTTGTTTTCTCCGTTGGCATCGCCTCAAATTCCCTGTTTTCCACGCATGCGCCGGAAAAACCCGGTTTCGTCATCGAGGCGGCGGAAACCGATGCAGGCGCAGCCGCCGGCGGCGCCGCGGCTGAAGAGACCCCCATCGCCGATCTGCTGGCCAAGGCCGACGCCAAGGCCGGCGAGGCCGTGTTCAAGAAGTGCGCGGCCTGCCACTCGATCGAGAAGGGCGGCCCCAACAAGGTCGGCCCGGACCTGTGGGCGATCGTCGACCGCCCGGTCGCCTCGCATGAAGGCTTCGCCTATTCGGGCGCCATGAAGGAATTCTCCGGCGGCGGTTCGGAGAAGTGGACCTTCGACAACCTCAACCATTTCCTCACCTCGCCCAAGGGCTTCGTGAAGGGAACGGCCATGGGCTTCGCCGGCCTGAAGAAGGACGAAGAGCGCGCCAACCTGATCGCCTATATGCGCGAACAGGCCGACAGCCCGGTTCCGCTGCCGGAAGCCGGCGCCGCCGCTCCGCAAGATGGGGCCAGCGAAGCCGCGCCGGCCGAACAGGCAGCTCCTGCCGGGACAGCCCCCGCCGAACAGGCTCCGGCCGAAGCAGCTCCCGCCGAACCGGCTCCGGCTCCGGCTCAGGAAGCTCCCGCCGCAGGTGAGGCGGCGCCGGAAGGCCAGCCGGCCGAATAACGGATTTGTAATCTGGATATCCCTGAAAAAGCCGGGTTCTGCCCGGCTTTTTTGCTACTGTGATGCGGGCGCGGCATTATCGCCACAATGGGATTCCTTCGTTGCGGGAATCCTCTACAGTGCACGGCTTGTTATCGTGAAAGGATCGGGATGCGTTTTCACCATATCAGGGCTCCGCTGACGGCCATGCTGTTTTCGGGGGTTGCCGCAACGCTCCTGATTTTCGGCACCGGCCCCGGACAGGCGCAGGAATGGCATACCACCTCGTCGCTCGTCGGCGGCTCCAAATATGGCGAGAACTTCGAACGCTATGATTATGTGAACCCCGACGCGCCCAAGGGCGGAACGCTGAACACCACCGTTCTCGGCACGTTCGACAGCTTCAACCCCTATATCGTGCAGGGCACGCCCGCTTCGGGGCTGGCCGATTTCGGCGGCGGCCTGCTCTACGACACGCTGATGGAACAGGCGACCGACGAAGGCAGTGTCAGCCATCCTCTTATTGCCGAAGCCTACAAATATCCGGACGATTTTTCATCCGCGACCTTCAGGCTCGACCCGGATGCGCGCTGGCACGATGGCCAGCCGATCACCGTCGACGACGTGATCTGGTCGTTTGGGGTGCTCAAAGCCAACAGCCCCATGTACAATCGCTATTACGAGAACGTCACCGAAGCGGTGAAACTATCCGGGAGCGAGGTCGAGTTCCGCTTCAACCAGAAGGGCAACCGGGAGCTTCCCAAGATCATGGGCGATCTCGTGGTGCTGCCGAAGCACTGGTGGGAAGGCACCGACGCCAGGGGCAAGAAGCGCGACATCACCCGCCCGACGCTGGAAGCGCCGCTCGGCTCCGCCGCCTATCGCATCAAGAGCTTCAAGCCCGGACAGGAGATCATCTGGGAGCGCGTGCCTGACTATTGGGGCGCCAAATTGCCGGTGAAGATCGGGCGCGAGAATTTCGACCAGCGCCGCTATCGCTACTTCCTCGACAACAACGCCGCCTGGCAGGCCTTCACCAAGGGCGGCTTCAAGGACATCCATTCCGAAAACAGCGCCCGGCGCTGGATGACCGCCTATGATTTTCCGGCCGTCAACGCGGGCGACGTGATCCGGAAGGAGTTCGTGTCGAATGCCCGCGCCAACATGCAGGGCTTCGTGCTCAACACCCGCCGGCCCCTGTTCCAGGACCGGCGCGTGCGTCAGGCGCTGTCTTACGCTTTCGATTTCGATACGATGAACCGCACCCAGTCTTTCGGGCTGAACACGCGCATCACCAGCTATTTCATGGGCGGCGATTTTGCATCCCGCGGGCTGCCGGAAGGCAAGGAGCTGGAAATCCTGGAACATTATCGCGACAAGCTGCCGCCGGACGTGTTCACGAAGGAATTCGCCCTGCCCCGTTTCGACACTCCGCAGGCCGAGCGCAAGATCCTGCGCGATGCGGTGGCGCTGTTCAAGGAGGCGGGCTGGGAAATCCGCAATGGCCGGATGGTCAATGCCGAAACCGGCCAGCCCTTCAGCTTTGAAATCCTCGATTTCAGCCAGGATTCCGGCCCCACCGTCAGCCCGTTCATCGAAATGTTGCGCAAGATCGGCGTGACCGTCACCCACCGCATCGTCGATACCAGCCAGTTCGTGAACCGGGTAAACGATTTCGACTACGACGTGATCACTCAGGTTTTGCCGCAGTCGGATTCGCCCGGCAACGAACAGCGCGACTACTGGAGCACGCGTGCGGCGGATACGCCGGGCTCGCGCAACTATTCCGGCATCAGGAACCCGGTGATCGACGCGCTGGTCGACCGGGTGATCTTCGCCACCGACCGCGACGACCTGATCGCAGCCACCCGCGCGCTCGACCGCGTGCTGCTGTGGAATTACTATGTCGTGCCGCAGTTCACCCGCCCGAATCTGTGGCTCGCCTACTGGAACAAGTTCGGCATCCCCGACAAGCAGCCCGAATATACCGGAGCCGACATCGATTCCTGGTGGATCGACCCGGAGAAGGAAAAGGCGCTGGCGGCCAAATATCAGAGCGTCAACTGATGAGCGCCTTTTCGCGCCGCGATTTCCTGGCGCTGGCAGGCGCGGCGGCCGCATGGCCGCTGCTGCCGGGCTCAGCTTTCGCCAGCATGGCGACAGGCGTGAGGCTGCACGGCCTCTCGGCCTTCGGCGAACTGAAATATCCGCCCGGCTTCACGCATTTCGACTATGTGAACCCCGATGCCCCCAAGGGCGGCACCTTCAATTTTCCGCCGCCGAACTGGGGTTACAACCAGAGCCCGCTCACCTTCAACACGCTGAATTCCTTCACGTTGCGCGGCGATGCGCCACCGCGCATGGAGTTCTGCTTCGATACGCTGATGGCGCGCGCGCTGGATGAGCCGGATGCGCTCTACGGGTTGCTGGCCGAAGGCGTCACCATCTCGCAGGACCGCAACAGTTTCGAGTTTCACCTGCGCCGCGAGGCGCGCTGGCACGATGGCGCACCGCTGACGGCGGAAGACGTCGCCTTCACCCTGCTGCTCTACAAGGAAAAGGGACACCCGCAACTGGCGCTGCCACTGGTCGAGCTTGCCGCTGCGGAAGCCCTCGATCCGCATATGCTGCGCCTGACCTTCACCGGCAGGCAACCGCCGCACGCCATCCTCACGGTCGCCGAAATGCCGGTGCTGTCGAAGGCCTATTACACGCAAAACGAGTTCGACGCCGGACGCATGACGCCCCTGCCGGGCTCCGGTCCCTACAAGGCCGGCCGGGTGGCGGCCGGACAGTTCATCGAATATGAGCGCGTGCCCGATTACTGGGGCCGCGACCTGCCGGTCAACCGGGGCCTGTATAATTTCGACCGCCTGCGCATCGACTTCTACCGCGATCGCAACGCCGCTTTCGAGGCCTTCAAGAAGGGCGACACCAATTACCGCGAAGAATTCGTCGCCCGCACATGGGTCTCGGAATATAATTTCCCCGCCATTGCCGACGGGCGTGTGCTGAAACGCGAGTTCGACGGCGAAAAATGGCCCGAAATGCAATCCGTGGCGCTCAACCAGCGCCGCCCCCAGTTCCGCGACGTGCGCGTGCGCCGCGCCATCGCACTCTGTTTCGATTTCGAGTGGACGCGCCGCACATTGTTCTCCGGCGCTTATGAGCGCTCGCAATCCAACTTCGAGAAATCCGAATTCAAGGCGGAAGGTCTTCCCTCTCCCGCGGAACTGGCCCTTCTGGAGCCCCTGCGCAAGGACCTGCCGCCCGAGGCGTTCGCGGAACCGGCCCTTCAGCCCGTTTCCAATGGCTCCGGACGCGACCGGAAACTGCTCGGGGAGGCCATGAAACTCCTTGGCGAAGCCGGATGGCGGCGCGACGGCGCCTTTGTGGCCAATGACAAGGGCGAGCGCCTGACGGCGGAAATACTTGCCGACGACGATTCGCTGGCCCGCATTTTCCTGCCCTGGGCCGAAAACATGAAGGCGGTCGGCATCGACGCCTCGGTGCGGGTGATCGATTCCGCGCAATATCAGGCGCGCCAGAACGATTTCGATTTCGACATGATCCTGATGCGCGTGTCGGTCGGGGCAACGCCCGCCCATGCAGCACTTGAAGCGCTCTACCACTCCCGTGCAGCAGGACGGCCCGGCACCCGCAATTATCCCGGAACGGAGAGCAGCGCCGTCGATGCGCTGGTCGACGCGGCCGGGCGCGCCGCAACCCGCGAAGAGCTGGTCACCGCACTGCGCGCGCTCGACCGGGTCTTGCGCGCAAGGCTCGACTGGATTCCAACATACTTCGTGGCGAATCACCGGGTGGCGTACTGGGACATGTTCGGGTTTCCCGAAACCAAGCCCGATTACGGCTTCCCGGTCGAGACGCTGTGGTGGTTCGAACCTGAAAAGGCTGCGAAGATTGGCAAGAGCTGACGTGAGAAGAAAAGGGAGCAGCGCCTGATGGGTGCCTATATCCTGCGTCGGCTGCTTCTGATGATCCCGACCCTGCTGGGCATCATGGCGATTTCCTTCGTCGTGATCCAGTTCGCGCCCGGCGGCCCGGTGGAACAGGTGATTGCCCGCCTGACCGGTCAGGGCGGCGATTCCAGCGATCGCCTCGGCTCCGGCGGCGGCGGGGACATGGGCATGGCCGGCGGTTTCGAAGCCGGAGGCGGCAACATCTCCAGCAAATATCGCGGCGCGCAGGGCCTCGACCCGGAATTCATCGCCAAGCTTGAAAAGCAGTTCGGCTTCGACAAGCCGCCGCTCGAACGGTTCGGCCTGATGCTGTGGAACTATGCCCGCTTCGATTTCGGCGACAGCTATTTCCGCGACATATCGGTGGTCGACCTGATCCTCGAAAAAATGCCGGTGTCGATCTCGCTGGGGCTCTGGATCACATTGATCTCCTACATGATCTCCATCCCGCTCGGCATCCGCAAGGCGGTGAAGGACGGTTCGGCCTTCGACACATGGACGAGCGCCATCGTCATCGTCGGCTATGCGATCCCCGGCTTCCTGTTCGCCATCCTTCTGATGATCCTGTTCGCCGGCGGCTCCTTTTATGACTGGTTCCCGCTGCGGGGGCTGACTTCCGACAACTGGTCGCAGATGTCGTGGCCGGACCGCATCATCGACTATTTCTGGCACCTCACCCTGCCGCTGACGGCCATGGTGCTGTCGGCCTTCGCCACCAACACGCTGCTGACGAAGAATTCCTTTCTCGACGAAATCCGCAAGCAATATGTGGTGACGGCGCGCGCCAAGGGCCTTTCCGAGCACCGGGTGCTCTATGGCCATGTGTTCCGCAACGCCATGCTGATCGTCATCGCGGGCTTTCCCGGCGCCTTCATCTCGGCCTTCTTCACCGGCTCGCTGCTGATCGAAAACATCTTCTCGCTCGACGGGCTCGGCCTCCTCGGCTTCAAGTCGGTGGTCGACCGCGACTATCCGGTGGTGTTCGCCAACCTCTACATCTTCTCGCTGATCGGCCTGTTCGTCAGCCTCATCTCCGACCTCACCTACACCTGGATCGATCCCCGCATCGACTTCGACCGGAGGGATGTGTGATGGCCGGAGCCACGATGATGACAGGTGCGGAAGGCGCCGTTTCCCAACCTGTGGCACCGAGACGGCGCAGGCCGTTCCTGTCGCCGCTCAACCAGAGGCGCTGGGCAAGTTTCAAGGCGAACCGGCGCGGCTACTGGTCGTTGTGGATTTTCCTGTTCCTGTTCGTCGCTTCGCTGTTTGCCGAGTTCATCGCCAACGACAAGCCGGTCATCGCCTCCTACAAGGGCGAAATTCTGTTTCCCGTCCTCGTCGCCTATCCGGAGGAAAAATTCGGCGGCTTCTATGCCGTTGCCGACTATCGCGATCCGGTAATCCGCGACGAAATCGAGGCCAATGGCTGGATGATCTGGCCGCCGATCCGCTATTCCTACCGCACCGTCAACAATGCGGTGCCGCAGGCCGCGCCCGCCAAGCCCTCGTGGAGCTACGACGCCGCCACGCGCTGCGGCCAATATCCGCAAGGCGCGGATGACGCCGACTGCATCGTCGGCAACTGGAACTGGCTCGGCACCGACGATCAGGCGCGGGACGTGCTGGCGCGCGTCATCTACGGCTTTCGCGTGTCGGTGCTGTTCGGGCTGACGCTGACGCTGGGCTCGGCCATCGTGGGCGTCTCCGCCGGCGCCATCCAGGGCTATTTCGGCGGCTGGGTCGACCTTCTGTTCCAGCGCTTCATCGAAATCTGGTCGGCCATTCCGGTGCTCTACCTGCTGCTGATCGTGGCGGCGGTGCTGCCGCCCGGTTTCTTCATCCTGCTCGGCCTGATGCTGTTGTTCTCATGGGTGGCGTTCGTCGGCGTGGTGCGGGCGGAATTTTTGCGCGCGCGCAATTTCGAATATGTGAACGCGGCCCGCGCGCTCGGCGTGCCCAACCGCACCATCATGTTCCGCCACCTGCTGCCCAACGCCATGGTGGCGACGCTGACCTTCCTGCCCTTCATCCTCAACGGCTCGATCTCGACGCTGACCTCGCTCGACTTCCTCGGCTTCGGCCTGCCGCCGGGATCGGCCTCGCTGGGCGAGATGCTCAAGCAGGGCCAGCGCTATCTCAACGCGCCGTGGCTCGGCATCACCGGCTTCATCACCCTTTCGATCATGCTCTCGCTGCTGATCTTCATCGGCGAAGCCACGCGCGACGCTTTCGACCCGAGGAAGACGTTCAGGTGAGCACGCCTCTTCTTTCCGTTCGCGATCTCTCGGTCGCCTTCTCCCAGGGCGGCAAGAGCTCGCTCGCCGTCGATCGGGTGTCCTTCGATATCGGCAAGGGCGAGACGCTGGCGCTGGTGGGCGAATCCGGCTCGGGCAAGTCGGTCTCGGCGCTGTCGTTGCTGAAGCTCCTGCCCTATCCGCCGGCCAGCCACCCCTCGGGAAAAATCCTGTTCGGCGGCAAGGACCTGATGCGTCTGGGCGAAAACGAGCTGCGCAAGGTGCGCGGCAACAAGATCACCATGATCTTTCAGGAGCCGATGACCTCGCTCAACCCGCTGCACACGATCGAGCAGCAGATCGTGGAAGTGCTGAAACTGCATCGCGGCCTGGGCGACGCAGCGGCGCGCAAGCGCACGCTGGACCTGCTGAACGAGGTCGGCATCCGCGAGCCGGAAAAACGGCTCGACGCCTACCCTCATCAGCTTTCGGGCGGGCAGCGCCAGCGCGTCATGATCGCCATGGCGCTCGCCAACGAGCCGGAGCTTCTGATCGCGGACGAACCGACGACGGCGCTCGACGTGACGGTTCAGGCGCAGATTCTGCTGTTGCTCGACACCCTCAAGAAGAACAACGGCATGTCGATGCTGTTCATCACCCATGATCTCGGCATCGTGCGCAAGATCGCCGACCGGGTCTGCGTGATGACGAAAGGCAAGGTGGTCGAGACCGGACCGACGAAGGACATCTTCGCCAATCCGCAGCACGACTACACGCGCCATCTTCTGGCGGCCGAACCCCGGGGCAAGCCGCCGGCCGCCGACCCCGAAGCCAAAGCCGTGATGCGCGGCGAGAACGTAAAAGTCTGGTTCCCGATCAAGCAGGGCTTTTTCCGCAAGACGGTGGACCATGTGAAGGCGGTGGACGGCATCGACGTGACGGTGCGCGAGGGCCAGACGCTGGGCATCGTCGGCGAATCCGGTTCCGGCAAGACCACGCTCGGCCTGGCGCTGGCGCGCATGATCTCCTCCACGGGGAAAATCAGCTTCGACGGACGCGACATCGACGCGCTGTCGTTCAACGAGATGCGGCCGCTGCGCCGCGAATTGCAAATCGTGTTCCAGGACCCCTACGGTTCGCTCAGCCCGCGCATGTCGGTGTCGGAGATCATCGAGGAAGGGCTGAAAATCCACGAACCGAAGCTCTCGCCCGACGCGCGCGACGAGCGCGTGGTGGATGTGCTGAAGGAAGTCGGCCTCGATCCGGAAACGCGCTTCCGCTATCCGCACGAGTTTTCCGGGGGCCAGCGCCAGCGTGTGGCCATTGCCCGCGCCATGGTGCTGAAACCGCGTTTCGTCATGCTGGACGAGCCGACCTCGGCGCTCGACATGAGCGTGCAGGCGCAGGTGGTGGACCTGCTGCGCGACCTGCAAGCCAAACACAACCTTGCCTATCTGTTCATCAGCCATGACCTGAAGGTGGTGCGCGCGCTCGCCAATGAGGTGATCGTCATGCGCAACGGCAAGGTGGTGGAAGCCGGCCCCTCGACCCGGATCTTCGAGGCGCCGCGGACCGATTACACGAAGGCGCTGATTTCGGCGGCCTTCCGCATCGAGACGGCTCCGGAGGGCGTCGTTTCGGAATAGTGGCAAGGAGGGCATTTTGAGCACATCAGGCACGGGCCGCGTTCTGCTGGCGGTCAACGCGTTCCATCCCCAGCGCTGGCACGATCTGGTGGCGGCCGAACGGAACGTGGTTCTGGAGCGTGAGCCCGGCATCGATCCCTCCATCACCTATGCGGTTGTCTGGAAGCAGAAACCCAACCTGCTTGTCGGGCTGCCCAACCTCAAGGTCATCTTCTCGGTCGGCGCCGGCGTCGACCACATCATGGAGGACCCCACAATCCCCGCCGATGTGCCGGTGGTGCGCGTGGTGGCGGAAGACCTGACCCGGCACATGGTCGAATATGTCGTGTGGCGCGTGCTCGATCATCACCGTCACGGCCGGCAATACCGGGAGCAGCAGCGCCTGCGCGCCTGGCGCGACGTCGAACAGCGCAACGCGGGCGATGTCTCGGTCGGCATCATGGGTTTTGGCCATCTCGGCCGGGCAGCCGCCCGAGCGCTGATGGCGCTTGGCTTCCGCATCAATGGCTGGTCGCGCTCCGGGCGCAAGATGGAGGGCGCGACCACCTATGCGGGCGATGCGGGGCTCGTTCCCTTCCTCAACGCGACCGATATCCTGCTGGTTCTCCTGCCATTCACGCCGACCACCAAAGGCATCATCGACTACAGGCTGCTGAAGGAATTGCGGCGGCGCAATGCGCTGGGCGGCGCGGTTCTCATCAATGCGGGCCGGGGCCGGTTGCAGAAGGAAGCCGATATCCTGCGCGCACTCGACGACGGGACGCTGAAGGAAGCCAGCCTCGATGTGTTCGAGATCGAGCCGCTGCCGAAGACGAGCCCGCTGTGGAACCACCCGAAGGTGTTCGTCACGCCGCATGCGGCCGCCACGTCCGATCCCGTGCATCTGGTGCCGGCGATGCTTGCCCAGATGGCCGCCTACGAGCGGGACGGCACATTGGAAAACCTGGTGGATCGCGAAGCCGGTTACTGAGGCGGTTACTGGGGTCGGCTACTGGGGAAGGACCGGCGCCGGAGCCTCGCATTTGCGCCTTTTCATCGACCGGTTCATGGCGTCGATCTCGCCGCGCGCCGCCTCCGCCTTGCGGCGGCGCTCGGGGCGCATGTCCGGCGTCAGCGGCCCGACGCCGTAGACCTGGCTCACGAAAACAGGCTTTGCATCCAGCGGCAGCCCATACTGGGCAGCCAGCGCATCGCGATGCATGAACAGCGTCTCGCAGGGCACGCTGTCATAGGGCAGCGCCGACGCCACCGCCTGATCCTGCCGCTCCACGATGGAGTTGCCGCATCCCGCCGCCATGAGGCAGGCCCCCATGAGGCAAATGCGGGCAATGCCGTTTCGGATTGTCGAGACCGCGCCGTTCAAAACCGCCTCCGGAACATGATACCCGGCCGGCATATGGCGGGATTTTGGCGAAGTGTTGGCCACCTGCATGAAATGGCGGCCACAAGCACAGGATAATGCCAAAAAAGCGGTGTCCGGTTTCGGCAGTGGTGCTATAGGCACTTCAGTCATTCTCCGGGACACCCTTACCCGGCTCAACCCAGCAGGCAGGAGTGCAGGCATGAGCGCAAGAACCCTGATCGCACCGTCGGTTCTGTCGTCGGATTTCTCGAAGCTCGGCGACGAGGTCGAGGCCATCGTCGAAGCGGGCGCGGACTGGGTGCATCTGGACGTGATGGACGGCCATTTCGTGCCCAACATCACCTTTGGCGCGCCGATCATCAAGGCGATCCGCCACCGTACCGACGCCTATTTCGACGCCCATCTGATGGTGGCGCCCGTCGACCCCTATCTCGCCGCCTTCGCGGAAGCCGGTTGCGACGGCATCACCGTCCATGCCGAGGCGGGCCCCCATCTCGACCGTTCGCTACAGGCCATCCGCAACCTCGGCAGGAAGGCCGGCGTCTCGCTCAATCCCGGCACGCCGGAAAACGTCATCGAATATGTGCTCGACCGGCTCGACCTCATACTGCTGATGACCGTGAACCCCGGCTTCGGCGGACAGGCGTTCATTCCATCGGTCGTCGAGAAGGTGAAGCGCGTCAAGGCGATGATCGGCAACCGCCCCATCGACATTCAGATCGATGGCGGCGTGACGCCCGAAACGGCTCCGCTGGTGGCGGCCGCCGGCGCGAATGTGCTGGTGGCGGGTGCGGCGGTGTTCAAGGGCGGCACGGTGGAAGCCTACCGCACGAACATCGAGGCAATCCGGACGGCAGCGGACGCGGCGCGCGGGTAGAGCCGTTCACGGCTTCATGGAATCGCCGAACGGCTCCAGGTCTTTGTCTTGTCGCCCGAAAATGGGAACCGGTTTCGGGATAACGACATGCGTAAAAACAACAACTCAAAGCGCAGGGAGCGATCTGGAAGATCGCGACACGCTCCAAGCCGCGTTACAAACCGTCAGGCCCTGAATTCGCGCACGCCATCGATCCACACGGAAGCGACCTCAAGGTCTTGCGTGAGGGCAACGATATTGGCGCGCATGCCGCTGGCCAGTCCACCGAGACGCCGTGACTGGCCGACCGCCTCGGCCGGATAGGCCGAGGCCATGCGCAGCGCTTCGTCCAGCTCGAAGCCAAGCGTGTGGTGAACGAAGCGGACCGCCGAGATCATGTCCAGATCGGCCCCGGCAAGCGTCCCGTCGCTCAGCCGCAGGCTGCCCTCCCGACGATAGATGGTGCGGTCGTTCAGCGTGAAGGAAGACATGTGCGTGCCGATGGTCGCCATGGCATCGGTGACGAGGAAAATTTTTCCCGGTCCCCGCTTGGCGCGCAGCGCGATCGCCATCGTCGCCGGATCGACATGGATGCCATCGGCGATCAGCCCCGCAAACAGCGCCCCGGTGTCGATGGCAGCACCCGCCAGGCCCGGCTCGCGGCTGCCCAGAGGGCTCATGGCGTTGAAAAGATGCGTCACCATCGAGGCACCCGCCTTCGCATAGGCGCTGGCCGTGGCATGGGTGGTGTCGGAATGGCCGAGGCTGACGATGACGCCCGCCTTCGCCAGCGCCCCGACCTGCGCTGCGCTGACAGATTCCGGCGCGACCGTCGTCAGCAGCACCGGCACCTTGACCGCCGCCGCCACCAGCGCCTTCAGGTCCTCGTCGTCCATCTTGCGGATCAATGCCGGATCATGCGCACCCTTGCGTTTCAGCGACAGATGCGGCCCTTCCAGATGCAGGCCGAGGAAACCCGGCACACGCTTGTCCGCCGCCTGCCGCCCGGCTTCGATGGCCGCGGCGGTGATTTCTGGCGTGTCGGTGATCAGCGTCGGCAGCAAAGCCGTGGTGCCGAAGGGCGCGTGGGCGGCGCAGATGGTTTCGATGGACGCAAGATCGGGATGATCGTTGAGCATCACCCCGCCGCCGCCATTGACCTGCAAATCGATGAAGCCCGGCGCCAGCATGGTCCCGCCGGCCTGCACCCGCTTCAGGCCGGCGGGCAGATTTCCCGGCGGAAGGATAGCCTCGATCTCGCCATAGGCAACGACCAGGCAGGCATTGTCATGCCAGACCCGGCCATCGAAAATTCTGGCCCCGCAGAGGGCGAAGCGCTCGCTCATACCGTCTCCGTCACCTTGCGCAGATTGCGCGGCATGTCCGGGTTCAGCCCCCTGTGGCGCGCAAAGGCCTCGACAAATGCATAGAAGGACACGATCAGCGGCAGCGCGTCGGTCAGCGGATGGCCGGTGGCGGCGAAGGGCAGGCGCGCCGCCTGCACGGCCAGGGCGCTCGTCGCGAAAGCCGCGCCCTGCCGGGCGACAAGCGCATCGGCCGCCGCGGCGACGGAAGGCTCGGCGGCATCCCGCGCCGCCAGCGCGATGACGGGGAAGCCGCCGCCAACCAGCGCCATCGGGCCATGCATCACTTCGGCCGCGCTGTAAGCCTCGGCATGAATTCCGCAGGTTTCCTTGAACTTGAGCGCGGCCTCGCTGGCGATGGCGCTCGAAGGCCCCCGGCCCAGCACGAAAAGCGAGCTGCGGCCGTCCAGCGCGCCGGTCAACGCGCTCCAGTCGCAATCGATGGCCTTTTGCAGATGTTCCGGCAAGTCCCTGAGAGCAGACAGCAATTTCTCATCGTCCGCGGCATGGGCCAGCAGGCCGAGGCCGGCGACGATGGAGTTGACGAACGTCTTGGTGGCGGCGACGCTGAGTTCGGGACCGGCCATGATGTCGATGGCATGATCGCTGCCGCGCGCCAGCGGCGAGCCCGCCGTGTTGGTCAGGGCGATGGTCAGCGCTCCCTGCGCGCGGGCGCTTTGCGCCAGCGCAACGATGTCCGGGCTCTTGCCGGATTGCGAGACGGCAATGCACGCCGCCCCCTTCAGCCGCAGTTTCGCGCCATAGATCGAGGCTATGGACGGACCGACCGGGGCGAATGGCAGGCCCGATCCCAGTTCGCTGGCATATTTGAGATAGGTGGCGGCATGACTGGACGATCCGCGTGCAACCGTGATGGCAAAGGCCGGGTCACGGCGGCGCATATCCTTGCCCGCCTGTTCCAGAACCGCGCCCGACCGGTCGAGCAACCGGGAAACGGCTTGCGGAATCTCTTCCACTTCGCGGCGCATATGGGTCTGTGTCGTCGTCATGCGGGAACTCCATTGTCGTCTGCTGGGGCGCTCAGACGCAACTCGGCCACGAAATCATAAGCATCCCCCCTGTAGATCGACCGTGTGAACTCCACTACGCGGCCGCTGGCAAGATAGGAAATGCGTTCTATGCGCAATCCGGCTGCTCCGGCGGACACTTTCAGCAACTCGGCATCGGGGCCGGACAGGTTGGCCGCCGAAATGCGCTGCACCGCCCGCACCGGGCGATGCCCGCTTTCCGCCAGCGCGGCATAGAGCGAGGCGCCGATTCGCTCCGGGTCCGGCAGGATCGCCGCCGACATGCAGGCGCGCTCGATGGCCAGCGGCGTGCCATCGGCAATGCGCAGGCGCGACATGCGCACGACCAGTTCCTTGGCCGACAGGCCAAGCACCATCATCTCGTCCGGCGACGGCGCGAACACCCCCCGGTCCAGCCATTGCGAGCGCACGGTCTTGCCGCGCCGGGCCATGTCTTCGGTAAAGGAGGTCAGCCTCGAAAGCGACTGCTCGACCCGCTCCACCCGGGGCGCGACGAAAGTTCCCGAACCATGGCGCTGCAACAGAACCCCGCTCCTGACCAGATCGCTGACCGCCTTGCGCACCGTTACCCGCGATATATCGGCCTGCATGGCGATGTCGCGCTCCGACGGCAGGGCATCGCCCGGTCCGAGCACGCCGCTCTCGACGGCTTCCTCTATGGCGCGGCGCAGGCGCAGATAGAGCGGCTGACCCGACGGGCCGCCTTTCACGCCCGCAAACAGACGACCGGCACCTTCAGCCATTCATCGCCTCCGCGAAGGTGCCGAACCGGCGCGCGGCCATGCGCACCGCGCCCAGCAGCGCATCGCCGCGCGGTTCGCGCAACAGGGGCTGGTAGCGCGCGGCAAGCAGCGGCGCATAAAACCCGGCAAGCCCGCCGAGCAGGCACAGCACATCGCCTTCGCGCAGACCCAGCGCGCCAAGCGCGCCTTCCACATCGGCAACCGCCTTGCCGACGATGGAGCGCGCGACCACATCGCCCTCGGCCGCATAGTCGAAGACCTTCGGCGCAAAGCCGCCATAGTCACCGGGCTTTGCCGCCACGGTGAACTCGACCAGATCCTCAGGGTTGTCACGAAAGACCGCCATGATCTCGCGCGTCAGCGCCGAGGCTTCGCCTATGCCGTCATAGGCGAGCAGGGTCTGCTCCAGAAGGTCGCGGCCGACGCGCGCGCCCGATGCCTGATCGCCGACCTGAAACCCCCAGCCGCCGACGGCACGCGAGACGCCGCACCGGCGCACCCGGTAGGCGCTGCCGGTGCCAAGCACGGCAATGGCCCCGTCGCCGGAGCCCACAGCGCCTTCCAGCGCGATCTCGGCATCGCTTTCAACCAGGCTCTCGCGAAACGGCAATATGGCCTGCACCTGCTGGCGATAGGTGCCGACATTGGCGCCAGCCAGCCCCAGCACGGCCGGCGTGCGGGCCAGCGATTCGGGGGCCTGCCCGGCCTCGACGAAAGCGCGGCGCGCAGCCTCCACGATATGGGCGCGGGCGCTGGCGAGGTCGGTGCGGATATTGGCCGCACCCGAACCGGCGCGCGCCAATATCCGCCCGTCGGGAGAGGCAAGAGCCGCCCTGCAACCGGTTCCACCGCCATCTATGCCAAGCACGAAATCCATCCGGCGATCCTCCGTAAAATATAATACCACTTAAATACCAATATCCAAGCGTTAATTTTCACCTGCCGAACAGGCAGCAGAAATTATTGATAATTTGCTGAAAATACAGGCATTTTCGTCATATATCATTGCACCCTGTCCGAAATCGTTAATCAATGTGGACAAGTGGTATTTTTTTGGTATCTTTTTGGCAGGAGAGCGAAAGGGAGGAAACACAGCATGGGCCATCGCTTCCCATGGCATAAGCGCGGGGCCGGGCATAAGCGCGGGGCCGGCCGCAGGCGGCCGGATTTGCGCATCTTCTCCTTTCTCATTGGATATTTGCCAGCCTCCGGCGCGGCGCCGGCCGCGGCAGGCGCCGTTCATGCCGGGTAAATCTGAAAAGAATCAGAAAACGACAGGGAGACGAGCATGAAAACGAAACTTCTCACGGCAGCGCTGCTTGGATCGGGCGTTCTGTGCCCGGCGGCAGTTTTCGCGCAGGATGCAACGCTGACCATCGAAAGCTGGCGCAACGACGACCTCGCCATCTGGCAGGAAAAGCTGATTCCGGCTTTCCAGGCGAAACACCCCGACATCAAGGTCGTTTTCGCGCCTTCGGCTCCAACCGAATACAACGCCGCCCTCAACGCCAAGCTGGATGCGGGCTCGGCCGGCGACCTCATCACCTGCCGACCGTTCGACGCCTCGCTCGACCTGTTCAAGAGCGGCAAACTCGCCGACCTGACCGAGCTTTCGGGCATGGAGAACTTCTCCGGCGTCGCGAAATCCGCCTGGACGACCGACGACGGCAAGCAGACTTTCTGCGTGCCGATGGCCTCCGTGATCCACGGCTTCATCTACAACAAGGACGCCTTCAAGGAACTCGGCATCGAGCCGCCCGCGACCGAGGACGAATTCTTCGCCGCGCTCGACAAGATCAAGGAGGACGGCACCTATATTCCGCTCGCCATGGGCACCAAGGACCTGTGGGAAGCCGCCACCATGGGCTACCAGAACATCGGTCCCAATTACTGGCATGGCGAGGAAGGCCGCCTGGCGCTCATCAAGGGCGAGCAGAAGCTCACCGATCCGCAATGGGTGGAACCCTTCGCCACGCTGGCGAAGTGGAAGCCCTATCTCGGCGACGGCTTCGAGGCGCAGACCTACCCCGACAGCCAGAACCTGTTCACGCTGGGGCGCGCCGCCATCTTCCCCGCCGGTTCCTGGGAGATTTCAGTGTTCAACACGCAGGTCGATTTCGAGATGGGCGCCTTCCCGCCGCCGGTGAAGGCCGCCGGCGACACCTGCTATATTTCCGACCATACCGACATCGGCATCGGCATGAACGCCACCTCCAGGAATCCGGAAGCCGCGAAGACCTTCCTCACCTGGGTGGCCTCGCCTGAATTCGCCGAGATCTACGCCAACGCCCTGCCCGGATTCTTCAGCCTGAACTCCACCCCGGTGAAGATGGAAGATCCGCTGGCGCAGGAATTCGTTTCGTGGCGCGACACCTGCAAATCGACCATCCGCTCGACCTACCAGATCCTGTCGCGCGGCACCCCCAACCTCGAAAACGAGACATGGGTGGAGGCGGCCAATGTGATCAACGGCACGGTGACGCCGGAAGAGGCGGGCAAGAAGCTGCAAGCCGGCCTCGACAGCTGGTACAAGCCGGCCGAGTGACCGGACCTTCCCTCCCCGGTTTTCCGGGGAGGGTTTTTCCCTCGCGGCCCGAAATCATGTTTTCCGCCTTCGCCGGCCTTTTCCTCCCACGGCCCTCCGTCTCCCACGGCGCTCCCCCGAAGCCTTCGACCACGGACCACATTCATGACGGCCAGTGACGCGAAACCGAAAAAGCATTTCCGCTGGCACATCGTCGTGTTCCTGGCTCCCGCCGTCCTGGTCTATACGGCGATCATGATCGTGCCGCTGTTCGGCACCTTGCAATTCTCGCTGTTCCGCAATGTCTCCGGCGCCCAGACCTTCGTCGGGCTCGGCAATTTCCGCACGCTGTTCGGCGATCCCAACTGGTCGCGCGGTTTCTGGAACGCGCTCGGCAACAATGTGTGGTTCTTCATCATCCACATGCTGGTGCAGAACCCCATCGGCATCATGCTGGCGGCCCTGCTTTCCAGCCCGAAACTGCGCTTCTCCTCCTTCTACCGCACCGCCATCTTCATCCCGACCATCCTGTCCTTCGTCATCGTCGGCTTCGCCTGGAAGCTGATCCTGTCGCCGATCTGGGGCGTCGCGCCAAACCTGCTCGATCTGGTCGGCCTGAAAAGCCTGTTCACGCCATGGCTCGGCAAGGAGGACTATGCGCTCACCGCCCTCAGCCTGATCTCGGTATGGCAGTTCGTCGGCATTCCGATGATGCTGATCTATGCCGCACTCCTGTCGATCCCCGACGAGGTGATCGAGGCCGCCGAATGCGACGGGGTGACGGGCATGTCGCAATTCTGGAAGATCAAGCTGCCGCTGATCCTGCCGGCGATCGGCATCATCTCGGTGCTGACCTTCGTCGCCAATTTCAACGCCTTCGACCTGATCTATTCGGCGCAAGGGGCGCTTGCCGGCCCCAATTACTCAACCGATATCCTGGGCACCTATCTCTATCGCGCCTTCTTCGGCTTCCAGCTTCAGGTCGGCGACCGCAACATGGGGGCGGCCATCGCCACCATGATGTTCCTCATCATTCTGGCGGGCGTGTGCCTCTATCTGTTCCTCATCCAGACGCGGCTGCGCCGCTACAAGTTCTGAGGAGGCCGTAATGAGCCGCGCCACAACCTCGCTGCCCCGCTCGGCCGCCGCCCACGCGATCCTGATCGCCTATACGGTGATCGCGCTGTTTCCGGTGTTCGTGATCCTCATCAACTCCTTCAAGACGCGCAAGGCGATCTTCGGTTCGCCGCTCACGCCCCCCACACCGGAAACCTTCGACCTCGTCGGCTACCGCATGGTGCTGACGCAGGGCGATTTCTTCCTCTACTTCCAGAACAGCTTCATCGTCACCGTGGCCTCGCTGTTCTTCGTGCTGCTGTTCGGCGCGATGGCGGCCTTCGCGTTGTCCGAATACCGTTTTCGCGGCAACCGGCTGATGGGGCTTTATCTGGCGCTCGGCATCATGATCCCGATCCGCCTCGGCACCGTCGCCATCTTGCAGCTGATGGTGGCCTCGGGGCTGGTGAACACGCTGACGGCGCTGATCCTCGTCTACACCGCGCAGGGCCTGCCGCTGGCGATCTTCATCCTCACCGAATTCATGAGCGGCGTTTCCGACGACCTGAAGAATGCCGGGCGCATCGACGGGCTCTCGGAATACCGCATCTTTTTCCGGCTGGTGCTGCCGCTGGTGCGGCCGGCCATGGCGACAGTCGCCGTATTCACCATGATCCCGATCTGGAACGATCTGTGGTTCCCGCTGATCCTCGCCCCCTCGGAAGCGACCAAGACGGTGACCCTCGGCGCCCAGATGTTCATCGGCCAGTACGTCACCAACTGGAACGCGGTGCTGGCAGCCCTTTCGCTGGCGATCCTGCCGGTGCTCGTCCTCTACCTCATCTTCTCGCGGCAACTGATCCGCGGCATTACTTCGGGAGCAGTCAAGTGAGTGAGACCAGACCGGTTCGCGTCGTCGTCGCCGGGCTCGGCAATATGGGCCGCAGCCATGCGCTGGCCTATGCCACCAATCCGGGCTTCGAGATTGCGGCACTCGTCAACCGTTCCGATGTCGAGCTGCCGGCACCGCTGACCGGCCATGCGATCCGCCGCTCCTTCACAGAAGCTCTGCTTGAGGAAAAGCCCGACCTTGCCTGCATCGCCACCTATTCGGACAGCCATGCCGATTATGCCGTCGAGGCCATCGAGGCGGGCTGCCATGTGTTCGTGGAAAAGCCGCTGGCAACGACGGTGGCGAACGCCCGGCGCGTGGTGGATGCGGCAAGAGCCAATGGCCGCAAGCTGGTGATCGGCTACATATTGCGTCATCACCCCTCATGGATGCGGCTGATTACGGAAGCGCGCAGGCTCGGCGGCCCTTACGTGTTCCGCATGAACCTCAACCAGCAATCGTCCGGCGCGACCTGGGAGACCCACAAGCAGCTGATGAAGACGACCTCGCCCATCGTCGATTGCGGCGTGCATTATCTGGACGTGATGTGCCAGATCACCGATGCAAGCCCCGTCGAGGTGCGCGGCATGGGCGTGCGCCTTTCCGACGAGATCGATCCCGCCATGTACAATTACGGCCATTTGCAGGTGCTGTTCGATGACGGCTCGGTCGGCTGGTACGAGGCGGGCTGGGGACCGATGATTTCCGAAGCCGCCTTCTTCGTGAAGGACGTGATCTCGCCCAGGGGCTGCGTCTCCATCGTCATGGCCGAGGGCGCGAAATCGGACGACATCGACACCCACACCAAGACCTCCACCATCCGCCTGCACAGCGCCGCCACGGCCGGGGACGGGCGCTTCGCAAAGCAAGACCAGCTCTTGTCCATGCAAGGCGAGCCCGGCCATCAGGAACTGTGCGACCTCGAACAGGCCTTCGTGCTGAAGGCGATCCGCCAGGACATCGATCTTACCCGCCACATGGACGATGCGGTCAAATCGCTGGCTGTGTGCCTTGCGGCGGACGAGAGCGTGCGCACCGGAAAACCGGTTCGCCTGTGAACGGGATCGCTGCATTCGACAAGGACGACATATGGGTTCGCTGAACATCGAGAACGTGAAAAAGTCCTTCGGGCAGGTCGAGGTGCTGAAAGGCATCGACCTCGATGTGGCGGACGGCGAATTCGTCGTTTTCGTCGGCCCGTCCGGCTGCGGCAAATCCACGCTTCTGCGGGTCATCGCCGGGCTGGAAGACGCAACGTGCGGCCGCGTCGTCATCGATGGCAAGGACGTGACCGCAACCCCGCCGGCCAAGCGCGGCATCGCCATGGTGTTCCAGACCTATGCGCTCTATCCGCACCTGACGGTGAAGAACAATATGGGGCTCGGCCTGAAGCAGGCGGGCACGCCGGCCGCCGAGATCGACAAGCGCGTGGCGGAAGCCTCCGCGATGCTGTCGCTCGATCCCTATCTTCAGCGCCGGCCGGCCGAACTGTCCGGCGGACAGCGCCAGCGCGTCGCCATCGGCCGCGCCGTGGTGCGCGAGCCCAGCCTGTTCCTGTTCGACGAGCCGCTTTCCAATCTGGACGCGGCGCTGCGCGTCAATACGCGCCTGGAGATCGCCCAGCTCCACCGCCGCCTCAAGGCGACCATGGTCTACGTCACCCACGATCAGGTCGAGGCCATGACGCTGGCCGACCGCATCGTGGTGCTGAATGGCGGGCGCATCGAGCAGATCGGCGCGCCGATGGAGCTTTACAACGCGCCGGCCAACGAATTCGTCGCCGGCTTCATCGGCTCGCCCAGGATGAATTTCATCGAGGGCGCGAGACTTGGGGAAAGCGTGAAGACGATCGGCGTACGGCCGGAACACATCGGCGTCGACCCGGCAAAGGGCACATGGAAAGGCACCGTCATCCATGCCGAGCATCTGGGCGCCGACACCAATCTCTATCTGGATTGCGAGAAGGCGGGGCTGATCACCGTGCGCCTGTTCGGCGTCTACAATGCCGAGCCGGGTGCCACGCTCTACGCAACCCCCGACCCGGCCGCCACCTACCGCTTCGGACAGGATGGCAAGCGCATATAGAGCGTTTCCAGGAAACGCGACAAAACAAAGACCTGGAGCCGTTCGGCAATTCCATGAAACCGTGAACGGCTCTGGGGAAGCCTTGTGCAGCCAGCATTCGTATCAACCAGCGTTCGCATCAAAATGAAAAGCCCCGCGCGCGAGCACCGGGGCTTTTACCTGAATTCCCGCAAAAAACCCGTCAGCCGACGAAGGCGCGTTCGACCACGAAATCGGCGGGACTGTTCAGCGAACCCTCGATGAAGCCGCGGGCCTCGACCAGTTCCTTGACGTCGCGCAGCATCTGCATCGACCCGCAGATCATGACGCGGTCGGTTTCGCGGTTCAGCGGTTCGATGCCGAGATCGCTGTAGAACTTGCCGCTCTCGATCAGCGCCGTAATGCGCCCCATGATGGGCGTTTCCTCACGCGTTGTGGAGTTGTAGAGGGTGACGCGGCCGACGGCGGCTTCGCCGATCAGCGGGTCGTCCTGCAATGCCGCCACCAGTTCCTGACCGTAGAGGAGCTCGGCGCGGTCGCGGCAGGTGTGCGTGATGAAGACGTGCTCGAACCGCTCATAGGTATCGGGATCGCGCAGCAGGCTGGCGAAGGGCGCGATGCCCGTGCCGGTGGAAATCATGAACAGCCGTTTGGCCGGGGTGAGCGCATCCAGCACCAGCGTGCCGGTGGCTTTCGGACGCAGCAATATGGTGTCGCCCGGCTGGATTTTCTGCAGGTGCCGGGTCAGCGGCCCGTCCTGCACCTTGATGGAGAAGAATTCGAGTTCCTCATCCCAGGCAGGGCTTGCCACCGAATAGGCGCGGAACACCGGCTTCTCGGCATTCGGCAGGCCGATCATGACGAATTCACCTGACCGGAAGCGCAGGGATTGCGGACGGGTGACGCGGAAGGCGAACAGCTTGTCGGTATAGTGTTTCACCGAAACCACGGTTTCGGCATAGACATTGGCCGGAATGGGGAACTGGACCGGCTTTGCGTCGGCCGAATTCAACGTAGGAACCGTATTCATCAAGACAACTTTCCGCAAAATGCAGCGCACCGGAACATATGCTGCCGGTCCGTCAGGAGAGCCAGCCCGCGCGGGCGCGATATCGTTCGGGCAAGCCCCCCGCGTGCCTGTAAACTAGATATATAGGGGGTGGGTTTTGCGTCAAGCAGCGGCGACAAAAGGTCTTTTCAATCCGTGACGCATCGGCAGCATGACCGTTGCGTCTTTCGGCGACTCTGGCGAAATTTCATCTGCGGGCGCGAAAGCCGGGGATTTCGGCGGAAAAACATCCCTTTCGTTAACGCAGCCGGTACATAGTGCCAGCCACTTTGAAAGCTTCCGACAACGCTGTTGCCTCTAAAGCCCTGCCTTCCTATAGAAGGTTGGGCCTGCTCCGTACGGAGATCAGGGCAGTAGAGACAAGGATCTGCCGAAGACACGATCGTGTCGCCGCGACCGAACATCTGTTGCAACGCGCCGGACGAACAGGAAAGGAACCCGATGGCTGACCAGTTGGCAACCGAAATCATCGACAAAATCAAGGAACATGCAGAGCCGGGCGATGAGGAAATCACGGCCTCGACCGAACTGACAGCGCTTGGAATTCATTCGCTTGAGCTGACCGAGATCATCTTCGATCTCGAAGAGCAGTACGGCATCGAGATCGAGATGAACACGGTTGACGCCTGGAGCAACCTGAAGAATGTCGGCGATATGATCGAGGCTGTTCGCGCCCTGATTGCCCAGAAGAACTGATCAGGAGCTTCATGCGCAAGCGCATCGTCATCACCGGCATGGGCGGCCTCTGCGGCCTCGGCACCAATGCCTCAGCGATCTGGAATGAAATGCGGGCAGGCCGTTCGGCCATCGGGCCTGTTTCCAATCCTGCCCTTCACAACACAAAAATTGCCAGCGGCTGCGAAATCAAGACGCTGCCCGACCATGGCGTCGAGCGCAAGCAGCTGGTGGCCATGGACCGCTTCAGCCTGCTTGCGGTGATCGCCGCGCGCGAAGCCGCCCGCCATGCCGGATTGTCCGTCGACGAAACCAACAGCCGGCGCATCGGCAGCATTGTGGGCGTGGGGGTGTGCGGCTGGGAAGTCATCGAGGAAAACTACCGGGCCATACTGCTCGAAGGCAAGTCGCGCGCCGGCATCTTCTCGGTGCCCAAGGCCATGCCAGGGGCCCCGGCAGGACATGTTTCCATGAGCCTCGGTCTTCGGGGCCCCGTCTTCGGCGTCACCTCCGCCTGCTCTTCGTCCAATCATGCCATCGCCTCGGCGGCGGATCAGATCAGGCTCGGCCGCGCCGACGTGATGCTGGCCGGCGGCACGGATGCGCCGATGGTGTGGGGCATTCTCAAGGGCTGGGAAGCGCTTCGCGTGCTGTCGTCCGATACCTGCCGCCCGTTCTCCGCCGACCGGCAGGGACTGGTGCTTGGCGAGGGCGCGGGCATGGTCGTTCTTGAAAGCTACGATCATGCGGTGGCACGCGGCGCCGACATTCTGGCCGAAGTGGCGGGCGCCGGCTTCTCCGGCGATGCTTCCGATATCGTGGCCCCCACCATCGAAGGGCCGGAGAGCGCCATGCGCGCCTGTCTGGCCGATGCCGGTCTCAACCCTGAAGAGATCGACTATCTCAACGCCCACGGAACCGGGACCAAGGCCAACGACCAGATCGAAACGGCTGCGATCAAGCGCGTCTTCGGCGACCACGCCCACAAGCTTTCCATATCGTCCACCAAGTCCATGCACGCGCATTGTCTCGGCGCATCGGGCGCGCTGGAACTGATCGCCTGCGTCATGGCGATCCGGGAGGGCGTCGTGCCGCCTACGGCCAATTACCGCGAGGCCGACCCGGATTGCGATCTGGACGTGACACCCAACACGGCGCGCGAGCGCAAGGTTCGCGCCGCCGTCTCCAACGCCTTCGCCTTCGGCGGCACCAATGCGGTGCTGGCGCTCAAAGCAGTGTGATTCGTCATCGATCGGGACCTGCGGCCGATGACATGCCGCAGGTCCGGCATCCGCCATTCCGGCACCACCTCACGCAGGAGTTCTTCCATGGCCGATCTCTCCGCCTTTCCCGTGACCACGCGCTGGCCCGCCCGGCATCCTGACCGGATCCAGCTCTATTCCGCGCCGACGCCGAACGGCGTGAAGGTATCGATCGCCCTGGAAGAACTCGGCCTGCCCTATGAGGCGCATTATATCGACATCGGCAAGGACGAGACGTGGGGACCCGAATTCCTGTCGCTCAACCCCAATGGCAAGATCCCGTCGATCATAGACCCCAGGGGACCCGGCGGCGCTCCGCTGGCGCTGTTTGAATCCGGCGCCATCCTGCTCTATCTCGCCGAGAAGACCGGCAAGCTCCTGCCTTCCGATGCGGCGCGCCGCTACGAGACCATCCAGTGGGTGTTCTTCCAGATGGCGGCGATCGGACCGATGTTCGGCCAGCTCGGCTTCTTCCACAAATTCGCCGGCCGCGAGATCGCCGACAAGCGCCCGCTGGAACGCTATCGCGCTGAATCGCGCCGTCTGCTGGGCGTGCTCGACGGACGCCTCACGGGGCGCAAATGGATCATGGACAACGATTACACCATTGCCGACATTTCCATGCTCGGCTGGGTGCGCAACCTGATCGGCTTTTATGAAGCGCGCGAACTGGTCGGCTTCGACGACTTCCCCGCTGTCGCCAAATGGCTGGAACGCGGCCTGGCCCGCCCGGCAGTGCAGGCCGGACTGGAAATTCCCGCACGCGGCTGATCCTGAAAGCATGCCGCCCGGCAATGGGGCTCCGGTTTCGGGACAACGACATGCGTGAGGACAACAGAACGGGCCTGAAAGATCGCGACGCGCTCAAGAGCGCTTCCAGGAAAAGCGGAAACACTTTTCCGGTTCGCAAACGCGACAAGACAAAGACCTGGAGCCGTTCGGCGATTCCATGAAACCGTGAACGGCTCTAAAGTTCCTCGCCGTCGCCGACCACCATGTCGGCGGCGCGCCGCCTGCCCGACACGCGCCGTGCATTGGGCAGATCGTTCGAGGTTACCTTGCTGCGCGCCTCTTCATCGGCAAAGCCATGCGTGTGCCAGCGCGCCAGAAGCCGCGTTTCCAGAACCGCTTCCGGCACATCGAGGAAGACGGAGAAATCGATCAGACCGGCCAGCCGCGACCAGGGCTCCTCGTCCAGCAAAAGATAATTGCCTTCGACCAGCACGAAGCGGACCTGCGGCCCCAATATGGCCGCCGCCGCCCGCGACAATTCCATGCTGCGGTCGAACAGCGGAATGGCAATATCGCCTTCACCCGCCCTGATGCGTTTCAGCAGCGCCTCGAAACCGGCAAAATCGAAGGTTTCGGGGCTGCCCTTCCGGGCCAGGGAACCGCGTTCTCCAAGCACACGATCATCATAATGAAAGCCGTCCATCGGAACTATCTCGGCCGTCCCCTCAGGCAACAGCTCCCGCAGTTTTTCGGAGAGTGTCGACTTGCCCGAGCCCGGCGGACCGGCGATGGCGACGACGAACCGGCCCGATTTGCCGGCGCGCTTGAAAATAGCGGAAGCTATGGACGCGATTTCTGACATCTTGACCTCCTGTTGCCGTTACTTTTCCGGTTCGGAAACGCGGCAAGACAAAGACCTGGAGCCGCCCGGCGATTCCGTAAAGCCTTGAACGGCTCTAGAACGAACGGCTGTGAACGCGGTTCCGCACCGGCATGAAGCAATATACAGCATGACGCGCCCATGATGGGCATTGAAGCGCATGGACGCGGCACACCGCTTGAGCTAGGGTCCGCGCCAATTTCCGTTCCAGCCCGCTTTATCTCACGGCCCGCGATTGTTCCGACTGCTCCACAAACTCGCTGTCATCCTCACGCTTGGCGCACTGATCGGCGGCTGCACCACCGCCATGCCGCCGGAGGCGGTGCTTTCGGTGCCGGCGGCGCCGCAGAAATACGCCTCGATCATCGTCGATGCCGGCACCGGCAAGCAATTGTTCGAGATGAACTCGACATCGCCGCGCTATCCGGCTTCGCTGACCAAGATGATGACGCTCTACATGCTGTTCGAGGCGCTGACCGCGGGGCGCGTCGAGAAGAACGCCGGGATCCCGGTCTCCGCCTATGCGGCCTCGCGCCCGCCAAGCAAGCTTGGCCTGCGTCCGGGCGAGCGCATCGACGTGGATACGGCCATCCGCGCGCTGACGGTGAAATCGGCCAATGACGTGGCGGCAGCCGTGGGCGAATATCTGGCCGACAGCGAGGAAGCCTTCGCCGCCGCCATGACCGCCAAGGCCCGCCAGATCGGCATGCGCAACACCACTTTCCGCAACGCTTCGGGCCTGCCCGATGACGGGCAGTTCACCACCGCCCGCGACATGGCGGTTCTGGGCATCGCGCTGCGCAATCGTTTCCCGCAATATTACCATTACTTCTCGGCCACCGACTTCATGTTCCGCGGCAAGGTGATGCGCGGACACAACGACATGCTCGGCCGCGTTCCCGGCGTGGACGGCATCAAGACCGGCTATATAAGGGCTTCCGGCTTCAACATCGTCACCTCCTACAGCGCCGGCGGCCGCCGCTATGTGGTTGTGGTGATGGGCGCCAACACCGCCCGCGAGCGCAATGCGCACGCCGAATCCCTGCTTGAAAGGGCGCTGGGCTCAAGCCCCGACAGAACCCGGCTGGTGTTTCAGGAAAATCCGTAACCGTCGTTTTTTGATCAGCTTGCCGGCATCACGATGCGGTCGGTCTTGTCGCCCTTGGGACGTTCGACCGGCATCTGGTCGCCGGTGACGATGAAATAGATCGTCTCGGCGATGTTGGTGGCGTGGTCGCCGATGCGTTCGATGTTCTTGGCGCAGAACAGCAGATGCGTGCAGGGCGTGATGTTGCGCGGATCTTCCATCATATAGGTGAGAAGCTCGCGGAACAGCGAGGTGTACATGGCGTCGATCTGGTCGTCGCGATCGCGAACGAAACCGATTGTCGCCACCGAGCGCGAGGCATAGACGTCGAGCACTTCCTTGAGCTGGGTCAGGGCCAGGTCGGACAGCGCCTCGATGCCGCGGTAGAGAGACACGGGCTGAGCCCCCTCGCCCACCGAAGCCACCCGTTTGGCCACGTTCTTGGCAAGATCGCCCACCCGTTCCAGATCTGCGGAAATGCGGATGACGCCGATCACCTCGCGAAGATCGGCGGCCATGGGCTGGCGCTTGCCGATCAGCAGAATGGCCTTGTCGTCCACGTCCCGCTGGCCCTGGTCGAGAACCGCGTCGTCGTCCACCACCTTGCGGGCAAGTTCCGGATCGGAATTCACGAGGGCCGAAATGGCCTGCTCGACCATGCGCTCGGCATGGCCGCCCATCGCCGCGATGCGCTTCGACAAATATTTCAGCTCCTCGTCATAGGCGCTGACGATATGCACGGACTGCATGGGCGGAACCTCCAGGGCCATTTTGATTCGGCCTCGCTTATTTCCCTTCCGTTACGCCACTCACATGACAATTGCACGAAAGCCGGCAAGCGGCCTTCCATACTAGCGCCGCCGCGGCCGCAGTTCTAGTTGATCGGCAAATGAACTGTGAAGGCCGCACCCTTGCCAAGCTCCGAACGGATGGAGAGCCGGCCGTGATGGCGGGTGAGGATGTGCTTGACGATCGCAAGCCCCAGCCCCGTTCCCTTGCGCGACTGGGCCGTTTCGGAATCGATGCGATAGAAGCGCTCGGTCACGCGCGGAATATGCTCTTCGGCGATGCCGGGTCCGAAATCGCGAATCGTGACATCGATGCCGGGCTGGCCGCCCGTGTCGCCCCGCTCGATGGAAACGACGACGCGATCGCCGTCCTGCCCGTATTTGCAGGCATTCTCCAGAAGGTTCTCGAAGACCTGATAAAGCTCGTCGCGGTCGCCTGGAACCTCCAGTGGGCCTTCTGCGAATTGCCGCTCGACGGCAAGGCCGTTCTCGCGGGCCACCGGCGCAAGCGAATCGATCACGCTTTCCAGCACTTGTGCGAGGTCGACCCGCGCGCCGGCCTTCAGATAGGGCTTCATCTCCAGCCGCGACAGCGACAGCATGTCGTCGATCAGGCGGGCCATGCGCCCGGTCTGGCTCTGCATGATCTGCAGGAATTGCTCACGCGCTGCCGGATCGTTGCGGGCGGGGCCCCGCAGCGTCTCGATAAAGCCCGCGATCGAGGCCAGCGGCGTGCGCATCTCATGGCTGGCATTGGCGATGAAGTCGGCGCGCATGCGGTCGATGCGGCGCGCTTCGCTCTGATCCTTGAACAGAAGCACATGCAGCCGCGAGCCGTGACCGACCGCAGAGGCGGTAACGCGGTAGACGCGCTCGACCGGCAATTTGTCGGTGAAATCCGCCGACTGCGAACCGCCTCCGGAAAGGGACGCATCGATCAGCGCCTGCATTTCGGGGGCACGGAACTTGAGCTGTAGCGACATGCCGGTGCGCAGATCGCCGAACGCGGCATCGGCGGCCGCATTGGCATGAATTATCGACGCATTGTCGTCGAACACGATCAGCGGATCGGTGACGGCCGCCGCCAGGTTTTCCGCCGGGAGACCATACAGTTCCCCCGGTTCGCGGCCTCTTTTGCCATGCTCCCGTCCCTCATGCGGCGCCGGCCCGGTCAAACCGGCAACCAGCAGCAGGATGAGGATTATGCCGGGAATGACGGGCAGAGGCAGACAGGCAGGCAAGAAAACCGCGAGCACCGCAAGGACAGCCGTGACCAGCAACCAGCGCGCGGCCCATAAATTGCTGGCGAAATGGCGCATGCGATGCTTCTGTCGATCCCTCAAATCGGTCATCATGTCCGCCAGAATGCTCCTGTACCCCTGCATCTTGTCCTAGAGCATTTCCGGTGAAAAGGGATCAGCTCCAATGCTCCGTCTCCTTGTTTCCACGCAATTGCGGACGCAAAACCGCTGCGCGCTCCTGGCGGGATCGCTCCGGCACGATCTTCCGCACATGAAAGGTTCGCCTGCATGAAAAACCCCGATGACACCCCGGTGACAAACACAGCCGGGCCGCTGAAAATAAATGTGGACGGGAAGGAGCATCTGTTCGACGTCGACGATCCGAAGCTGCCGGACTGGAT
>JAZIHP010000045.1:0-29682 GCA_036678505.1 Alphaproteobacteria bacterium
CGATCCTGGCGGTCGCGGCGACGGCCGGGCTCGCCGCCGGCCTCGATCTCGGCGCGCGCGGGGTCGCCCTTGTCGGCGCAATTCCGCAGGGCATGCCGGCGCTCGGCGTGCCGGCCCTGCCGCCCGATCTCATTTCGGCGCTTCTTGGGCCCGCCTTTCTCATTTCGGTGGTGGGGTTCGTCGAATCGGTTTCCGTCGGCCAGACCCTGGCGGCCAAGCGGCGGCAGCGGATCGATCCCGATCAGGAACTGATCGGGCTGGGTGCGGCCAATATCGCCGCCGGTCTTTCATCCGGCTATCCGGTCACCGGCGGCTTTGCGCGTTCGGTGGTCAATTTCGACGCCGGCGCGCAGACGCCGGCCGCCGGTGTGTTCACCGCCATTGGCATTGCCCTGGCGGCGCTGTTCCTGACCCCGCTTCTGGCCAGCCTGCCGCAGGCGACGCTTGCCGCCACGATCATCGTCGCGGTGCTTTCACTGGTCGATTTCGCAACGGTTCGCCGGGTCTTCGCCTATTCGAAGTCCGACTTCGCCGCGATGGCCGCGACGATCACGGTCACGCTTGGCTGGGGCGTCGAGCTTGGCATCGTTGCCGGCGTGCTGCTGTCTCTGCTGCTGCATCTCTACCGCACCAGCAGGCCGCATACGGCCATCGTCGGGCAGGTGCCGGGCACGGAGCATTATCGCAATGTCGAGCGGCACGCCGTGATCACCAGCCCTGAAATCCTCTCGATCCGCGTCGACGAGAGCCTCTACTTCGCCAATTCACGCTTTCTCGAAGACACGATTGCCAGGCATGTGGCCGAGAGGCCCGAACTCAGGCATGTCATCCTGATGTGCTCCGCCGTGAACGCCGTCGATGCCTCCGCGCTTGAAAGCCTGGAGGAAATCAACCGGCGTCTGGCGGATGTCGAGATCGGTTTTCATCTTTCGGAAGTCAAGGGCCCGGTCATGGACCGGCTCAAGGGCACGGAATTTCTACGGCATCTCAATGGCGCGGTCTATCTCAGCCAGCACGAGGCTGCCTGCGCCCTGAAAGGCGATCGCCAAACCGCACCCGATGGCAAGGTTGCCGTGGAGCTCGGCCGATCAGGCGGCTTTTCTGCCCAGGGCGTGCATTGAGGCGATCCATTTTTTGCGTTTGGCGTCGCTTGCGCCTTCCACCATTCCAAGCAGGGTCTCCCGGACCGGGCCGATGCCGGCGAAGTTGAGCATGTTGCGGCGCATGCCGGCGATGCCGTGGCCGAGATACCAGAACCGGTAGAAGAATGCCGGCATTCCCATGGTCACCACGATGCGGGCCGACTTTCCCTTGAGCAGTGTCCCGGCAAAGCCACCCTTGCCGGGCTCCTGGCAGGCAAATGCGACGCCCGGGCGCATCACCTGCTCCAGGAAGCCCTTGAGCAGCGCCGGCATCGTGCCGAGCCAGAGCGGAAACACGAACATGATGTGCTCGGCATCCCCGATCGCTTCCGCCGCGCTCGCGAGCGTGACCGGTATCGGGCGCTGCTCGAACTCTTCCCTGGTGCGCAGCAAGGGAAAATCGAGCGTGGCGACATCGATCGATTGCACATGGTGGCCCGCTGAGCGGGCGCCGTCGGCATAGGCCGCGGCAAGCGCCCGGCACAGCCGTTTGGGGTCGGGATCAGGGTGGCCGACAATGACGAGGATGCGACGCGCCATAATGGTTTTTCCGGTGCCGCCGCCATGCAGCGCTACTTTGCGGGCTGGCGCCTTGACGGCGGTCAAACGCCGCGCCTGTTTCTGGCGCGGCGGCGCTCGCGCGCAAAGAACCAGCGTTTCGTTGCCTCCGATGCGGCGAGATAGGCGATTGTGATCGCTACGAGGCCGGCCGTGACGGGCAAGGGCAGCGGCACGAAGCCGAACCAATCCGCGCCCGGCAGATAGGGAATGGCGACGGCCAGGAAGGCGACGGCCACGGTCAATCCGAAAAGCAGCGCGCCGGGATGACTTTTCCAGAAAGGCATGTGGGTTCGCACGATCAGCACGATGGCAAGCTCGGTGAGCAGGGATTCGACGAACCACGCCGTCTGGAAGATCTGCGCCGTCGCGCCGGCGAGCATGATCAGGAAACCGAAGGTGACGAAATCGAAGACCGAGCTGACCAGCCCGAACGCGATCATGAAGCGGCGAACATATCCGATATCCCAGCGGTGCGGCGTCCGGATCTGGTCGGCGTCGACATTGTCGGTGGTAATCGCCAGCGAAGGAATATCGGACAGGAAGTTGTTGAGCAAAATCTGCGGAGCCAGAAGCGGCAGGAAATTCAGACCCAGAGAGGCGATGGCCATCGAGACCATATTGCCGAAATTGGCGCTCGTGGTGATGGCGATGTATTTCATCGTATTGGCGAATGTCCGGCGCCCGTCGTCCACCCCGCGCAGCAGAACGTTGAGATCGCGCCGGAGCAGGACCATGTCGGCCGCCTCGCGCGCGACATCCACGGCGCTGTCGACGGAGATGCCGATATCGGCCTCGTGAAGGGCCGGCGCATCGTTGATGCCGTCGCCGAGATAGCCAACGACATGGCCGCCGCGGCGCAGCGCGGCGATGATCCGCTCCTTCTGGTTGGGGTCGATTTCGGCGAAGATGTCGGTGCGGGCGGCGCGCGCGAAGAGCGCGCTCTTCGTCAGCTTCGACAATTCGCCGCCCGTCAGGACGTTGCGATGCGGCAGGCCGACGATCTCGGCCAGATGCCCGACCACATGGCGGCTGTCGCCGGAGATGATCCTGACCCTGATGCCCCGCTCGACCAGCGCCCTGAGCGTGTCGGCCATGCCCGGCTTGGGCGGATCGAGAAACAGGAGGAAACCGGCGAAAGCAAGCTCCGCTTCATCCTCGCGGCGCCAGCTATCGCGGCGCGGGCCCCGGCGCACGGCAAGGCCGAGCACGCGAAAGCCCTGCATGCTCCAGTCCCGCACCCTGGCGTCGATGGCAGCTGCCCGGTCCGCATCGAGCGCCTGCGTGCCGCTTCCCGACAGGATGGATGAACAGGCCTCGACGATGTTCGGCACGGCCCCCTTGCAGATGAGCAGGTCCTCATCGGCGGCATCCGTTCGCCGCACGATCACCGAAAGCCGTTTGCGGATGAAATCGTAAGGCACTTCATCGGCCTTCTCGTAGACGGACAGATCGTCCTGCGGCCCCCGGCTGGCCGCTATCCCCTCGTCCAGGGGGTTCTTCATGCCGGACTGAAGCGTCGCGTTGAGCAGCGCCCACAGCCGGACCTGACCTGAATCCGCCCCGTCGGCGTCCACGCAGCGATCGAGGCGGATCGTGCCTTCGGTCAGCGTCCCGGTCTTGTCGGTGCACAGGAGGTCCATGCTGCCGAGATTCTCGATGGCGTCGAGCCGGCGCACGATGACGCCGCTTGCCGCCATGGTGCGGGCGCCGCGCGCCAGAGTGACGCTGATGATGGCCGGCAGCAGTTCCGGTGTCAGGCCGACCGCGAGCGCCAGGGAGAACAGCAGCGAGTCCACCGCCGGCCTTTCAAGCAGCAGGTTCGCAAAGAAGACCAGGATGACGATGACCAGCATGATCTCCGTCATCAGATAGCCGAAGCGGCGGATGCCTCTGGCGAATTCGGTTTCGGGGATGGTACGGGAGATGGCGGCGGCGATGGCGGCGAACTCGGTGCGCTCGCCGGTATGGACGACCGCCATGGTCGCGGTGCCGCTGCGCACGGACGTGCCTGCGAAGACCGCGTTGCCGCGCTGTCCGATCTGCGCCTGCGCAGCGGAAACGCCAGGGCTCTTCAAAACCGGGAACGTCTCGCCGGTGAGCGCTGCTTCGCTGACGTTGAAATCGCGCGCCTCCAGCAATATTCCGTCCGCGGGAACGAGGTTTCCCGCCGAAAGCCTGACGACGTCGCCGGGGACGATCTCCTCCACGGCGATGGCGACTTCCTTGCCGTCCCGCAGCGCCCCGGTCCTGCGCGCGATGCGCGCCTTGAGCGCCTCCATGGCCCGGGAGGCGCCATATTCCTGCGTAAAGGACAGCACGCAACTCGCCAGGACGATGACGCCTATGATCGCCGCTTCGCTGCCTTCGCCGACAAAGACCGACACGATCGCCGCGAAGATGAGGATCAGCACGAGCGGACTGCGGAACTGTCGCACGAAAGCCGCCAGGGCCGTCGTGCCTCTCTCGGGGCCGATGGCGTTGGGGCCGGCGTCGCGCAGCCGGGCTTCGGCATCAGTTGAAGACAGGCCCTGCGCTTGCGTGCCCAACCGGCGCAGAAGTTCATCGGCGGGAACGGACCAGTAGGCCGGCTTTCCCGGCGCGGTTGTCTGCAATGCTTCCGACTGCATGGGCTCACTCCAGTCGTGCGGCCGGATGCCTGTTCCCCCGGCGCTGCGCCGCCGAATTTTCATCGGCCGGCATTCCCCGGCATCCGGACCTCATGACCCCCGCGATGCCGCCGATGGCGATCTTGCCTCCATCTCCACCTGGCGTCTTGCAGGGTACCTCCATCGACACGCTTTAGAGCCGTTCATGGTTTCACGGTATCGTCGCACGGCTCCAGGTCCTTGTTTCGTCGCGTTTGCGAACCGGAAAAGCGTTTCCCCTTTTCCTGGAAACGCTTTACGAACGATTCCGCCGGCTGCGCGGGCAGCCATATCATCTACCCCGCGATCTCCCGCGACAATGGTGCGGCTTCAAGTTCCGGCTGGCCGGATGGCATGGGTGGCACGGCGCGAAAGCTTGCGCAGCCATCGATTGAGAAAAATCGATGCCACGCCGCGGCAGGTCGCAGAGCGCCTGTATTTCCCCGGCAGGCTCCTTGTCATTGACGCCCGTCAATGATGAGCGCGCAATTATGCTGAAAAAGTTCTCCAAACCCGCCAGCGACCGGCCAGCTGTTCTGGCAAACGTTCAGGGAGAACCGCCATGCATGAGAGACCGGAAACCAGCGAAGCGCTTTCTACCAGCAGACGCAATTTCCTGAAGGTGGCCGCACTGGCCGGCGCCGCCGTTGCCGTGACGGGAACCGTGACCGGCGCGCGCGCCGACATCGACTTCTGGGCGAAGGATCTGAGCGATGAAAAGCTCACCGAAATGTACACCACGATCCTGCGCATTCGCTGGCACGAGCGCACCATGGCCGACAAGATGCTGACCGACCCGAACTATCGGGGCTACAATCATTTCTATGCCGGCCAGGAGGCGGTGGCGACGGGTGTCTGCGCCGCCTTGCGCAATTCCGGCGGGGTCATGAAGGCCGATCTGATTTACTCCACGCACCGGCCTTCGGGACACGCGCTGGCAAAGGGCGTCGATCTGAAGAAGATGGTGGCGGAAATGGACTTCCGGGCCACCGGCCTGAACAATGGCTATGGCGCCGAGATGCACATTTCCGATCCGGAAGTCGGCTTCATAGGCGCCGATGGCATGATCGGGCCGGGACCGGTGATCGCCACGGGCTCGGCCTTCGCCGCCAAGGCGCGCGGCAGCGATCAGGTGGTGGTCAATTTCGGCGGCGACGGCACCTATGCCACGCCGCACTTCCACTCCGCCCTCAACAATGCGGCGCTGCTGAAGCTGCCGTTCATCTATGTCGTGGAGAACAACCTTTACCACCAATATGCACACTACTCCTATTCGTGCCCGATGAAGGACATCGCCGAGGCGGCGGTGCCTTACGGAATTCCGGGCGTCGTCGTCGACGGGCAGGACGTGGTGCAGGTCTATAACGCCGCCAGGACCGCCGTCGGGCGCGCCCGCGCCGGCGAGGGACCGACGCTGATCGAGGCAAAGACCTACCGCTACTACAATCACTGGGGCGCCCCCGGCGCCAAGCCCGGTCAACTGGGCGCGTTCGGCTATGACCCGCTCGCAATCTCCTCATTCCGTCCCGAGCGCGAGCTTCGGGCATGGATGCAGCGCGACCCGGTCGAAATCGCACGCCGCATTCTCATCGACTGGAGCGTGCTGGATGCGGCGAAAGCCGACGCGATCGAGGCTTCGGTCAAGCAGGAAGTCGCCGATGCGTTCGCGTGGGCGGCCGAGCAGCCGCTGTGCAAGCCGGAAGACGGGCTGCGGAACGTTTTTGTTGAAGGAACCGTCGCGGCGCGCCAGTTCGGCTGACGTCCCGCAGGCAGGCGATTCAGATTTCGGAAGGTCAAGATCATGGCACGCAAGAGCTGGATGTATTCGGTCCTGGAGGCCGTCCAAACCGAAATGCGCGAGGATCCCGACATGCTGTGGATTTTCGAGCTGACGCCGCCGGTGGCGTCCAACCCCGGCAAGCCGGTCATCAACCTCGAAAAGGAATTCGGCCGGGGCCGGGTCGTCAATACCGGCATCGACGAGAACTGGATGGTGTCGGCGACGATCGGCGCCGGGCTTGCCGGTTCGCGGGCGGCCACCTACGTGCCCTATCAGGGCGCCTGCATGCCTTTCCAGGTCATCCAGAACCATGCCGGCAAGCTGCGGAGCATGACCGGAGGCAAGGCGTCGATGCCGGTGGTGTTCATCATGGAGATGACCGGACAGACCCCCGGCTTCGGCGGCCAGCACTCCGACTACGAGATCGACACCTACTACGCCCACATTCCGGGCGTGAAGACGGTGATCCCGTCCACGCCTTACGATGCCAAGGGCATGATGGTTTCGGCGCTGCGCGATCCAAACCCGGTCGTCTATCTCTATCCCGCCGGGCTGCGGGAACTGATCGACGAAGTGCCCGACGAGCAATATGAAGTGCCGCTCGACAAGGCTGTCGTGCGCATGGAAGGCGCCGATCTGACCATCGTGGGTTCGGGTGCCGGCATGCCGGAAGTGATGAAAGCCGCCCAGACGCTGAAGAAAGCCGGAATGAATGTGGAGGCGATCGACCTGCGCAGCCTGAAGCCGATGGACACGGAAACGCTGGTCGGCTCGGTGGCGAAGACGAAGCGGTTGCTGACCGTCGACCAATCCTATTATACGCTATGTCCGGGCGCCGAGGTCATCGCGCGGGTGGCGGAAAATGTGGACGGCGCCCGATACAAGCGCATCGCCTTTCCCGACGCGCCCCCGCCCGCCTCACCGGAAATGTTCGTCTGGATGCGGCCGAATGCGGACCACATCGTGGAGGCGGCCCGGAAGCTGATCGGCTGAGGCGGAAGACGCGTCCGGGTTCACAGAAGGACCATCGAAGATGAGCGCGACAGCATCCGGCAACCCGCTTTCGCACCGCTGCCCTCAATGCGGCAGCACGCATTTGCGCGAGAGCCTGGTCAAATCCGCGATCTGGCATGCGGATCGTCTGGTTATCGTGGAGGACATTCCGGCCATTGTGTGCGGCGATTGCGGTGAACGCTTCTACGACGACGCGACGGCGACCATGCTCGATCTGATGCACGGCGAGGGCTATCCCGCCGCGCAGGCCGTGCAACATGTCAGCGTGCCGATATTCCGCTTCGCACAACGCGTGCCGCCCGAGCTGCTCGAAACGGCGGAGACGGAGACATGAACCGGTCGCGGAAATGGGCGCTGGCCATGCTGGCGGGCCTTGCGGCCGCTTCCGTCGCAATCGCCCAGGCCAGCTTCGACTTCATGCCGGACGGCGGCACGCAGACGCTGGAACGTCTGGTTGCCAGCGGCGCGCTCCGGACCGGGGACGTCGCCGGACGCAAGGCCCGCGAGCAGGAGTGGCAAACCATCCTTCGCGACGCCGATCCCTCGCTTGACGACAAGGGCGTCAGTACGCTCGCTTCCTATCTGGCGGTCAACATGCCGGTGCAGGCGCCGGCGCCCGCCGGTGGCTGGCCCGCGGACGGCAAGCAGCTGGCTATCGCCAACTGCCAGTTCTGCCACTCATTCTTCACCGGCTATCTCGTGCATGACCGCGACACCGAAGGCTGGCGCGCCATCTTCAAGTCGCCGTTCCACATGGAGCTGCCGATGACGCCGGCCGAGCGCGAGACGTTTTCCCGCTACTCCGCGATCAACATGCCGATTCCGTATGACGACGTTCCCGAGGATCTGCGCTTCTGACCGGGGACAGGAGGAGAGTGAACATGAAGATCAAAACGCCGGGAACCGTTCAGGGTTTCATGGAAGCGCCGGGCGGCTCCAGATCCCTGTTTTGTCGCGTCTCCGAACAGGAAAAGTGTTTCCGCTTTTCCTGGAAACGCTCTCGCCGCGCCGTTTTTGCTCTTGGCCTGCTGGTTCTGGGCGGCGCTGCCCCGGCCGCAATCGCTCAGAGCGGAGATCTCTTCGATTTCATTGCGCCGGGCGGCCGCACGCTGCTTGGAAAACTGATCGGGCAGGGCAAGGTCAATCCCGACGACGTGCTTTCCGCCAGCCGCACGCTGCCGGAATGGCGCAGCTTCCTCGACGGGCCCGCGGCGGCCCTCGACGACATCCAGAAAGACACGCTCGCCGCCTATCTGGCCTCGACGATGCCGCCCGCCGAAAAGAACGGCAAGACGATCGACACCAACGGTATCGCGCTGCCTCGCGACGGCCGCGACCTGATAATGGAATATTGCCAGTCCTGCCACATCATCACGGTCGTGATCACGCAGGAGCGCAGCCGCGACGCCTGGCTCGGCACGATGAACAAGCCGAGCCATGTCGAGATCGACACCACCCGGGCCGAGCGCGAGGCGATTGCCGACTATCTGGTCCTCAATGGCGGGATTTCGATCGACGACGTGCCGGAGGAACTGCGGGCGGGCGGCGCGACCTATTGAGCCGATGACGTGAAGGACGATCGCAGGTGCTCTTCACCACTCTCTCATTCGCGATCTTCCTGATCATCGTCGTCGCCGTCTTCGCCCGGCTTCCCGCGGGCTGGCGCGCGCCGTGGCTGCTGCTGGCCAGTGTTGCCTTCTACGCCAGTTTCGGCCTCGCAAATCTTGCTTTCCTTTTCGGCGTCACCATGGTCGCCTGGCTGACCGGCCTTGCCCTTTCGCGCCCGACAGGCCGGCGCGGGCCGGCTCTGGCGATGGGGCTGGCGCTGATTCTCGGTTCGCTTGCCGCACTGAAGTTTTACGACTTCCTCGCCGCGGAAGCCGAACGCCTCGCCGGGTTTGCGATACCCCGGCTCGGCATTGCCGCGCCTGTCGGCTTCTCCTTCTACGCCTTCATGGCCGCCGCCTATGTCATCGACATCTATCGCGGCCGGTGCAGCGGTGAGGCACGGCCGGAACGGGCCGCGCTCTATCTTGCCTGGTTTCCCAAGATTCTGGCCGGTCCCATCGAGCGGGCGCCCGCGTTTCTAGCCCAGATCCCCCAAAAGCTGCGGCTCGATCCGGCCCTTGCCGTCCTGGGTCTGCAACTCGTTTTGTGGGGGCTCTTCAAGAAGGTGGCGATAGCCGACAATCTGGCTCCGGTCGTCGATGCCGCCTTCGCGGTCGCGCCCTATGCGTCGCCCATGGAACTGGTGATCGCGGTCTATTTCTTCGCCTTCCAGATCTATTGCGATTTCTCGGGCTATTCCGACATGGCCATCGGCTTGTCGCTGCTGTTCGGCATCCGGCTCATGGACAACTTCCGCCGGCCCTATCTGGCCGTTTCGACAGCGGAGTTCTGGTCGTCGCGCTGGCATGTCTCGCTCGGCCACTGGTTTCGCGACTATCTTTACATCCCGCTCGGCGGCGGTCAGGCGGGCGCTTTACGCCGGTATCTCAACGTCATGCTCGTGTTTCTCGTCAGCGGGCTCTGGCATGCCGGGCTCGGCTACGGCGTCGGCTGGACCTTTCTGGTCTGGGGAGCGCTCAATGGAGCGTATCAGTGGGCAGGACTGGCCACGCGCGGCCTCTGGCGCGGCGCGGCATCGGCAATGCCGAACGTCTCCGCCAGCAGCGCGTGGCGCATCCTGCGCATCGTCGTCACCTTCCATCTGATCCTTGTGAGCTGGATCTTCTTCCGGGCCGACAGCGTCGGGCAGGCGGGGGTGGTGATCGGGCGCATCTGGAACGCGCTGCCGGCCTTGCCGGCGCTGCTGCTTCATTATCCATTCACGCGCGATCATGCGCTGGGCGGTGCGCTCATCGCCGTGCTCCTGGTCATCGAAGTGCTGGACGAGCGCCGCCCGATCGTCGACCGGCTGGCGCTTGCGCCGCGCTTCGTGCGCTGGTCCTCGCTCTATGCCGCCATCTTCGCGCTGGTCCTTCTCGGCCGCTGGCAGGGCGAGCGGTTCATCTACATGCAGTTCTGAGGCGAATGATGGAACGCGCCGTCCCCCTCCGCACCGCCCCGACCTTCGCCCGCGCGACGCAGTTCTGCGCGATCGGGCTTCTGATCTATCTTAGCCTGCTGGCCGGGGCCGAATGGCTCGTTCACCGCAACGGACACATGAACCCGATCTTCAAGATCGGGCAGGCGGCTGGTGAATATGACTGGCTGATCCTCGGCGCTTCGCACGCCATGCCCCTCGACTATGACGGGTTCAATGCCGAGCTGGAAGCCGCCACCGGCCAGCATGTCCTCAATCTCGCCGGCCCCGGAACCGGCCCGCTCTACAACCGTTTCGCGCTCGAAGTCTTCCTGCGCGAAAGAAAGGCGCATGCCGTTCTTTATGTGGTCGATTCCTTCGCCTTCCGCTCCACGCAGTGGAACGAGGAACGCTTGGCAGACCCGAAGCTTCTCGCGCGAACGCCGTTCGATCCGGCGGCGGCAGGCAGGCTTGCCGCCTATGTCTGGTCGCAAGGCGTCGATCCGCGCGCCCTGCTCGATTACGTCACGGGCTTTTCCAGGCTGAACAATCGCGACCGCTTCAGGCGTGACGTGTTTGAAGGCGAGGCGCAGTTCGACCGCGTCTTCCGGCCTTCCGCGACGGCGGACGCAAAACGGGTCGAATATCTCTACCCGCCGGTCGAGAACGAGCAGGCAGCGCTCGATCGGTATCTCGCAACCCTGGCCGCGCTGGTGAATTCCGCGCGCGCCAGCGGCGCCGCCGTGGTGCTTGCCAGGTTTCCCGTCCCGCCCCGCTTCAAGGCCCTGCTGCCGGACGAAGCCGGTTTCGACGCGGAACTGGAGCGGTTCGCGGCGGCGAACGGTTTGCCGCTGCACGATTTTTCCGCGGCGGTGGAGGGCCGCGAATTTTTCGCCGACACCGACCACCTGAACCGTGCGGGAATGCGCTTGCTCGTTGACCGTCGCCTGCGCGCGCTGATGACCGGTGAACCCAAGCCCGTTTCCCCGTCCCATCAGACGCCCGACTGAGCCACAGGCCCCCCTCCGGCGACGCGCTGACCCCATGGTTTGTGCCGTGTTGCCTGGCGCATTTCGGACAGTTCGTAAAAAAGAAATAAACCGCTCCCGATAAGCCGTTCCGATCTTCGGGAACGCGCCAAAACAAAACCTGGAGCCATTCGGAGATTCCGTGAAATCAGGAACGGCTCTATAGCGCCCTTTGGGAAGCAGGTATTTTCATTCAGTGCGTATCCTTTTGGTCTGCCCCCATGGGGAGCGACAGCGTTCCGCTTGCCGAAAGTCTTGAGGCATGACTGGTGGACCGAGCGGAGCAAGTTGTCGCAGTTCCTTGGTTGCCGAGGCGATTGATTACATGCTGAAGCGTCGGGACGGCTTCAGCACCTTCTTTCACGATGGCCGGATCTGCCTGAAGAATAATGCGTCCGAACAGGCATTGCGTGGCTTTGCCTTGGGCAGCATTGCCGAAACACTCGTCTTCCAGGTCGAGGGACTGCTGTTCTGGAACTGGAACTGGAAAGCGAAATCTGCAAGATCGGCGCCATGAGCAAATCACCAAAAGCCGCCGCATCCGACACCATAAACGAGATCGCAACGGTCCGCATCGAATTGCAGGACACCGATCCCCCGATCTGGCGCGAGGTCGAAGTGCCGACCTCGATCACCTTGAAAATGCTGCACGACGTCATCCAGGCCGTGATGGGCTGGTTCGACCATCATCTCTGGGAGTTCACCGTCGACAAGCAAAGATACGGCCTGCCGATAGACGAGGATTGGGGGACGGAGCCACGCAAGGAAGCGGCCAAGGTGCGCCTGCGCGACATACTGAAGCCTCGCAAGACGATAATCGATTACCTCTATGACTTCGGTGACAGCTGGGAGCATCGGCTCACGGTGACCGATGTCAGGACCGGCGATCCGGAAGTCTCCTATCCTCGCTATGTGGGCGGCAACAGAAATGCACCGCCGGAGGATTGCGGCGGAATCCCTGGCTTCTACGACATGCTCGAAGCGCTGGCTGATCCGGACCACCCTAATCACGCCGACGCAACTGAATGGGCCGACGGATACGACCCGGACACCATCGACGAACTCCCGATCCAATATGCGCTCTTGCGCATCGCAAACCGCCGCAACGCCGCCAGAGCGCGATTGAACAAGAATACCCGATCGAAACCCGACAACTGATCAAACCGCCACTGCCGCAGTGCTCACGCCGGGCGTTGCACCCCAGCCGACCGCGCCTGGGTTGCCTGTGCGACACCTTCAGCCCCTCCCGCGGCCAGAACGCTCAACCCGCTCGACGTTCACGATCCCGCCAGTCTGGCGCCGCATCGCGATGATGCGGCGATAGCCGTAGCTGCCATACTGGAGAGCGAACGCCGTGATCTCGGCGTTCGACGCCGCTTCGTCATCCGGGGTTCAAAAGCATGTCGTCCGAAAGCGGGAACCGGTTTCGGGGCAACGACATGCGTAAAAACAACAGCTTAAAGCGCGGAGCGAATCTGAGAGATCGCGACATGCTTTAGCGATCTTGCGTTGAAATCCCAGCCTGCCCGACGCGACGGGCGCGATGGGTTCAGGCGCTGCTTTTGAAGCTGCGATTGAGCACCGCCTCCAGAACCTCGTCGTGCCGGGAGCGAGCGCCTGGCTGCGGTTGCAGCCAGACAAGGAAGAGGGCGGAGTATGATCTGCCCTCTTCAAATCGGCGCTCGCTTGCGCCAATGCATCAGCCGATCGCGATTCGATCATCGACGAGGGTCACGCCCGGCGCGGACCACGCCGCGCGCTCGGCGGCGCTGCGTTCGGCCCAGGTATGCACCTTGCCATGGAGCCTGACCTTGCCTCCGTCGAGCACGTCGATACGGATCGCCTGCGCCTCCACTTCCGCGTAGCGCTTCAACGCATCCTCGATCCGCTTCTTCAAGTCGGTGGCGGATGCGTGCTGCCTGATCTCGATCTGGTTGGTCACGCCAACCACACCTGCAAGATCACGGACGGCGTTTGCTGCGGCGTTCCTCTGATAGTGCCATTCAGCCTTGCCGGTGAGGGTAACCCATCCCTTCTGCACTTTCACCTGGACGGCGCCCGACGGGATCAACGTGTTCCAACTGAGGGAATTTACGGCACGCTTGGCAATTTCGTCGTCGGCCGTCAGGTTGCTCCCGACCGGCCGCACCTCGACTTCCTGGGCAATGCCCTTGACGCCTTTTACCCTGCGCGCCACTTCCTCGACGGTCACTTTCTGCGAATAGGTCGGCACATGACCCGTCAGGGTAACGATGCCATTTTCAACGGCGACGCCGATCTCGGCCGCATCGATGCTCGGCTCGAAGTCGAGCTCGTCGATGATATCCTGTCTCAATGTGCTGTCGTTCATTTTTCGATCTCCTCGTGACGCTCGAAATAGCTCATTCAGTTATCTCGACGCCCCCGCTGCACCGACCCCTCGTCAACGCTTCCTCTGTTGTGTGCCTTGCGCATGCGGCGATGCGACAGCGTGCACCAGTTCGCCCGCCAGCTCCCGGCTGGCGTGATGCGAAACGTCGCCCAGTGAGAGCATGCCCACCAGCCGCTTGTTGTCGTCGACCACCGGAAGGCGGCGGATTTTCCTGTCTTCCATCAGGTGGATCGCGTCCTCGATGCTCTGGTCAGTACGGCAGTAGACGACGCCTTTCGTCATTATATCGCGCGCCTTGAGCGCCTTGGGATCGGCACCGTCAGAAAAGACACGCAAGGCAAGGTCCCGATCGGTGATCATGCCGACGAGACGGTCGTTTTCTCCGACCGGGACCGAGCCGATATCCTCAGTCTTCATAAGCGCTGCGATTTCGCTAACCGGCATGTCGGGCGAAACCCACTTCGCACCCTTGTGCATGACTTTGTCGATGTTCATGACGTGCTCCTTTCAAAGCAAACGAAAGTTCAGTTCGGCCACGGCCAGGCGTATTGGTCGTCGTCATCGTCTCGGGCCGAACTACGAGATGACGATGAACAGCATGCCGCCATCGCGCATCACCTGGAGAAGGAGTTGGTTCCGGTTGAGCCGCGCCGCCGACACCACATCTTCCGGCGTGCTGACCGGCTCCTGGCCGATGCTGACGATCGCGTCACCGGCCCGCAATCCTGCCCGTCCTGCGGGGCTGTCGGGGTCGACGGAAGCGACGCTGACGCCACCGTCAGCCATGGCGGATGCATCGGCAGGCTGGAGCACGACGCTCGCCAGAAGCGGAATATCCGACGGCATGTTCAGCTTCACTTCGGCGACTTCGTTCAACACGGCCGTAACCTCGATGGGCTTTCCCTTGCGCACGAGGCTGACATGTACATCGGCGCCGACGCGTGTCAGGGCCATTTTCAACCGCAGGTCCGCCGCCTTCCTGACGGCTTCCCCATCCACGCTGACGATCACGTCGCCGGTCCTGATCCCCGCAACCTCGGCCGACGAGCCGGCCATCACCTGATTGACGAGCGCGCCTTCCGGCCGCTCAAGCTGCAAGGCGCGCGCCAGATCGGGCGTGACGTCCTGAATGGTTATGCCGAGGCGGCCGCGCCTGATCTTGCCCTGATCGATCAGCTCCTGCATGATCACCTGGGCCATGTTGATCGGGATGGCGAAACCGATGCCGACATTACCGCCGGCCGGTCCTATGATGGCGCTGTTGATGCCGACGAGTTCGCCCTGGAGGTTAACGAGCGCGCCACCGGAATTGCCGGGATTGATCGAGGCGTCGGTCTGGATAAAATCCTCGTAGCCCTCGATCCCGAGTCCGGTTCGACCGAGCGCGCTTACGATGCCGAGCGTGGCGGTCTGGCCGAGACCGAACGGATTGCCGACGGCAACGACATAATCACCGACTTTCAACTCATCGGAATTTCCCAGCGGCAGAGCATGCAAGCTGTCGGCTTTGGCACGCAACACCGCCAGATCGGTGGGGGGATCGGTACCAATTTTCTCGGCCTTGACCTGGCGGCCGTCGCCGAAGACGATGGTGATGTCATCGGCGTTCTCGACCACATGATTGTTCGTGAGGATGTATCCGTTCCCGGCATTCACGATCACGCCCGAGCCGGCCGCCTGAAACTGGCGTTCCTGGGGCTGGGCTTCCTGCGGCACGCCGAAGAAGCGGCGGAAGAAGGGGTCGTCGAGAAGCGGATTGTCGGCATGAGCGACATGGCCCTTGACGGCGATGCTGACCACGCCGGGCAGCACCTTCTCCAACATGGGCGCGAGGGTCGGCATATCCGGCGTACGCTCCTGCGCCGCAAGTGGCGCCGAGAATACAGCGATCAGAAATGGAACGGTGAGTAACCTCGATCGGATCGTCATCGCGGATGTCCAATCTGTTGGAACAGTTCCGGCATTGATCGCTCATCCGGGAGTGCAGAAGCATTGACGCGCGTCAAAGCGTCGTGAAATTTACCGTGGACCCCGCCAGCCGCTCCAACCCTGCTGACGGGACGCCATCAGACTTTCACTTCCCATCCGATGCTTCCATTCATCGTGGTTCTGACCTCCACGCGGGCTCAGGATCGGCTGGGTCACCCGGGCGATGTCGCTTGGCGCTAAAACGCAAAAATGCGATCGTTCTGTCTGTGTCGGGCAGCTAGCTGTGGAGCCTCAACAGGTTGTCCCCGGTTTTGCCGAGGCGACTGATTGGTGTTTTGGCCTTTAGGCTGCCGTGCGGGCGGTGCCAATTGTAGCGATGCAACCAGGCCGGCAATTCTGCGGCGCGGTGATCGGAGTTTGGACAGGCCACGGCATAAGCCCATTCGCGCAGTGCTGCCCGGATGAAGCGTTCGGCCTTGCCGTTGGCCTTCGGCGTATACGACCTGGTGCGGATAGGTCTGAGAACCGAGCGCCCGGCAGGGTTTGGTAACATACTCCAAGCCGACACCGCGCGAGGTGCTCTGCCCGGTCCTGTTGCCCATTATGCGATGCCCGACTCGCCCGAAGCGGCCAGGGCGCTTGATGTTGGGATGGATCAGGCTGCCCGGTTTGTCCTATTTGTAACGGACGACAGCTTCGGCCGGATCGATATCCTTCGCGACAGCCTGCCCGCCTGAGAATGCGGCTGACGGCGGCAGGAGAAACCACCCGTTTCCATGATGATGTGCCTGCCGGTCAGGCGCTGGCGACGAAGGAGAAGGATTCGCCCGGCAGGACTGCCGTCCGTTTGCCGCGGGCTGGTTGCCGGACGCGACGAGCGGTCCATCGTCGCGGCGCGACCGGATAGTCTGTACCGCTTGGTTCAGCGAGAGACGATCTTCAGCGAAGCACCGAAAAGATGGGCGGCGTGCGCCTTCGAGTGTCCCGCCAGTCACCTAAATCCGCTCCGAATGGACAACCTAAAGCATGTTGCCCGAAAGTGGGAACCAGTTTCGGGGCAACGACATGAGTAAAAAACAGGAACTTAAAGCGCAGGGAGCCGATCTGAAAGATCGCGATACGCTTTAATGAAAGTTCACAGCGGTCCTGGCGCCCACCAGCGCATGCCCACAATGCCTTGGCGACGAATTCCGGCCCGTTACCGGACCGAATATGCGCCGGCACGCCCTGCAGGATAAGAGGGCGGAAAGTACGTCGATGACATCGACTGCCTTCAGCCTCCTTTCGGCTCGAATGGCGATGCAGCGTTGACCGCCGACATCACGGCGCTCGCTCTCCAGTGTGGCCGTTACGGCTATCGAAGATAGTTTGCGACAGAACCTTCTTGTCTTGATCAGAAACATTGTTGCATCTGTCATTTTTGTATGCAAGTATCCTGGTGCACACATTCGGGAGGGTGCACCGTTGGCTCTTCCGCGGAGTGGAACGCCGAATTGGAGGGGCTGCTGGACTTTGTGCCCGCCGGCTTCGCTGAACTGGCGGGCGCTGAAAGTAAGTCCTGTTTCGACAAGGGGGGTGATGCGGGGTCTTCCCGCGCGATCTGAGATCGTTCTGAAGCGATGAGATTCAAACCCATCGCTCTTGTTGCAGGACATGCATCACATAACCGACAGGGCTGCTCGCACCGGAACAACAGAATTCCGGCGGGTGGACGACTATCGGCGAATTAACGGTTCCTCTCCACGGCCGACGTTTGCGCGCAATACATATGCGTTGGCAGCGGAGACTGATCTTTCCCAAAACCAGGAGGAGTTATCATGAAGTTTAAGTCCCTGCTTCTATTGTGCGGCGCGCTGTTTGCAGCCAGCCCCGCATTTGCACAGGCCAAAGAGATTACCGTTCAGATCTGGGGCTCGACGTGGGAAAACGGCTTGAAGGCCATTTCACAGCAGTTCGAGGCTGAAAGCGGCATCAAGGTCAATGCCGTCACCCAGTCGTCTTCGGGCGAGGGGCTGGTCAAGCTCCAGGTCGAGCGCGACAACCCCTCCGTGGATGTCTGGTTTGCAACCAACACCATTGCAAGCGAGGCGGCGCAGGATCAGAAGCTGTTCGTCAAGATCCCGCAGGATAAGCTGAGCAACCGCGACCAGTTGATCCAGGGCGCGATGTCCGACGATTGGGTCGGCATCTATTACTACCCGATGGGCATCGTCTATAACGCGGATGCCGTAAAGGTCCCGCCGACCTCCTGGGAAGACCTCTGGAAGCCCGAGTACAAGGGCCAGATCATTGCTCCGGCCATGTCGATCTACTCCGGCTCGCTGCTGACGGTTGCAAACACCATCAATGGCGGCACCTCGGAAAACTTCGATCCCGGATTTGAGGCTCTCAAGCGCCTCAATGAGAATGTCTCGCTTTACTACACATCGGACTCCCAGGCTCGCCAGTCCGTCGTCCAGGGAGAGGGAACCATCCTCATCGGCCAGAGTTCGCACATGAACGCAGTTGCTGGCGAAGGCCTCAACATGAAGATGATCGCGCCGCGTCCGGCCCCGATGTATTTCGACGTCATGATGATGACGAAGGGAGCGCATCAGGAAGAGGCAGCCAGGTTCATCGACTTCATCATCTCGAAAGCCGCCCAGGAAGAGATGCTGGCTCGGGTGAACATGGCTCCGGTCAACCGGAACGTGGAACTGCCCGCGGAACTCGCAGCGGCGCTGCCCGCCGATGGCGACGGCATCGTGATGGATGGCGCTCTCGTCCTCAAAAACATCAGCGACTGGTCTGTCCGCTTCGACGAGATCGCGACCCGCTAGAGCGTTTCTGCTTTTCTCCGAATCGCAAAATCGCTCCAGCTCTTTGTTTTGTCGCCGAACCCTGAAGCGCAACGAGCGAAGCGGAAAGATCGCGACGCGGTTTAAGGCAATTCCGGCAAAAGTGCGCAGCGGTTTTGCGTTCGGAATTGCGCCCCGACAAGGGATTGGAGCGTTTCTGCGCTTCGCAGAAACGCTCCAATTGCTCCAAGCCCACTCTCCACTGAGTTGGGATCGGTCAGGTGGTGAAATCCACCTGATCTTCTTTCGGACAGAGCTTCAAATCGAGGCAGCGGGCGCCAGCCGGTCCTTGCCTTGCGCCCGGCAGGAGCGTCGGCAATCCGTTGGAATATACCGCGGCTGCCAATCTTGCCGGCCCCGATGCACGCTTCGTGGGGGTTGATTTGCCAGCGCAGCCCGCCGGTTCGGAAATTGCACCTTTCCTCAAGCGAGGGCGCCAGTTTTTTCCCTTGTAACTTAAGTTCTGGTATGCTTGTATCCCTGTATACAAATTTGGAGGTTCTTGTGAATCTGACCAGTGAGTTTCGCAGTGTTTTTGCGGATCGTCTCGATGCAATGCTCGCAGACATTGCCGCGCTCGTCGGCATCGAGGCTGGGTCCTATGACGTCGAAGGTGTGACCCGCACATCGCGCTGGATTGGCGACCGGTTGCAGGCGCTGGGCTTTGAGCTGAACTATGAGCATGTGCCCGGGCGCGGCGACCGCCTGCTGGCTGTTCGCAAGGGTGATGGCAAGGGCCGGTTGATGATCCTCGGCCATGCCGACACCGTTTGGCCGCGCGGCACTCTGGAGAACTGGCCTTTCGAGATCGAGGGCGAGCTTGCAACGGGCCCCGGCGTGGGCGACATGCGAGGCGGGCTCGTATTGGCCATCAATGCCATCGATGTTGCTTCAAAGGCGCGCCTGGCCGAGTTTGAAGAGATCAGGTTCCTTGTCGTCAGCGATGAAGAGCTGGGGAGCCCGCTCTCGCGCGCCTGGATCGAGGAGCATGCAAAGACCTCCGACTGGGTGCTGACCCTTGAACCCGGTCGCCCGGGCGGTGGCTACTTCACCTCCCGCGGTGCCGTTGGCGCCTTCTTTATCGAGGCGACCGGGCAGACCGCGCACGCGGCAGCCAACTATCTCAAGGGCGCTTCCGCGGTTCGCCCGCTTGCCATCCTGGTGCCCCGGATCGAGGCGCTGACGGACCTCGAAAATGGCACCATCGTCAACGTTGGCGTGTTCCAGGGCGGCGATGCGCGGCAGGTCATCCCGGGTCACGCCAGGCTCCACGTCGACATGCGCGCCCGCGCGCCTGAGGAAGCCGAAAAGCTGCAAAAGGAAGTGGAGCGCCTGATTGCCGGGGTTTCGACCGACCGGGTTCCGGTGGTTCTGTCTGGTGGCTGGACGCGGCCTGCCTGGGCGCGGACGCCCGAAACCAGGGAGCTTTACGAGATCGTTGCCAGGGCTTCCGGGGAAATCGGCGCACCCTGCCTGGAACTCGCCAATATCTCGGGCGGCTCCGACGCCAGCTTCTGCGGCGCGCTCGGTGTGCCGACGATCGACGGCCTCGGCCCGATCTGCAATGACATCTGCTCGCGCGACGAAACGATCGTCGTCGACAGTCTCGTGGGGCGCGGCGCGGTGTTTTCGACGCTGATCGCAGAGCTTTCCAGGAACGGGAAGGTTCGGAACAAGGGATAAGGTGCAAACCGGCTGTCCGGGGACTGGCAGCCAGCTTTTGATCGCGGCATAAACCGGGGCATGTCGATGAATATACATATGTGGAAGCGAGAGATCATGGATGCCGATGGAATTGACGATCTGGCTGGACGCCGGCTGGCTGCGGTAAGCTCCGCGGATGCGGTCTATGAACTGTTGCGGTCGCTTATCCTGGATGGGAAGATCGAGGCGGGGCAGCGTCTGCGCGAAGTCGAGGTGGCCCAGCGGCTCGGCGTCAGCCGCACGCCCCTGCGCGAGGCCTTTACGCGGCTGATCTCCAACAGGCTGCTTGAGCGGACGTCTTCCGGTGTCGTCGTCGCGGATGTCCAGTCCGCTCTTAAGGGTATCCGCGTGATCCGGATTGCGCTTGAGGGTTACGCGACGAGGCTTGCGGTGCCCCATCTCGAAGAGGAAGATTTCAGGGTTCTCGAAACGTCGATCCAACTGGCCCTGACGCTGCCGGAGGAAGCGCGCACCGAGCGCGTGCGCAACAACAATGTATTTCACGGGAGGATTTCCAACGCATGCGCTAGGCCCGAACTGCACCCTCCGATCGACAACTACGCCGGCTTTTTCATGAGTGAAGCGAACCTCGCCGCGCTCAGCCGGGCGCAATCGCAGGAAGTGATCCAGGATCACGTCAAGCTTCTCGAAGCGATCAAAGCGCGGAATGCAGAGGGAGCCGAACAATTGATGCGAGCCCACCTGATCCGCGGCTTCAACCAACCAGCCGGATAAAATGAAGTATGATGCGCCGCGCCCGGCAGCAGGCGCCATGCGTGGCGGGCTTCAGCGCGTTTCCAGGAAAAGTGGGCCACTTTTCCGGTTCGCAAACGCGACGAAACAAAAACCTGGAGCCGTTCGGCGATTCCGTGAAACCTTGAACGGCTCTGGCCGGATACGGGTTCAGGCGGTCCGGTGAGCCGTGCTTCTGTGAAATCGCAGCGCGCTGACAGTCTCCCAAAATCAATTTCAGTCGAATGTTCGGGCGACTGGCCGCGCGAACACGCCCCCAATTCTTCTCTGACGGAATGGTGAGCATGAAACATCTGCAGAGCAGTACTTTGCAACTCAGGAAGCTGACCAAACGATACAGCTCGTTCGAGGCGGTATGCGACCTCGATCTGGATGTGCCGAGCGGATCGCTCCTGACCCTTCTTGGGCCGTCCGGTTGCGGCAAGACCACCGTTCTGCGAATGATCGCGGGCTTTCTCAACGTGACCTCCGGCGATATCCTCGTCGACGGCAAGGACATCAGCAGGGTCGAGCCGAACTTTCGCGACATTGGCATGGTTTTCCAGAACTATGCCCTGTTCCCGCACATGACCGTGGCATCGAACGTCGCCTTCGGCCTCAAGATGCGTGGCGTATCGAAGGAAGAGCAGGCGACCCGCGTGCGCGAAGCGCTTGAGATGGTCCAGCTCACGCACCTTGCGGACCGCTATCCCAGCCAATTGTCCGGCGGCCAGCAGCAGCGCGTCGCCCTGGCGCGCGCCGTGGTCATCAATCCCAAGCTCCTGCTTCTCGACGAGCCGCTTGGCGCGCTCGACCGGCACCTTCGCGAAGGGTTGCAGTCCGAGCTGCGCGAGCTTCAGCAGAAGCTGGGCATCACCTCGATCCTTGTGACGCACGATCAGGAAGAAGCTCTCTACCTTTCTGACTATATCGCCGTCATGAACCGGGGCCGCATCGAGCAGCTCGATTCTCCGATCGCGCTCTATGACCGGCCGAGGAGCGAATTCGTCGCCCGCTTCCTCGGCGTGCCCAATATCTTTGATGCAAAGATTGTCGCCACCAGCGGCACAGAGGCAACCCTATCGCTGGCCGGACAGCTGATCGTTGTCAAAGACGCCGAAGGCCGATCCGCCGGCGCGGACTGCAAGGTTTCGATCCGTCCTTCTCATATCGAGGTTGCCGGCGCCGATGATCCACGGGAAGGGATCGCCGGAACCGTCAAGAACATGCACGAACTTGGCGAGCGGGTCGTCTATCGCGTTGAAGTCACCGGCCTCCAGATCGAGGCCAATGCTCCGCGCAACAACAACCGTCACAGATACGCCGTCGGCCAGTCAGTCAAGCTGGTTCCCGATCCGGCCCAGACAATCGTGCTGAGGGCATGATGGAGACGGCCAACGATCGCACCAAATATCTGATTACGCCCGCGCTGATTATCGGCCTCCTTATCGTTGCAGCCTACAGCTACTTCGGTCTTTCGAGCTTTTTCGTAAAGAGCCCAGCGGGATCGCAGTTCGTCGGGGAGTTCACGCTCGACAATTACCGGCGCGTCTTGTTCACCGGCGCGAACCAGTCCGTGCTCATAAGCACGCTCGGGGCTTCCTTTGTGATCTCGGTGATTACCGTCGCCATTTCCATTCCGATGGCCATGGCGATCGTGCGCTCCAAGCGGGCGTGGATCGGCACCCTGATCATGCTGGCTATCGCCGTCACCTTCCTGTCGGGTGGTGTGACGCGCGCATATTCCTGGCTCATCCTTCTGGGAAACAGGGGGCTGATCAACCTCAGCCTGATTGGTCTTGGCATCATCGACAGTCCGATCCGGTTTCTCTACAACTGGTCCGGCGTCGGCCTCGCAATCACCCATTACCTGCTGCCCTTCGCCGTCTTTACGCTCATCGGCGTAGTCCAGAACCTCAACGTTTCGGTCGAGGAAGCAGCGCGCAGCCTTGGCGCCAGCCGCATCACGACATTCTGGCGCATCACCGTGCCGATCCTGTTGCCAGGGCTCATGGTGACGCTGGTTCTCGTCTATTCGATCGCGCTCGCCTCGTTCCTCTTCCCCCTGGTTCTGGGCGGCGGAAAGGTCCGGATGATCGCCAATCAGATCTATGACCGCATGCTGACGGAATATGATGTTCCTTATGCCGCAGCCACCGCCGTCATATTCCTCATCAGCGCGTTCGCCTCGATCTGGCTGATCAGCTTCATTGCCAGGAAGATCAGGAAGGCCGTTTCGTGATGTTCAAGCGTGATCTCGAAGCGAAGTTCGGCATCGTCGCCATTATCCTGGCGACGATCGCGGTCGTCTTCCTGTTGCTGCCGGTGGTGTTCGTCGTGCTCCATTCGTTCAGCCCGACGCGCTATTTCCAGTGGCCGCCGCGCGGGTTCTCCCTCGAATGGCACCGGAATTTCTACAGTTCGGCCATGTTCATGGGCGCCGCCAGGAACTCGTTCACGATGACGCTGATCGTGACGCCGCTGAGCCTGTTGATCGGCATTCCGGCCAGCTATGCGCTGGTGCGGGCCGAATTCAGGGGTAAGGAACTGATCCAGCAGATCATTCTGTCGCCGCTGATCATCCCTGGCGTGGTGACGGGCGTGTCCCTGCTCTCGCTGCTTTCGGCGGGAGGAATTCGCATTGGCCTGTTCGGCCTTTGCCTCGGCATGCTGGTCTTCGCGCTGCCTTTCGCCATCCGTGCGCTTTCAGCCAATCTGCTCGGTCTCGATCCGCGGATCGAGGAGGCGGCACGAAGCCTTGGCGCGGGGCCGTTGCGCACCTTCTTTGTCATCGTGCTCCCGCAATTGAAGTCGGGCATCCTTGCCGCATCGGTGTTCATCTTCGTCGAGACGCTCGATAATTTTTCGATCGCGGTGTTCCTGACCAATGACCGCACGAAGGTGCTGCCGGTCGCGGCCTATCAATACATCAAGGATTTCGACGACCCGACGGTTGCAGCCATGGCTACGGCACTGATCGCGCTCTCGGTGGTTGCGGTCGCGCTCCTTGAAAAGCTCATGGGTTTCCAGAAGAGCCTGAGGCTCTAGAGCGTTTCCAGGAAAAGTGGAAACACTTTTCCGGTTCGCAAACGCGACAAGACAAAGACCTGGAGCCGTTCGGCGATTCGGTGAAATCCTGAACGGCTCCAGCCTCCGGTCTTCCCGGAGAGGTTCATAAATCAATGGCCCCAAGCGGCCGGAAAATTGGTGAAGCAGCATGGCCGACATAGTCCGCATCGAACGACTGAAGCGCACCTCGATGGTCTCCATTCACAACGGCATCGCCTATGTGGCGGGCATGTGCGGCAATCAGGGCGAGTCCATTCAGGACCAGACCCGCGTTGCGCTGCAAAAGGTCGACCGCTGGCTTAAGGAGGCCGGAACCGGCAAGTCCAGGATCCTGCACGCCACCGTCTGGATATCCGACCGGAAGCATTTCGACGCCATGAACGAAGTATGGGAAGAGTGGGTCGATCCGGAAAATCAGCCATCCCGCGCTGCCGGCGTCGTGCCGCCTGCGGCTCAGGGCTACGATGTCGAGATCATCGCAACCGCGGCAATCTGAAGGAACTGCCGACATGCGAACCAACAACAGCGGCAGGCTTTCCGTTGCGGTCCTTGGCGCAGGCGTCGTGGGCCTTTCCACGGCGCTCTGGCTGCAAAAGAAGGGGCTGGATGTGGTCCTCGTCGACCCCGCGCCGCCCTTGCCGGGCGTTTCGTTCCGCAATGCAGCCTCATTCGGCAATGCGGCAACGGTTGCGCCATCGGGGATTTTCCCCACCGCTGCTCCAGGTATCCTCACGAAGGTTCCGGGAATGCTGTTGCGTCGCGACGGGCCGCTGGCGCTCTATTGGCGCGATCTTCTCGATCTCGCCCCATGGCTTGCGGCCTTCCTTGCCGCTTCACTGCGCGGCCGGCAGAACGGGACCATCGCGGCGCTCGGCTCGCTGATGCGCGTGCTGGAAGAGGGCCATGCGCCCCTGATGGAAGAAGCCGGCGGCATTCGGCTCGGCCGCGGCAAGGGTTCCATTCACCTGTACCGCACCGAGGAGGAAGCCCGGAGCGCCATGAAGTCCAATGCGCGTCGGCGCGCCGAAGGCATCGAGGCGCAGTACCTGTCGCGCCACGAAATAGCTGCCATGGAGCCCGGTCTCGCGCCGGGCTATATCGGCGGAACGATTTTCCCCGGCTGCTTTGTCATTGACAGTCCCGAAGCTTATTGCCGGGGTCTCGCCGGGGCGATCCAGAAGCGCGGCGGCCGTTTCTTCACGGCCAAAGCCGAGCGGATCGAAAGCGGCGCCGATGGCGTGCGCGTCCGGGCGGACGGCCAGTTCATCGCGGCTGACCGTCTCGTCGTTTCGGCCGGTGCCTGGTCGCGCGGCCTGTCCAGGCTGGCCGGCGACCGCCTCAACATGAATACCGAGCGCGGTTACCACGTCGCTTTCGTGCGTGATCAGCCGCTGCTGACGCATCCGGTCATGTATCCCGCGGACGGGTTCTTCCTCACCCCGCTGTCGCATCAGATCCGTGCGGCGGGCACCGTGGACCTGGGCGGGCTCGACAAGCCCGCGCGCCAGTCGCGCCTCAATGTGCTTGAGAAAAAGGCCAGGCAGATGATGCCCGCGCTGGGCGAGCGTCAGGATAGCTGGATGGGTTTTCGCCCCTCGACGCCGGACAGCCTTCCGTTCATCGGCCCGTCGCCCGGGGATCCGCGCATCATCTATGCCTGTGGCCACGGCCATCTGGGCCTGACGCTCGCCGGCATCACCGGCAAATTGGTGTCGCAGCTCATGACGGGTGAGAAACCGAGCGTTGACCTCTCACCGTTCTCGCCCGCCCGAGCCATGTTGAGGCTGAACCGATGACTTTCTCCATCGCCCTTCGCTGCCCGCAAACAGGGCATTTCGGAATTGCCGGCGCGACCTCATCGATGGCCATGGGCGCGCGTTGTCTGTTCGTCGATCATGACGCCGGCGCAGTCATTACCCAGCACCGTACCGACCCGCGCCTGGGCCCGTTGGCGCTGCGCCACCTGCGAAACGGACTTTCCGCCCAGGAAACCCTCGACAAGATCGCAACTGCGCCCGGCATTGAGTGGCGCGAGCTTGCAATCGTCGATCGCAAGGGGGCGACCGCGTTGCGGCAGGGCTCCAATCAGGAGCCGATCCATGCCAGCGCATCCGCTCCGGGGATCGTCGCCGTCGGCAATATCCTGAGGAACGATCGGGTTCCGGCGTCAATGGTGGCGGCGGCGCTTGAAATGAGCGGCAGGCCAATCGCTGAGAGGCTGCTTGCTGCGCTCGATGCCGCGCTCGAAGCGGGCGGCGAAATCTTCCCCCTGTGCTCGGCTGCGCTCAAGGTCGCCGAATATCCGGATTTCTGCTCGGTTGACCTTCGCGTCGATAGCGGAGGGGAGCCTTTGCGTGAGTTGCGCCGTCTCTGGGAGGACTATGAGCCGCAAATGGCCACTTTCGTCGAGCGTGTTCTGGAACCGGATGCCGGTGGACGCGCAACCAACTCACTGGAAATTCTCTCATCCGAGGAGCCGGGACAATGAGAATCGCAGCAGTTCAAACGTTGATGGGCCTGTCGCCGGATGTCACCATTCCGGCAGCGGAAGAAGTGATGGAAACGGCGATGCAGGCGGCGGAGCGGCCGGATTTCCTCATTCTCCCGGAATATTTCAGTTATTACGGCCCCGACCGGAAGCGCTCGGTCGAACTTGCCCAGCCGCTACGCGAGACGCCCGCTTTCCGAATGGCCCAGGCTTTTGCCAGGCGCCACAAGGTCGGGCTGCAGGCGGGCACGATCCTTGCCAGGGTTCCCGGCGAAGAGCGCGTCGAGAACGTCTCGGTCGTCTTTGACCGGCAGGGCGGGGAGATCGCCGGATACCGGAAGATTCATCTGTTCGACATGGGCGATCTGGGCAGCGGCGTCTTTCGCGAATCCGACTATATCAAGCCAGGCGAGGAGATCGTCACCTGGGAGTTCGAGGGCGTAACCTTCGGCACGGCCATCTGTTTTGACGTCCGGTTCCCCGAGCTTTTCCGTGCGCTGCGGCTTAAGGGCGCCGAGGTCATTACGCTGCCGGCCGCCTACACCATGGTCACCGGTGAGGCGCACTGGGAGCTTCTGGCGCGTGCGCGCTCCGCTGAAACACAGTGCTATTTCATTGCCTGCGGCCTTGGCGGCACCGTGGTTGTCGATGGTCAGGAAAAGGGCTGCTACGGCCATTCCATCATCGTCGACGCCTGGGGGAAGGTCGTGGCGCGTGCCGGGCAAGGCGCCGAAATCATTTCAGCTAAATTGGATATGGAGAACCTCCACTCAATTCGCCAGAACATGCCGATCATGAAGCAACGTCGTCTCACGGGCGACGCGATCACAGGTTTCTAAAGCATGCTTCCCGAAGTTAGAACAGGTTTCGGGACAACTATATGAATAAAACAAAAACTTAAGGCGCGAATCTGAAAGATCGCGACGCGCTTTAAAGAATTTTCGGCAAACTCAGAAGCCGATCATCGTCAGGAGTTGTGGAAACAAAATTTTGATCAGCTCAAAGCTTCCATGAAAGCACTGAAATGATCTGACGTTCAACTTGAAAAAACGGGTTTTACCTGCCGTTCCTTGAACGGCGCGGCGGGGGAGCGGGTCTTTGCGCGCTTTTTTTAAGGCGGGTGACATCACGGTCAGGGGCTGCTCCCCTGGGAAAGGTTTGAGAAACAATGGAAAAGATCAATACGGTAATCGTGGGTGCGGGCCAGGCCGGCCTGTCGATGAGCGAGCACCTGAGCAACGCCAATATCAGCCACGTCGTTCTCGAAAAAGGGCGCGTTGGCGAAAGCTGGCGCTCGCAGCGCTGGGACTCGCTGCGCGCCAACGGTCCGGCATGGCACGACCGGCTGCCGAGCATGCGGATCCCCGATATCGTGCAGGACGACTTCACGCTCAAGGCAAAGCTGGTCGACTACCTCGCGAGCTTTGCCGAGAAGATCGACGCACCGGTTCGCACCGGCGTCACTGTGCAGTCGGTGAAGAAGTTGCCCAGGAAGCAGGGTTTTCTCGTCTCCACGACGGCGGGCGATTTCGAGGCCGTCAACGTGATTGCGGCGACCGGCCCGTTCCAGGTTCCGGTTACCCCCGGGATCGTCCCCGAAACGGCCGGCGTCGTGCAGATGCATTCGGTCGACTACAAGAACCCGAACCAACTTCCCGAAGGCGCGGTGCTCGTCGTTGGCGCCGGCGCGTCGGGCGGCCAGATCGCCGAGGAACTGGTTGATTCCGGCCGCAAGGTCTATCTGTCGCTCAGCCGTCACATCCGCCCGCCGCGCTTTTATCGCGATCGCGAAGGCGCATACTGGACAGGCGTGCTGGGCCGCTGGGATACCGTCAATCGCGACAAGAATGCCCAGAACGTCGCTCTGGCCATCAGCGGCGTCCATACTAAAATGCCGATCGACTACCGTTTGCTGGCCTCAAAAGGGGCGGTTCTGGTTGGCCGCACGACAGGTTATAGCGATGGAAAGCTCATTTTTGCGGACGACCTTGTCAGAAACATCGAGGAAGGCAACCAAAGCTATCTCGATACGCTCGACCTGATCGACAACTATATCGAATATAATGGGCTCGACCTGCCGGAGTACCCGGATGCGCGCAACCTGCTTGCAGCCACCGAATATGAAAAGAACCCGATCCGCGAGCTTGATCTGGCCGGCTCCGGCATCACATCGATCGTCTGGGCTTCGGGCTTCAGGCGCGACTATGGCTGGCTTGAGCTGGACATCTTCGATGAGGAGGGCAACCCGATTCACGAATCTGGCGTGTCCAGAGAGCCAGGCATCTATTTCCTGGGCTTGCCATTCCAGACGCGCCGACGGTCCAGCTTCCTGTTCGGCGTCTGGTATGACGCGAAATATATCTCCGATTACATCGCCATGATGCAAGCATATCACGACAAATACAACACTTAATACGTGCTTGTTTTCGGGCGTTCTCTTGATGTTGGTGACCTTGAGAGAACGTCCCGTATGTCTCATTCTCTGAATAACCGGGAGGCGCCAGGCGATATTTCCTCAACGCGACCCGAGACGATGTTGGGAGGCTTCCGCACTGGGCTGATCACACTGGGCTGATCTCCGGGAATCAGATCGCGTACCGGTTGCTTGCGGGTCGGGTTGCAGGCAAGTTTGGACTGTGCCAACCTTCCGCGCATCCTAGCAGGCTGTTGAAGAAGTGTTCCGCTTGGCTTTGATGATGGCCTCGTCGCCATTATGACAGGTGCAGGTGATCTCGATGGCGCCGTCATCGAGGAGTTCGGCATGGCCGTCGCCGTGTTCCCCGTCAGCACCTGTGTCCCAGATTTGAGGTTGTGAATTAAGAAGGGTTTTGGTCTTGTCAGTTGACGAAGGAACCAGGATGAACCCTAAATCCCCAAGTGCCAAAAAGCCTGCCGAGCAGGTTGTGAAGGACATTCGCCGGGCGACCCGGCGGCACTTTTCAGCGGAAGACAAGATCCGGATCGTGCTGGACGGTTTGCGCGGCGACAGCATCGCGATTTGTGCCGCAAGGAAGGGATCGCGCAGAGCCTCTATTACACCTGGTCCAAGGAGTTCATGGAGGCCGGCAAGCGCCGTTTGGCCGGTGATACGGCGCGTGCCGCCACCAGCGACGAGGTCAAGGATCTGCGCCGGGAGGCCAGTGCGTTGAAGGAATGCGTTGCTGATCTGACGCTGGAAAACCGTCTGCTCAAAAAAGCATGATCGCGGATGGGGACGAGCAGGAATGAGATATGCGCTCGGCCTGCGCACGCGCGAGATCGTCGGGCATCTGCGGGAACTCTATGGCATCGATGTTTCGCCGGACCTGATCTCGACGGTGACGGATGCCGTTCTGGAAGAGGTCGCCGCCTGGCAGG
>JAZIHP010000046.1:0-28971 GCA_036678505.1 Alphaproteobacteria bacterium
TGGAGATCGACGACAGGCTCTTTTCCTCGGCCTTGCGCACGATCGGCGTGATCAGCCCGCCCGGAATGGAGACGGCAACGCCGACATCGGCGTGCCGGTGCTTCACCATCGCGCCCTCGGTCCACGACACATTGGCGTCCGGAACCTCTTTCAGCGCCAGCGCCAGCGCCTTGATGATCAGGTCGTTGACGGAAAGCTTGTAGGCCGGCTCCTCACCCTTTTCAGTCTTTTTGACCGGGGCCGCGTCGTTGAGTTGCCTGCGCAGCGCCAAAAGCGCGTCCAGCTCGCAATCCACCGTCAGATAAAAATGCGGCACGGTGGATTTGGCCTCGACCAGCCGCCTTGCGATGGTCTTGCGCATATTGTCGTGCGGGACAAGCTCGTAGGAGCCCTCCTCGAACAGTTTCAGCACTGCCTCGTCCGACATCGGCTTCACCGCGGGTGCAGTAGCGGCAGGCACTTCAGCCGCAGATGCGGCGGCGGCAGCCTGCGCCCCGCCCCCGGCAATCGCGGCCTCCACGTCGGCCTTGACCACGCGCCCCTGCGGACCCGAGCCAGCCACGCCTGACAGGTCGAGACCGGCCTCGCGGGCCAGACGCCGCGCCAGCGGCGTCGCGCGGACCGCACCCGCCGGCACGGGCATATCCCGTACCGCGGGCGCAGTCTGCGCGGGTCTGTCCTGGGAGGACGATTCAGGGGAGGGCGATTCGGGTTTCCCGGATTTCGCTTCGGCGGCGGTGGCTGCGGCGGGGGCAGCACTTGCATCCTCGCCCTCGGCGTATATCCACGCCACCGCATGGCCGACGGGAATGTCCACGCCTTCCTTGCCGGTGATGTTGCGCAGGATGCCGCTGGCCGGCGCGTCGATCTCCATCGCCGCCTTGTCGGTCTCGATCTCGAACAGCACGTCGCCCTGCTTGACGGCGTCGCCTTCCTTGAAGAACCAGCGCGAGATCTGACCGGTCGCCATGTCCATGTCGACCTTGGGGAGGATGACTTCGACGGCCATGTCTCAGCGCACTCCCTTCGCCAGGTCGCGGGCGGCCGCGATGATGCCGGGCACCTGCGGCACGGCGGCTTTTTCCAGCTCCGGATTGTAGGGGATGGGCGTCTCGGCCCCGCCAAGCCGCACGATCGGCGCGTCGAGATAGTCGAACGCCTCGCTCTCGGCGATCATGGCGCTGATCTCGGCGCCGATGCCCAGCGTCTTCACCGCCTCGTAGACGCACAGCAGGCGCGAGGTCTTCTTCACGCTGGCGATCACCGTTTCGCGGTCGATGGGGCGGATGGTGCGCAAGTCGATCACCTCGATGTCGATGCCCTCGCCGGCCAGCGTCTCGGCCGCTTCCAGCGCCTTGTGCACCATGATGGAGGTGGCGACAATGGTCAGGTCCCTGCCCTCGCGGCGCACCTCGGCCTTGCCGATCGGCACCGTGTAATGGCCTTCCGGCACCGGGCCCTTCATCTTGTAAAGCAGCTTGTGCTCGAAGATCATCACCGGATCGGGATCGGCGACGGCCGCCAGCAGCATGCCCTTCACGTCATGCGGGGTCGCCGGCTGGATCACCTTGAGGCCCGGCACATGCGCCAGCCACGCCTCAAGGCTCTGGCTGTGCTGGGCCGCCGCCCCCGTGCCGGAACCGGCCGGAAAGCGCATGACGACCGGCACCGAAACCTCGCCGCCCAGCATGAAACGCATCTTGGCGGCCTGGTTGACGATCTGCTCCATGCCGAGCGTGGCGAAATCGGAGAACTGGAACTCGAAGATGGGCTTCAGGCCGGTCACGGCGGCACCCACGGCGACGCCCGCGCCGCCGAGCTCGGAGATCGGCGTGTCCATCACCCGGTCGGGGCCGAAACGCTCGACCAGATCGCCGGTCACCTGAAACGCGCCGCCATAGACGCCGATGTCCTCGCCCATGAGGATGACGCGCTCGTCGGCCTCCATGGCGATGGCCATGGCTTCCTGAATGGCCTGCGAGTAGCTCAGTTCGCGCACAGCCGCATCCATCACGCCACCTCTTCGGTATAGACGAATTGGGCAAGGTCGGAGATTTCGGGCATCGGGCCTTCCTTGGCGTATTCGATGCCCGCCGCGATTTCGCGCGCCACGTCCTCGCGGATCGCCTCGATGCCCCGATCGTCGATCGCGCCGAATTCCTTCAGCTCGGTCTCGAACAGGGTGATCGGATCGCGGTTGGTCATCCAGTCCTCGATCTCTTCCTTGGTGCGATAGCGGTTGCGGTCGCTCTTGGAATGGCCGCGATAACGGTAGGTCTTGGATTCGATCAGCGTCGGCCCCTCGCCGGCCCGCGCCCGCTCGACCGCCGCGTGGGAGGCTTCCGCCACTTCCGAGAAATTGTTGCCGTCGACGATGACGCCGGGCATCGAATAGGCGGCGGCGCGGTCGGCGATGTTGGCCACGGCGGTCGAGCGCGCCGTGGAGGTGGACATGCCGTAGCCGTTGTTCTCGCACACGAAGATCACCGGCAGCTTCCAGATCGAAGCCATGTTGAGCGATTCGTGAAACGCGCCTTCATTGTTGGCGCCGTCTCCGAAGAAGGAGACCACGACCTTGCCGTTGCCGAGACGTTTGGCCGACAGCGCAGCCCCCACGGCGATCGGAATGCCGCCGGCGACGATGCCGTTGGCGCCCAGATTGCCCTTGCTGACATCGGCGATGTGCATGGAGCCGCCGCGGCCCTTGCAGTAGCCGGTGGTCTTGCCGAAGAATTCCGCGAACATCTTCTTCACGTCCGCGCCCTTGGCGATCGAATGGCCATGGCCGCGATGAGTGGAGGTGATCTGGTCCTCGTCGGTCAGCGGCATGCATATGCCCATGGCGCTCGCCTCCTGCCCGATGGACAGGTGCATGGTGCCGTGGATCAGGCCGCGCATATAGCTGTCCTCCGCCCCTTCCTCGAAGCGGCGGATCAGATACATCTTGCGCAGCACGTCCCTCAGTTGGTCGTGGCTGTACCTTGTGTAGGCGAAGGGCAGGTTGGTCTGCCCCGCCGCCTTGTTCGCTGTGGCCATATTCAGGCTCCTCAACCGTAAACGAGCTTGTCCTGCCGGGCGCGCAGTTCGGCGATCTTCGATCCGGGCGCCGGCGCGGCGTTGGCATAAGTGATCAGTTCACCCTTCCTGATCGGCGCGGTCACCGGGCCGCCCTGCAACAACCCGCAGGGAATGGCCCTGGCGGCGCGCGCTTCGGGCGCGGTCATGATCCAGGCCCGGTAGCAATATTCGCCGATGGCATCGAGCGTCTCGCCCGGCTGCATGTCCTTTTTGGCGACGGCGCAGACCTCGGCCACGGGCTTGGCCAGCGGCACCATGTCGGCCTTGCCGTAGAGCACGACGCGGGCGCAGGTCAGCGGCACTTCGAGCGAGGTCAGGTGATAGGGGCGATGGAAGGTGAAATACGGCCCCTTGCCCATCTTCAGGTCTTCCATGCGCTCCGAAATGCGCGGATGCGACATGTCGGCGATCACGAAAACGCCCGGCGCCACGCCCTTGCCGATGGAGTAGTCGACCACGCCGGCCCTGGAGAGCACGCCGCCGTCCTTTTCCGGGATCAGCACGCTGGAAAGCTGGTCCAGCGTCGCGGCGGGCCCGTGCATGCCGGGCTTGTCCGGCACCAGCCCGGTGGCGTTGGCGATGGCCGCCATCTCGACCATGGTCTTGGAGCCGTCGACGAATTCGACCAGCATGCGCACATTCATGTTGCGGCGGTGCGCCTCCTCTTCATAGGCGGGCGGCGTCGCGTCGATGTTGAGCGGGTTGTTCTTGCCCTTGCCGGCGGCGACGATCGGATGGCCCATGGCCGAAACGAATTCGATCAGCTCCATGCAGGAAGACGGCTCGTCGCCGGCGCCCAGCGAATAGGTGACGCCGAGGCGGTCCGCTTCGCTCTTGAGATAAGCGCCGATGGTGACGTCGGCCTCGACGTTCATCATCACCAGATGCTTGCCGTGCTCCATGGCGCGCAGGCCGATCTCGGCCCCCACGGCCGGAACGCCGGTGGCGTCGATGATCACGTCGATCAGATCGTTGTTGATGACCAGATCGGCATCGTCGGTCACCGCGATCTTGCCGGCTTCCATGGCTGCGGTCATGTCGGAAGCGGTGGCGACCTCGCGGGAATGCCCCTTTTCCCGATAGGCGATATCGACCGCCTTGTGGGCGTTGGGAATGTTGAGTTCGGAGATCGCGCCGATCTCGATGCCCGACATATGCGCCACGCGGGTGACGATGTCGGTGCCCATCTCGCCGGAGCCGATGAGACCGATGCGGATGGGCTTGCCCGAGGCTGCGCGCTGCTGAAGATCCCGCGCCAGACCGGTCGGAGAGATGTTGATGCCCATTTCGTTACGTCCTCCAGTGTTTGAACCATCAATATTGAACATGTGTCTCTCAATCAAGTCGAATGTTCACACCATGCATAATAGCACCCATTCGCCGCGGCTTTGCGGCGACAGCCTGTGGATGGCGGTGCGGAATGTGAAATAAAATCGGGTCAGACCGGCCCGAACCGGTATTCGGTGATCTGGCGGCAGGTTTCGCCGGGCCGCAGCACGGCATCGGCAAAGCCCGGATGATGGACGGCGTCTGGAAAGCGCTGCGCTTCGAGGCACAGCCCGCCATGGCGCACGCTTTGCGCGCCGCCGCGCAGTTTCTCGCGCACGGGCAGATTGCCGCCGTCGTAGAATTGCAGGCCGGGCTCGGTGGTCCAGACCTCCATCGCGAGGCCGGAGCGCGCGGCTTCCAGCCGGGCGGCGAAGACCGGCTCCCTGCGCGGCTGCCGCGCGAGCACGAAGTTGTGATCGTAGCCCTCATAAGGCTCGCCTTCGCGGCGGATCGGGCGCAGCGCACGAAAATCGAAGCGGCTGCCCGCCACCGCGCGGATTTCGCCGGTCGGTATGTTGTCCCCATCCACCGGCGTGAACGCATCCGCGGCGATGCACAGCCTGTGATCCAGCGCATCGCCGTCGCCATCGAGGTTGAAATAGGGATGGGCAGCGAGATTGACCAGCGTTTCCCGGTCGGTGCAGGCCTCCAGCTCGATCGCCAGCCGGTCCGGCTCCGCCCGGTAGAGGCAGCTTGCGCGCACGACGCCCGGATAACCCTGATCCCCGTCCGGCGACACCAGCGAAAGAAGGACGGAATCGGGCATTCGTCGCTCCACTGTCCAGCCGCGCGACCAGAAGCCGCCCGCCCCGCCATGCAGATGGGTGTGGCCGTTCTCGTTGAGATCGAGCTGGTAGTCCCTGCCGCCGATGCGCGCCCTGCCCCAGGCGATGCGGTTGGCGCAGCGGCCGACGACAGCCCCGAAGAACGCGCCATGTCTCGCGTAGGAACCGGCATCCTCGAAGCCGAGCACCACATTCACCGGACCGTCACGCCCCGGCACGATCAGTCCGGCCAGCGTCGCCCCCAGGGAAATGACGTCGGCGGAAAGCCCGCCGGCGCCGATCCTGATTGCCTCGGGGCGATCTTCCGTCATCGGGTTTTCCTGCGCGCGCACCATCACGCCGCCAATGTAGCCGCAACGCAGCTGCCTTGCAGCCTGTTTTCAGATAAGCCGGCCGGTGCGACATGCAAAACGACAGGAGCCCGACGCAGCGGAACCCGATCTGAAAGATCGCGACGCGCTTGGCCCGTCCGGCGTCCCGCGATCACTTCCCGGGCGCGATCTTGCTGATCCGGCCATTTGCCGGATTGTCGTCACCCTGAAGGTTGCGAGCGAACCCTGGATCACCTTGGCCGCGCCGCTTTCGTCAGCCCGCATGCCGGTCTGCATCGGCCCGGTCTGCATCGGCCCGGCCTGCATCGGCCCGGCCTGCATCGGCATCGGCGTCGAGCCGGACGCGACGATGTTGCAGCTATGCCGGAGGGCGCCGATATGATGCGGCCACCCTCTGGCCGAACGGAGCTGGCCGCCCGCCGGCGCTGTTCCGGTTCGCCACCGGCCGATCCGGTTTTTTCGGGCGCGGGTCCGAACCGTGCCTGTGCGCATTGCGCACCGATCCCGCTCCCGCAGGATAAAAGTGATCGGCTCGATGCGTCGCAGCCTTGACGGCGTTTCGCCCGACCTGTCACAGCTTCGCCAGGGGGCATTCGCTGGCGGGCGGGCCTGCGCCCGCAGGCCCGGTGCATTCCGCCGGTCCATGGCGGCCAGCCCCCCGATCTGGTGGAATGACGGGTGGAAAATGCCTCAAAATAACGCGCCGGTGGCCTTATAGAGGCCCGACACGGTTGGGGTGGCGGGACGGCGCTGAACGGAGCGGAACAATTTGAGACAGGGCTGCAAGATGATCGATCCGATGAGGCGTGGAACCCGTGCGACGGGATCGGCGCTGAAACGTCTGGCCGCCGTCGCGCTCTGCGCCGGCCTGTGCGTCACGCCCGCTCAGACGGCCATGGCGCAGGAGCAGCCTGTTCCGCAGGCCCCGGCGGCGACCTCCGCGCCGCAAGCGCAAACACCGGCAAAGACACAGGCACAGGCACAGGCCACGTTATCGCCCGCGCCCGCCACGGATGAAAATGTCGAATCCGCCGCCGGGCCGGTTGAAACCGGCACGGAGAAACCGGCCCCCGGCGCGGAAAATGCGCGCGATGCCTCCCTGCCGCACGATCTTTCGCCATGGGGCATGTTCATGGCCGCCGACCGGGTGGTCAAGGCGGTCATGATCGGCCTTGCCTTCGCCTCGCTGGTCACCTGGACGGTCTGGCTTGCCAAGTCGCTTGAACTGGCCGGCTCCAGGGCGCGCCTGCGCTCGGCCCTGCGCGCCATTCTGGGGTCGGCCTCGCTGGAAGAGGCGTCCCGAAAGCTCGGCAAGCGCGGCGATGCGGGCGCGCGTCTGGTCCAGGCCGCCGTCGAGGAAGCGAACATGTCGGCCGCAGCGCTCGATCATGCCGATCCGTCCGGCCTCAGGGAACGCGTCTGGTCGCGCATGTCGCGCATCCAGATCCAGACCGGCCGCCGCCTCAGCCGCGGCACCGGCGTGCTGGCCACGATCGGTTCCACCTCCCCCTTCGTCGGTCTGTTCGGCACCGTCTGGGGCATCATGAACGCCTTCATCGGCATTTCGGAATCGCAGACCACCAACCTTGCGGTTGTGGCTCCCGGCATCGCCGAGGCTCTTCTGGCCACCGCACTCGGCCTCGTTGCCGCTATTCCCGCCGTGGTCATCTACAACGTCTTCTCCCGCTCCATCACCGGCTACCGTCAGGCTCTTGCCGATGCCGCCGCCGGCGTCGAGCGTCTCGTCAGCCGCGATCTCGACTTCCGCAAGGTGCCCGCCGCCGCGCGCGAGCGGCTGGCGGCCGGGTAAGGAGACCGGACCATGGCCCGAAGCATCAGGGAAAACGCCGGGAAAGACGACGGGGAAGACGACGATCTTCACGAAGCCCACGAGATCAACGTCACCCCCTTCATCGACGTCATGCTGGTTCTGCTCATCATCTTCATGGTCGCGGCCCCGCTGGCGACGGTCGATGTGAATGTCGATCTTCCGGCCGCCGCCGCCACGCCGGCGCCGCGGCCCGACAAGCCGCTTTACCTCACCGTCCGGGAGGACCTCGCCGTTCTTCTGGGCAATGACGAGGTGGCGCGCGATACGCTGGCAACCGCGCTCGACAATTTTACCGGCGGCGACAGGGAGCAGCGCGTTTTCCTGCGCGCCGATCAGGCCGTCGGCTATGGCGAATTGATGAACGTCATGAACCTGCTGCGCAAGGCGGGTTATCTGAAGATCGCGCTGGTCGGCCTCGAAATGCTGCCCGCCGCCACCACAGAAAGCGAAGCCGGATCACCGTGATGAACAACGCGGCCTCCTCCCATCCGGCGGATAAAGCGTTTCCAGGAAAAGTGAAATCACTTTTCCGGTTCGGAAACGCGCCGAAACAAAGGCCTGGAGCCGTTCGGCGGTTCGATGAAACCATGAACGGCTCTAGCGTTTCGCTGAAGCTCGGCAAGGGCGAGATCGCGCTGTGGTCGGCAGCCGCCGCCGTGGTTCTCGCCGCGCATCTGGCCGGCGTCTGGTATCTCGGTCGCGCGCCCGCCAGGGAAGCGCCCTCGCTCGATGCCGCCCCCGCCATCATGATGGAGCTGGTGCCGATGGTCATGGCGCCCGAGGCCGTTCTCGACGAGGCTGCCGGGATGATCGACAGCGCCCCCGCCGAAGAGGTCCGCGAGCCGGGGCTTGAAGAGGTGGCCGAACAACAGCCCGTCGAGACCGGGGAAGCAGCGGAGCGCGAGCCTGTCGAGACCGCCGGAGAAGTCGCGGACGAACTGGAAGAAGCGCCGCTTCCCGAGATTGCGATGGCCGTGCCGCAACCCCGCCCCGTGCCTGAAAAGCCCAGGCCTGTCGAAAAGCCCAGGCCCGCAGAAAAGCCGATTGAGAAAAAGGTCGGGAAGAAGAGCGGGAAGCGGCCGTCGAAGCCGCAGGCGGCCGCCACCAGATCGGCCACCGATGCGCCGGCGGCCGCAGCGCCCCGCATCGCCGGGGCGGCGGCGGGCTCCGGCGTTTCGCCGGCCCGCTGGCAGTCCCGCGTCGATGCTCACCTCAACCGCTACAAGCGCTATCCCGGCGCGACCAGAGGCGTCGGCACCGCGACCGTCAGCTTCACCATCAATCCCGGCGGAGACGTGCTTGCCGTCTCGCTGTCGCGTTCTTCCGGCAACCCCGCTTTCGACAACGCGGCTGTTGAACTGGTGCGTCGCGCCTCCCCGGTCCCGGCCCCGCCGCCGGAAATCGCGAAATCCCGCATGAATCTCGTCGTGCCGATCCGTTATTCGCGGTAAAATATCCCGCGCCGCGGCCTGTCCGGAACATGAACCCGATATGAATGCGCCGTTCGTGGCCGGTTCAGCCGGCGCGCCCTAACTTCCTTTCATGGATGGGCGATGGCGAATGCCTGTCTCAACGGACACCCAGCAGAAGATCAGGGAGAAGACCATGATCAGGATGATTAAGACCGCAGTTCTTTCCGCTCTCATCGGCCTTGGCGGGCTGGCCGCCCTTCCCGCCGCAGCGCAGGCAGATGGCCTCTATCTCAATTTCGGGGGGCACGGCTCCGGTTACGGCATGCACGCGAACCATCGCGACCACGGCCGTCATCATGGCTGGCGCCGTGACCACGGCCGTCATCAGGCCTGCAACGCGCGCTCGGCGCTGGACAAGGCCGAACGCATGGGGGTGCGCCGCGCGCGGGTGGTCGATGCCAACCGCCGCGTCGTGCGGGTGGCCGGCCACAAATTCAACCACCGCGTCGTGCTCACCTTCGCAAACCAGCGCGGCTGCCCGGTGCTTCGCTAGACATTTCCAAACCGGAAAAGTGGAAACACTTTTCCGGTTCGCAAACGCGACAAGACAAAGACTTGGAGCCGTTCGGCGTTTCCGTGAAACCATGAACGGATCCAGAGTATTTCCGCTTTTCTCCGAAGCGCAGAAACGCCCTGACCGTCGCCTTATGCTCCCCCTCCTCCCCCCTGATATGAAAAACCGGACATGAAAAACCCCCGGAAGCGTTCGGCTTCCGAGGGCATTTTACCGTGGATCGATCCGGCCTACTTCAGTTCGAAGGTCACATTGACCTGCACGCGATAAGCGTTTTCACCGGCCTGAACCGGTGCCGCACCGGCCTGCGGCGCGGCGTCGAAAGATCTGGCGGCCATGCGGATGGGCATGGGCGGCGCCGATTGCTCCGAGATTTCGAGCACCTTGCCGACCGAGGAACCGGCCGCTTCGGCCAGCGTCCTGGCCTTGGCGATGGCATCGGCCACCGCCTTCTTGCGGGCTTCGGTGACAACCGCCGCCGGATTGGCGTTGGTGAAGACGATGCCGCCGCCTTCGTTCACGCCGAGCGTGACGGCCTTGTCGAGCAGTTCGCCGGTCTTGTCGATGTCGCGAATGCGCACCGAAAGCGCATTGGTGACCTGATAGGCGACCAGTTCGGCTTCCTGCCCGCCATCCGGCCGGGCGTTGTAATTGTAGCGCGGGCTGATCTGGATGCCGGCCGTCTGCAAGTCGCGATCCTCGATCCCGCCCGCCTTCATGGCGGAGATCACGGCGGCCATCGCATCATTGTTGGCGTCGAGCGCGGCGCGCGCGGTCTTGGCCTCTCGCATGACCGACAGCGACAGGATCGCGATGTCGGGAGCGACTGTGGCTTCCCCCTCGCCGGTTACCAGTATCTGCGGCCCGGGCCGGGCGTCGGCGGCATTGGCGACGGCAGGCAGAACCATTGCCGCGGCCAGAGCCAGAGGTAAAAGGAATCCGTTCATCAGGTGCTCCATGAAATGCGTCCCAGCGCGGAATGCTTTAGGCAGAGAATATGGACTGATTTGGGCGCTTGACGCCACAACTTCATCAAATCCTTGAACTCCGGACTTTTAACGCCTGCCGCTTCCGTTCTGCGTCCCCGGCTCTTGTGCCGGCGGCGGAAACACATTAATCAGCCCTGCGTGGGGCCTGTAGCTCAATGGTTAGAGCCGGCGGCTCATAACCGCTTGGTTGGGGGTTCGAGTCCCTCCAGGCCCACCAGCCCCCATAAGCTATTGATTTTCCTTCATGTTTTTCTGAACCCGCCCGGACCGTACACCCGAACGTACACCGGAGCGTACTATGTACCTGTGGCAAAAGGATTCAGGCTTTTTCTTCCAGATGCGAATCCCTGTCGCTCGGGCCGTAAACCTGGGTTCAACCCCTCTTCGCGTATGGCTGGGGCCATTGCAGAAGCGCGAGGCGCAAAGGCGGGCGATGACGCTCGCCGTCAGGGCGGTCGAGGGGTTGAGGGCGGACATGGACAGGGAGACGCTTACGCGGAGCTTGAAGGCGCTCGCGGATGAGCTTGAAACGCTACGCAGGGCGGAATTCTCGGCCAGCCTTGCCATCGCTGGAAATGACAGCGCCGCACGTGAAGCCGAGGAGAACGGCGACGATCCGGAGCTTGTCGCGCACTACCGGACGAAGTGGGCAGGGGCGGAAGGCCGGAGGGCGGCCGTGGCGTCTGTCCGCCAGCGCCTCCAGGTTGTCGGGCAGGCGCTTGAAAACGATGCCGCAGCCCTTACGGCCGAGCGCGCTGCCTACGCCCATGTCCTCGCCACCGTCGCCACCATCGGCAGGACCGCCGCGCCGGCGCAGCCGTTGCCCGTTCCTGTCGCCGTCGCGCCTGTCGTCGCCGACGGGCATCGCGACGAACGCGAGATTACCGCCGACACCCTTTTGAGCGTGGGCGGCAGGATCATCCTCGACCTCCGGAAGGAGGCGAAGGGCGAGAGTGTCAAAGGTGACGACCGTTATCAGGAGCGGCTGGAACACGCTCTTGAGGCCTTCGTTGACGTTATCGGCGATAAGCCTTTGTGGTTCTATCTGCCCATGCACATGCAGGACTTCACCACCGTCATGGCGAAGTGCCCGAAGAACCGAAAGAAGTACCAGCAGTTCAAGGGGCTTTCGATTCGGAAGATGTGCGAGGTCAATGCCCGGTCGAAGGAGCCGATTCCGACCCTTTCCACATCTGCTGTCAGCAGCCTCGTCTCCGAGGTCGGAAATCTCTGGGCGAAGGTCACGGCGGGCGTTTCCGAGGTCAAGGACATTAAGAATTTTCGCGTCACCATGCCCGCCGCCGCGCGGAAGAGCATTGTCCGCGAAGGCCTTCCCGTTACCTCTCTCACCATTTGGATGAAAGCCGCCGCCGCGCTCTACCCGCGCGACGATTTCAAGAAATTCATGCCGCTCGCCGCGCTCCTGACGGGAATGCGTCAGGGCGAACTTGTCTGGCTTCAGCCGAGGGACATTGTGGAAATCGACGGCCATACCGTCATCGACCTTCGCAGGCCGTTGCTCATCCGAGGCAGAGAGGTCGCCCGAACGCTGAAAACAGAAACCTCGCCGCGCCTTGTGGCGCTGCACCCGTTCCTGAAAAAGGCCGGATTCCTCGACTTTGCCCGGAATCGTCGGGGCTGGGTTTTCGGTGAATTTCACCGCGCCAAGGACCCGTCCGACGCCGCTCAGAAGCGCATGGGTGCCTGGATGCGTGACCTTGGAATCCATGCCGAGCACAAGCACGTTTTCCACTCTCTCCGGCACAACGCTAAACACTGGATTCGCGTCCCGCTGGGCAAGCACATTGCAGACCGTCAATGCGGCCATGCACCGGGCAGCGTCGGCGACGGTTACGGCTTCCCTGTCCTGCAAACGGACGAGATTGAGCAGATCGAGGCGCTGCCATTGCCCAAGGGTGTCGATTTTAGCGTCTTCCTCACGACACCGAAGGCCGGGCGAGGGCGGTAGCCGGTGAGCACCGCCCTCCTCCCTTGCCATTGCCTCCCACGGCCGCACCGCGCCGTTCTTCCTGCCTTCCTACGGCGGGCCGTTCCCCTACGCTCATGGACAAGCGCAAGCGTTCCTTCGTCATCCAGCTAGGTCACTCAATCTCGCCCTCTAGGACTTCCAGAACGGCCGCAATCGGGCGGCCGACAGGAGGCCAAAAATGGCAAAGAAGCAGGAAGCAGCACCCGCAACGAAGAACTACCCCTCGCACGGCGTCTTTGTAGTCGAGGGCGACGGCGATCGGGCCTTCTGGACGAAGATCGGCAGCGCCTGGGTGCACGGCGACGGCCAGGGCTTCAACGTCCAACTCTCCGCCATCCCTGTCGGCGGCCGTATCATCATCCGGGCCAAGAAGGAGAGCGGGGAATGATCCCCGCCGTCCTCCGCGCCGAAATGATCGCGAATTTCCGCGCTAATCTCGGCAAGTCCCGAATGACGGATTTCAAGCCGGTCGTGAAGGTCTTCGACCCTTCCGGCAGTGCGACGTGGCTCCTCTCCGAATTGGCACCCGGCGACATCGCTTTCGGCCTTTGCGACACCGGGCAAGGATGCCCCGAACTCGGATATGTATCCGTCCATGAGCTCGCCGCGCAGCGCAACCGCATGGGGCTCCTCCTCGAAATCGACCGCCATTTCCGGCCAACAAAAACCCTGTCGGAGTACGCCGACGATGCCCGCAGGCGGGGCAGGATCGTCGCCTAGACGGCGATCCACTTCCCCGGCAAGTCATCTCAAATCGAGCTTTGCACCTTTCGGTTCAAGGCTCTTTTTGTGTGCTCGATTTTCCCGTGGGTGGAAGTGCCGCCCGACCCCGCCGAGGGCATCGGATGGGCTTCTAAACGCGACAGATTATTGCGCGAAGGCCTGAATCTACTGGATTCCACCCCGAAAAAGAAAAACCCGCCACGGTGGGCGGGCCTTCCTCTTTTACGGTCATCGCGTCCCCGCTGTACCGTAATCCCATGGTCATCGGCCGGCACGCCTACGTCAAGCGGACATCGGCCGGGCCTTCCTCTTTTTCATGTATCCCGGGGGAGGCGCGGAGCGCCGGGGGCTTGGCCCCCTCTGAACCGCTCCGCACCTCGCCTTTTTAGGGTCGGGCTGGAAACTTCGCTGTAACCGTCCAGGGGGTATGACGGGGTTTCGTAGGTCACGAAATCCGCAGGAGCATCCTTGTCCGATTCCGTCCAAATGCCGAAACGCCGCCCCGGCCGCCCCCGGAAGAATCCGGAAGCGCCCATGTCGCCCGCCGAGCGTCAGGCGGCTCGCCGGCACAGGCAGCGCGCCACCGTCGAACAGGTGGCGACGATGCAGGAATACGTCTCCGCCATGCTCACCGCCATGAGCGTGGTTTATATCCACACGCATAGGGATTTCCCGTCGGATGACGTCGCTGACCGCTGGGACAGCCTTCTGGACGCTGCCGTTGACCTAGCGCGTCAGGCGTTCCCCGAGGCCTCTCAACAGACCTTGCTCAATTCCTTTACCCTCGCCGACAGGGCGCTGCGTTTTCACCGGAAGCCGCGCGAGAAGTCGAAGCCCGAGGAGCCGGAGGTTGATCCAGTCCTCGTGACGATGCACCGGATTGAGAAGGAGCGACACTCTCATCTGACGGCGGCACAGGCGTGGCTGCCGACCTTGTGGAATCTCATTCCGGCGTTGGACGGCGTCCGCGACCGTCTCGCCGGCAGTCCCGAGGTGCAGGAGAGGTTGACGACGATCCGGAACGCTCTCGACAGCATTCATGGACACCTCAAGCGGGACCTGTCGAAAGCGGAGCGGCCGGCCGCCTTCAAGGATTTGTCGGAGGAGGACAGCGTGAAAATCGCGAAGGCGAGCCTCCCCCGCGCTCCCCTCCGGAAACCTTGATTTTTCCGTGACCTCACACCCACGGTGACCCGAAAACGCGCACGAATGACCCCTTTGAGTGCGACAGATTATTGCGCGAAGGCCTGAATCCGTCCGTTTCGACCTGACAAGCCTTCCCCGCTCTCCCTGCCGGAAGCCCTTGTTTCACCCCTGATTTCCTGCCTGCCGACGTCCTGGGAGGTCACGACGGCGGCCCGGTATCCCCATGGGACGGGGCAAAGCCCCGTTCCCTTGGGTCGGTTGGGTTATCTGAAAGTCCATCCTCCGAATCCTCAAATTCTGCCGTGTCGAAGGCCTCGCCCGAATCCTCCCATGCGGATTCGGAAGACGGGCCTTCCTCGAAACCCTCGCAAGCCTCCCTCAAATCCTCACGCGCCTCGCGCCTCTCGGCCTCCGCCTGCATGGCCTCCCAATCCCGCTTGCGCTTCTCCTCGACCCTCGCCGCAGCGGTTTTCTTGTCCGTTATCTCCCACTCCTCGACCCGAATGAGAATCTGGTCGAAGGGGGAGTCGGAAGCCCGCACGACGACCCACCCGCCTGCATTGTCGATGGTCAGAATCATTTCCCCCGGCTCCAGGGCATCGGCCGCCGCCTTCCTCCCGTTCGCCGTGCCGGCGGCGACGAGGACGGGGGCGGCAATGCCCACCGTCTCCCTGACCGTCTCGCCAAAGGCGTTTTCCCGCTCTTTCCGCAGCGGGACGGGCGGAAGCGGAATCTCCTCCTCCGAAGGCAGGTCGAGGGCATCCCGCAGCCATAGCCGTTCAGAGGCGTGGAGATCCCGATCCGCCCACATGCCGACCGCTACGCACGCTTGATACGCATGCGTGGAAACCTCCGCGTTCAGGCGGTCGATCTCCTCCGCCAGCGCCTCGATTCGGTCGAAAACCTCCGCAGTTTTCTCCCGCTGGGCTTTCAGCCCGGCAAGCTCTGCCCGCAGCCCCTCGCGCTGGTCCTCCGGGCCACGCTCGACGCCCTGCCGGGGGCGGGAATGGTTGCCACCCGTCAGCTTGTCCATGACCGCCTGGGCGCGCATCATCTCTCTGACCGCGAGGCACATGCGGGCATCGTCGGGAACCTCGCCCCGCTCCGCCGCCTTCCAGACCGAATCCCACAATTTCCCCGGCGACCGCTGCGAGTCCATGCCGATGAGGGTATGCAGGCGGGCATCGCGCTCGCTCGCCCACACCGCATGACGCTCCAGATCCGTCGCTGGTGCGTCGTCGGCGGGAATGCCGCCCTCCGCCTCGTAGTCGTCGCCGTAGCCCATTGCGAGGCGAGAGGAATAGCGAGAGGCATATTTGACGATCGCCTCCGGAGTCTCCTCCCGCCCGCGCTTGTCCCTCGGCGGTGCGTACCTGGAATCCTCGTCGCCGACGACGAAGGCGGAACAGCCCCGATCCGCCCGTTTCGTCTCCGCCTGCCTCGCCGCCGTGGGCGTCGAGGAGAAGCGCGACCAGAACCCGTCCGCGACCCCGCGCGCCTCGGAAAGCGCCCGCGCGTCCGACGCCGCACGGGTCGCGGCCCGCTCCGCTTCCGCCGTGTCCGGATCGAGGAGCGCCAGCGCCTCCGATTCCGTCATGTCGCGGTCATGCACGAAAACGAGAACGTGGCGGTGAACCGTCCCGTCCTGCTGGGCCTGGGCATCCCAGAAGCCCCACGGCCGCAAGCCGTTCTCCCGCAGGAGACAAACCGCCTGGTGATACAATTCTTGCATCCGCTGCATGGCCTCGTCAGGCCCAAGGGACGGGTCCCACTTCTGGGCCTCCCGCCCGGCGTTCGTGGGGTTGCAGTGGTACTTTCCTTCAAGCGTCAGCGTGATCCACACCGCTTTTGCGCCAATGGCCTTCGCGCGGGCGAGCAAAACGTCATTGATCAAACGGCGCTTCGCGGCCTCCCTTGCCAGCTTCTTTTTATGCGCTTCGATCATGGGAATCTGGGCCTCGGGGTCCTCCTTTTTCTGGATGACCAGCCGCTCCATATTCTCCCGGCTTTCCCGCTTCTCCGCCCGGTAGCAAATGACGGAATAATCGGTGACGTAGTTCGGCCGCGTCTCCGAGTCTTTGCCGCCGACCGCGCTGACCGCGTAGCCGATATACGTCCGGGCCTTCCGTGCCGCCTTCCGCATCTCCCGCCGCCACGTCTTCGCCATCCGCCGCCGGCGGTGGACGGGTTCCGGATGCGTCTCCGCAGGATATTTTACCGCGTACGCCCGCGCCTTCCGCTCCGCCTGCTCGGCGAGTTCCGAGGGTGCTAGGCCGACGGTCGCCAGAACGTCGAAATCGAACTATTCGAGGATTGCCGCCCCACGCCGTTTCTTCTGTACGACGTTGAGGGCATCCACGAAATCCGAGAACGCTGGCGGCAGCATGCGGAAGACCGCCAGCGCCCGCCGCTCCTCGTCCTGCCGCTCGTCCGGCGGGACCGTCCCGGCACGGAAGTGCCTGGGGTCCGCCCGGTGGCTTGCCTCCTCCTCGTCTAGGTCAGCGAAATCGGCGTCGCGAACCTCCTCCGGTGACATGCCGCCGGGCGCTGGCCTGGTCGCCTCCGCCGTCTCGAACTCCGCCGCCAGTTCCCGCGCGGCATCTTCCGCCGCCTTCCTCGCCACCTCCGCCGCTGCCACCCACTTCGGATGAGGATTCAGCGCCGCCTTCCGTGTCGCCGCGTCGGATTCCTCCGCCCGCCGGCGGGCCTCCTGAAATTTTTTTGTCAGCCGCTCCCGCGCGAGCCCGTTGCCCACGCGCCCGAGCCGCGCGGCATCGAGGCCCGAAAACCCGTTGAACTTTGGGTTCCCGTCAACATTTTTTGCCTTTGAAGTCGAAGAAGTCTGTCCGCTGGTCGGGTCATATCCCGACCGGGGGCTCACCCTCTATGACGGGGGCGCTTTACAGATGCTATGAGGTGAATCATTATCATCTTGCTGTTCCGAAAAACCCCCTGAGGCTGCCAGGCCTGTGACGGGGTTTTTTTGCTGCCTGAACGTCAAGGGTTGATCGGTCGGCCGAACGGGACAAGCCCTAAAAAAATCGTTCCGCATCCGAAACGATTTCTGCCGCTCCGCACATTCCGGCAGGGGTAGACCCTTCCTTACCCCAATACGATTTTCCCGGCTAAGTCCGGCCAAGGGCCGGGGCGAGCCGCGTGTCTCGCCCCATCCCGGCCTTCCTAAGCCGCGAAAATAGTATTGGGGCCCCTCGGAAGGGTGACGGCGGCCAACCCTCGCCGCCCTTCGGGCGCAGTCCGCCCCGCCGCGGCGGGCCAGACTGTTGAAAGCGTGGGTCGGGCTGTCCGCCATCAACCCCTGCCTTCGATTTCTCCCGCTAGACGCCCGCCGATTCCTGCATCAACATTTTTGTCTCCCGGCCGGCAGGCGGGCCGCCCGCAGCCCCCGGCCGAATCCTTCCGGAGGTGCTGCCGAATCCTTGAGGGCCCGCCCGCGAGTCCTTTCTTTGAAGGATTCGCCCAAGGATTCGCGATAAGTAAAAATCTAATCATCAAGGATTGATTTTAAGAATTGTTGACAACAACTCTGGTTGCGTCGGCAACATTCAGCAATAAAAAATAAACAAATTTGGCATGACTCTTGAAATTAGCAGTTGCGCCGCTCCTGCTATTGCATCATCTTATTTGTAGAGGTGGCGGGAACGGTTCCGAAGTCACTGAAACAGGAGAGCAAGACATGCGTTTCTACAGATTCGAGATCGATGGCCGGAATTTCGCGGTGAGCGAAGGCGAAGACCTCCGCGTTAATGGCAGGGCCGTGACAGCCTGGGAAGTCCGCGAAGATCGTGGCGACCACTATCGCCAGTTTGGCAATGCCTACCTGCTGCGCCGCGCGACGAAGGCGCAGATCGGCCAGCACATCGCCGAGATCTACGCGGCGGCCTAAAGGCCGCTGCCCCGCTGGATAGGCGGCTCTGGAGTATATGTAGAGTAAACCGCCGAGCTGGCGGAAACCGGCAGGAGGGACGGAAATGTCGAAGGAAATTTTGGGACTCGGACGCGGCCAGCTTTTTGACAATCTCCGCTTTCGCGGCCACGTCGCGGGCGGCGGTGCCGTTGGGCCGGGCAAGATTTTCGGGTTCACCGACTATGAGGCATCGTCGTACGTCTATTTCGAGAATGACTTTCGTTCGGAAGCGCAGCGGATATTGTTTGTGGCAGCTTGAGAAAGACAGGCTCTATAAACTTGTAGACATCGCCTGTTCGTCTTCGCGCTCCTCGACTTATTACCTTTCGACTTTCGGAGACGAGCCTGAACAGCTTTCCGAAAGCGAGTTTGCGGCCGAGCGCCGCCGCATCTGGCCCCTTGGCTTTGAGCGGGTCGAGGAGAAGAAGGCTGAACGGCAGCGCGCCGAGGCCGAGCGCATCGAGCGGGAAGCCGCCGAGGCCGAGCGCCGCCGGATCGAACGCGAAGCCCTCGCCGAGTTGAACGCGGCGAAGGCGGCGGAGATCGCCGAAAAGGGTCAGGCGGACTCGGATTTTCCGAAGCTGACGGGCACTCCGAAGCAGATCGCTTATGCCGTTTCTATCCGCGAAGCCTTCGCTCGCAAGCATCCGGCCGATGCCGCATTGAAGCGTGGGACGACGGCGAAATACTGGATCGAGAACCACCGCCGCGTTCTGTACGCATGACCGGAACCGGGGCCTCCGCCCCGGCCTTCCCCCGAAGGCGTCGATGCGATGCCTTCCGGCGAGGGCCGAAAGCCCGAAAAAAGACGAGGGAGAACGACATGAAATTTTTTTGGCAATCTTCGCCCGAGTGGCTTCGTGAGCGGGAGCTTTGCGCCGAGCTTAAGAAGGCGGGCGAGGCGATGGACAAAGCCGGAGCCGTGGTCCTGGCTAGTCTCCGAATGGGGACCCTGAACACCGAACACGGACGGCATCGCCGTGCTGAATACATGACCGCCCATGAGGCATGGCAGGATGCCTATGTAGCATGGGAGGCGGCTGGAAAGGCCTTCAAGGCTTCCCCCGCAGGACAGGCGAGGGAAGACTATTTTGCCCGCCTTCGCGCCGATCCCATCGCCCGCGCTTCCGCGCCCGTCCAGGAGTCCGCCTGATGTTCTGGACCCGTCGCCCGAAACCCCGGAATCCCATCGGCGTTGCGGAGGCCTCCGCCGCCATGGTGAACGCCATCGCCACAGGCCGAGGCCGGGGCATGGCCTGGATCGACTACCTCGCTGCATCCGCCGCAGAGGAAGCCGCCGCCAGGGCCGCGCGGAATCCCCGCCTCCGTCGCCGACTTCAGAAAATCCAGCGGCAGGAGGAATCCCCATGTCCATGTCCGTAACCGGCACAGCCGGAAAAACCCGCCGCCCGCCCGGCCGTCCCGGCCGACCCTGCCGTCTCGGATCTCCGGAAGCTGCCGCGGCCGACCGCGACCGCCGCCGACGCGAGTACGCCGACCTCCGGGCGAAGCTGGCACTCTCTTCGCAGGAGCTTGCCGACCTCCTGGACCTCTCTCCCGCCACAGTCCGCGCGCTGCCTCACTGGACATCTTCCAGCGCGGCGCCGACCGAGCGAGTCCTTGCCATCATGCGCGGGGAACTCCTCCGCCGCACCCGCGAGCGAGTCGCCGAGCTTCGGGCGTGGCGCGACATCGAACTCGCCGAGGCGGAGGCCGCGCTTGCTGAGCACATGCAGATGTGCCGGTCCGCCGAGCCGGAAGGCTTGGACGAAATCGAGGAGGAAGCCGCTTGGGCGGTCCCTTCCGAAAAGTGAGTCACGAAACAACAGGAGTAGAGTAGCATGGCCGACATCATCCACTTCCCCGTCATCGCCCGCCCGATCCCCGCGGCCGACGCCCAGCCGTCGCCGGAATACCTGCGCGGTTGGCTTCCTTTCCTCGCTGTTGTCGAAAGCGACTACGGCGAGGAGGCGCTGCCGATCCGAGGCCGGGCCGAGGATGAAGGCCCGGCCATCGTGTTCAACCCGGCCCTCGTTTCTCCGGAGGATATGGAGGATTCGAGCATTGCCGTAATGTGGCTGTCGCCCTGCCTCATGCAGGTCGCCGGCACGGTACTCGCCGAAGCTCTCGCCGCCGAGGACGGAATCGGTCGCTTCCGTTCCGGGCGCTGGATCGCGTTCCGGAACGCCGTCGAGAAGGCCACGGGTCAGGAATGGAGCGGCGAGGAAAACGAGAAGGGCGTGACCAAAACCGTCCTTGGCGTCGCTCTCCGCCAGGGCCTCGACTTCGCGGCCGACCACATCGTTGCCAGCCTGCTCATTGAGAGCAAACTGTACGATTACCTCGAAACCACCGCGTAGGAGCCCCCGCCATGCCCATCCCAACAACCACCTGGACCCTCCTCCTCGCTCTCGGCATCGCACTCGCCGCCGCCGGCTACGAGTACGACCGCCGCCCCGTCTACAGCGACCCCGGCCACTGGTCTAACTCCATCGCCCACGCCGTCATGGTCATCGGCCGCATGCTCACGCTGCTCGCCGTCCTGCTCTTTTGCGCAGGCTCGGCTGTGGTGGAAGGCGGCTTACACTTCTGAAAACCGCAGCCTATACCCTTCCAGTCCGATTCCAAGCCTGAAATCGCACGAAAAAAGGGCGGCCCGCTGGACCGCCCTTCTCCCCCTTCCGGGGTTGCCAGGGGGCTGGCTATGTCCCTGGAAGAATCGACATGTCGCCGCAAGAAGCGGTGAAAACCGCATCGGGGCTTTTCGCCGAGTGCGTAACGTCGGGGCTGGCCGCCTCGCCGTCCGCGCGGGCTTCGAGCAGGGTTGCTGTCGTGTGCACCGTGTATGTAAAACGTGCTTCGGAGCTGTAGAGATCGCAAGCGGCGTTGTTCCATGTCGCGACTATCCTCGATCCGGTGCAAGCGATGGTCTGACCAGGCCGCAAAATGCCCCGGCATTTTTCAACGACGAACTCGGGATTGGCAAGGTCGTAAACTCCTGGTTCCGTCCAAAAACCGACCCCCTCATTGACGATATAGCCGAGGTCGGACAAGGTGCGCCCGCTCTCGTTTTTGACGTAGAGCGTCCACGACAAGCGGATTCCATCTACCTGTTTTTCGAGACTAAGACCGTCGATTGCGTAGACAGCGCCGAGCCCTTCGTCAGTCGAAGACGCGGCATTTTCCGGCCATGCTGGAGCCTCCGAAGGGCCACCTATCCCGCCCGTACCGCCCGTCTCGCCGCCGTTGTCGGCGGCCTCCGTAGGCGCGGCCAGCCCGCTCTTGAGCCTGAAAACAAACGTCGGCCCGTCCGCCGCCGCGGAGTGCCCGATGCCCGGAAACGCCAGCGCGCCCAGCGCTAAAATGCTACCGACCAGAAGCGGCGCGGAAAGTCTCGAAATGATGGATTTCATGATTGCCCCCTTGCTTTGAATCCAGACCAGAATCTTGAGCCCGTCCCCCGCATGGCGCAAACCGCCGGCGAGATCGCCGACACCGAAAGGCCGAATCCGCAGCCCGCAGTCCGCAGAACGATGCCAGGAAAAACCTGGGCTCTTGCCCGCCGACCGCGTAAAATTCTGCTTAAGATGCCCATCCGGATCGTCTCCGGATCACAAGGGGCCCGTGGTTCGGCCTATGGCCTGCACCCGCGCCAGCCCCTTGCGATCGACGACCGGACAGGCAGAAGGAAGGCAGATTTTAACGCCAGTCGAAGGAGGCAAAAATGCGTGGTTTTCCAGCTCTCATCTTCCTGTGCGCTCTTGCGAACACGCTCTTTTTCGCTGGCGCTCTCGCATATCTCGGCATCCGCTACGCCCTCGGGCTGTAGTCGCCGACCTTAAAATTTCCGGCTTCCGGAACAAGAAAAGGCCCCTTCGAAGGGGCCTTTTCCATGTCTACGACTTCCGCGACGTGACTCCGCCGACATCGAAGGCTTTGCCTCCGCCTCCGTCCTTCGAGGACTTTTTCGGCATCGGAATCTTTCCGAGGTTGCCCATGCCGCGAGCTTGCCCCATGACGGCCGCCGCGCCCATGGCCGCCGCCTCGACGCCGCCACGGTCGCCCATCTTTCCGGCACCGGGAACGCCGAACCACTCGCCCACCCGGTCGGGCAAATCGGAGCACATTCCGGTGAGGTGGACGGCAAGAAACCATTGCAGGAACGTCTTGATGGTCAGAATGACGAGCAGAGCGCCTAGCCCCGTCGTCGCTCCTCCCGTCTGGCCGTAAAAAGCCGTGGGAAGCAGCCTGTCGAGAGTCCCGTACGCGATCGCGAGCAGGAGGTAGGAGGCGCACAGGCCGAGAACGACGAGGACGGGCCTCAAGGCGATGTTGAACAGCAACATCCCGCCCGTGCGCTGCTGCTGGGCGATCAATTCGTCGCCGTCCATCCGGACCCAGACGAAGCACCAGCAGATGAGGGCAATGGAGGCCTCCAGGATCGCCCCGCCCCATTTTACCGCACCGATGAAGACAAAAACAAAGGGGAGCAGCGGCAGCACGTAAGCCCGCATCGCGCCGAGCAGCCATAGGACGACAGCGGGCATCCAGACGAACGACGCGAACCAGGACGCAACCCCGTCCGCCCCGACCAGCTTGCCGGGCGCGGTGTTGGCGAGGCCTACGGCGACGCCCGTGCCGACGACGACTCCCGCCGAGACGTTCATCATGCTATGCCCGTCCGAAATCATCCGGGCGACCGGATCGGCGTTTTCGTCGCGTGACGCGAGCCATTCCCCGATTCCGCGCGTGAACGGCGCGAGCGCCCGCGAAATGAACCCGGCGCTTTCGTCCCCGGCCGCCGCGAGGTCGTTCGCGGTCAGGCCGACTCGAGCCTCCTCGCCTGCGATCTGGTAACGGAGCGTGGCGATGGCCGCCCGAACGTTTTGCTCGAATCCCGTGTTTCCTTCGCCGTACCGGACGGCGACGACCTCCGGCTGTTCGCCTGTCAAGGCATTCGTCAGTTCCGAGATCTGGGCGAGCCCATGCCAGTACGTGCCCGAATTTATCCACCCGTCCTGTCTCGCTGCCGCGACCAGTTTCCCGCGCGCTTCTGTCGCGACTTCCGCCACGTCTTTCTTCGCCGCCGCAGCTATCGCCGAGTCGTACGCCGTCCCCGCGTCTCTGATTTTCTGGACGAGGCCGAGGGGGAGCCTCCCCTGATCGATTCCGTTCATAGCCTGATCGGCAGAGAGCGTCGTATCTTGTCGCCGGAAAAGCTCCGCATAAGTCGCCGCATGCGTCCGGACGGCGGTGACGATCGCCCCGACCGCCGCCCGACGTGTCGCCGAAAACTCCGGATGATCGGACATGAGGCCGACCGACAGCCGTCCGCAGTCCTGCCCGTAATTCCATTCGACGCGGTCGTTGGAGCCGAAAAACCAGCCCGCCCCGACCTCCGCCCCGTTGACGGGCGGAACCGGTGCGCGGAAGCCCCAAATATCACCCGCCGCATTCGTCACCGCCGCGCAGATTTCATGTTCCAGGACATCGAGGACGAGCTTCGAGCCGCCCGCCGGACGGGCGATAATCGGCTTCTCGTCTCCGGCGACTTGCTCGACAAAAGCGTTCCATGTCGCGTTGCCCAAGTTGATGCCTGGCACCGCCACCAGGTCGCGAAGCAGATGGTGCGAGGCCGAGAATCCCCCGGCAATCGGAATCAGGAGTCCGAACCCCAGCACCACCCGCAACGGCGCCCAGATCTGATGGAATTTGTCGCCGAGCACCTTGCCGGAGTACGCGCTGGAAACGATGCCGATGACGACATGGAATCCGAGAAGCAAAGAGGCGAGAAAAGTGGCGGCCGACGCAAACGTTCCCACCGCCACGCCGTACGGCGAATCCATGTTCGCGGGTAGGATCGCCGACAGCCATGAATAGGCGATGTCGTGCTGGGAAGGCGTTCCCAAAAGGTCGATCGGCCAAGCCATTTTTTCACTCCCTCGAATCTGATTCCGACCCTGCCGAATCCATCGCTTCCGGAACCGCGAACGCGGTCCCCGTGAAAAGTTTTTTGTCCCTTTCGGCGACGTGCTGCCGTACCAGTCCGGCGACGAAATCCGCCCGCACGTCGCCCGCGTCGATGGCCGCCAGGAGGCACCCGCCGAGGACGATTTTCCGGCGCGTGTCATCCCGCCGGGCGGCTTCCTTTTCGCGAGCGCGAAGCCGATTCAAATCCGCTTCCAACTTCGCTTTCCGCTGAAGAAGCCCGCGCTCCCGCTCCCGAATCTTTGTGAAGTCCAGCATTCCAAAATCTCCATTTTGCGAATCCGCCGGCGGATTTCCGAAACCGCCCGGCCTGAATCCGCAGGCCAAAAATGTGGAAGTCTCTAAGCCCTGCCAGCGAAACCCCGACCCCGAAAAATCGGCGTCGATTCAATGTTTTGCCGTCCTCTTGAAGATCTCAAGTCGTCGCCCAAACATCGGAGGAGGAAGCCGCGCGAAGCGGCCCCCTGCTAAGGGCGCGATTAAGCGTTGTTCCAACGCATCGCGCCCTCCGGGCAGGGAGGTCCGACACGGAGGAACGGGAAAATGGACGGAGGAATCGTTTCGCTACTCGGCGCTATGTTCGCCGTCCTCGCCGTCATTTTCGGCGGGACCGTCGCGCTCCTGGTCGCTCCCGTCGTCGCTTCCTTCACCCGTCGTCTGACGCGCTTCCGCTGGATGGATTCGCGCGTCCACGCAGGAGAGGATTCATGAATACCACCGCCCCGATTTTCTCAATCCGACTCCGCTGGCAGCGCCTTCACGGCTCGCCGCTCCTCGCCGTCCAGGCGGACGGCCTCGCCGCCGCGCAGCTACGCCACTACGGCCGCCGCGCGGGGCTTCGCGGCTTCACGATCGATGGCAGCGCCGAAGCGATGGTCGGGACGGTCGAGCAACGCGACGCCCTGCTCTGCGAACTCGAATCCGCTGGTTATGAAATACAGGAGGACATGCTGTGACCCGCAAGAAAACCGCCGCGCCGCTGCCCGAAGGGAGCGACCTCGACTTTGACATTCACGACCACGACGATCCTTTCGGCGACGATTTCGCCGACGTGTTCGCCCCGCCGTCGCCGGAGGAAAAATTGACCCTCTTGGCCGTGGCGCTGGTCGAAGACCCGTTTGCGACCACGCGCCCGGAGGACGGCGAAAACCCCTTCGGCGGAGCCTCGAATCTCGCTCGCTACGAGCGCGCCAGCGCGGCCTATCTCGCCGCCTGTCACGCCGACGACCGCGACGAATCCGACGACGAGCGCGAGGAGATTCTTCGCCTGATTTCGCTCTACTGGCTTCGCCGTAGCCGGGCTATCTGGTTCTCCTGAAATGGCGTCGTCGCTCCCTCCGGACTCGGCGATTTTCAACGTCCGCGTTTCCGTTTTTCAACGGAGCGCGGGCCGCTCGGCCGTCGCCGCCGCAGCCTACCGCAGCGCTTCCCGCCTGACCGACGAGCGCATAGGCGAGACGTTCGACTACATGCACCGCACCTTCAATTGCGATTATTCGCGATTGTCCCTTGGCGGTCCCAACTCAAGCGGCGTCCGATGGAAGAAGCTGCTGCCCGGCGCTTGCCGCCCCGGGACACATGTCGGTAGAGATGGGTTCGATTGTTGTACAGCAGATGAGAAATTTGCCGCAAACATTCACCCCGAGTGCTCGGCTTTTTACCCCCGACGCTAGCAAGCGAGAGACAAAAGAGGGGGCAAGGGCCGTCCCTGACCCTTCCCGTTCCCGTATCGCCGCCACGGCCGCGGGAAACAGGTCATCGACCTCCCCGACAAGCCCGGCCTCCCACGGCGCGGGCCGGAACCCGGCACGGCGTGGAAACGCGTCGATGGCCTCTACCGAGACAGGATTGGGACCGTTGAACCCTGGTGCCGAGCCCCGCCGGAGCCGCGACCAGGCCAGCCAAACCTGAGAAAGCGCCAACGGGAACCGCGGCAGTTGTTTGCCACCGGCTTATGCGCTCGGCACAAGCCGTCATCTTATCTCCGTGCGCTGCTTGAAAAGACCATTCCTCGCCAGGGAAACCTGACCCCGCCGCACATGCTGCCCGCTTCGGGCTGAAGGGCGAAATCCGCAGGCGGGCGATCTTGACTATTGCGCGGCGCGCCCGCCATTAGAGGGTTCTAGGAAAAGTGGAAGCACTTTTTCCGATTCGGAAACGGAACGAAACAAAGACCTGGAGCCGTTCGGCGATTCCGTGAAACCATGGGCGGCTCCAGAGTATTTTGCAGGCAGACGGAATCGTCCGACGTCGCACAAATGCGGCTGGAGCACGCCGGCGGAAAGCGGGAACCGGTTTCGGAACGACGACATGCGTAAGAACAGAAACCTGGAGCGCAGGGTGATCTGAAAGATCGCGACGCGCTTTAGCTCACCTTCAGGCTTTCTGCCGCACGATCTTCCCGGCAAAAACGCGAACAGGATGGGAAATGCACGACATCGCTGTTCTCGGCGGCCTTTTCGGCGTCGCCCTTGTGGCCGCCACGATCCTGCCCGCCCAATCGGAAGCAGCGCTTGTGGCGGCCCTCGCCGCCGGACAATGGCCGCCCCTTCTGCTGGTCGCGGTCGCCAGCGCCGGCAATGTGCTCGGCTCGGTCGTCAACTGGGCGCTGGGGCGCGGCGTCGCGCGCTTTCGCCACGGCAGATGGCTTCCCCTCAGCGACCGGGCGCTTGAGCGTGCAACCGGCTGGTACGGACGCTGGGGCCGCTGGTCGCTGCTGCTGAGCTGGGCGCCGGTCGTCGGCGACGCCCTGACGGTTGCCGCCGGCGTTCTTCGCGAACCCCTGCCCGGCTTCCTGCTGCTGGTCGCCATTGCCAAGACCGGCCGCTATCTGGTGCTCGCGGCCATCACGCTTGGCCTCCTGTAGGCCGCATCGTTCAGGCCGCGACGACAAGGTGGCGCGCCGAATGCAAAAGGGTTATGAGCCCGTCACCCGCCATCTTCCAGGCGCAACCTCCAGGACCGGGACATCATGTTCGGCATTTCCGGCTACGAACTCCTCGTCATCGCCGTCGCCCTCGGCGCCGCCGGCGCGCTCACCGGCCTTCTGGCCGGCGTGTTCGGCGTCGGCGGCGGCGCCGTCATCGTTCCGGTGCTCTATGAATTTTTCCACGCGCTCGGCGTTCCCGACGAGATGCGCATGCCGCTGTGCATCGGCACGTCGCTGGCCGTCATCGCGCCGACCTCGATACGGTCCTTCCGCGCCCATCGGAAGCAGGGTGCGGTCGACATGTCGATCCTGAAACTGTGGGCGGTTCCGGTGGTCGCCGGCGTCGTCATGGGCGGCTTCATTGCCCGTTATGCGCCCGAAACCCTGTTCAAGACGGTGTTCGTGGTGGTGGCCGGCATCTCGGCCGTCAAGCTGCTTGGCGCGCGCGAGAGCTGGAGGCTCGGCAAGGACATTCCCGGAAATGTCGTCATGCGCGTCTATGGCTGGCTGATCGGCGTGCTCTCGTCGCTGATGGGCATCGGTGGCGGCCAGCTCTCCAGCCTGTTCATGACCTTCTATGGCCGCCCGATCCATCAGGCGGTGGCCACCTCGTCCGGCCTCGGACCGCTTATCGCCGTGCCCGGCGCCATTTCCTACATCTTCGCCGGATGGGGCAAGGCGGCGGCGTGGCCCGATATTGTGCTGCTGCAATGGCCTTATGCGCTGGGCTATGTGTCGCTGCTTGGCCTGGTGCTTCTGTTTCCCGTCAGCATGCTGACCGCGCCATTGGGCGCGCGCCTTGCCCATTCCCTGCCCAAGCGAAAGCTCGAAATCGCTTTCGGCCTGTTTTTGCTGGCCATTGCGCTGCGTTTCCTGTGGTCGATGATCGCGTCCTGATCCCGCGCTTCCCCGGCCTCAGGGCTCCTCGTCGAGCACATATTCGAAATAGTCTTCCGGTTCCTGAAGGTCGCCTTCGCTGGCGCAAACGCGCCCGCGCATGGAGACGCCCGCTTCATGCACCGTCTCCGGGCTGCCGGAAAGCAGGCGGTGCCACCAGTAGAGATCGCGCCCTTCCGCAATCAGCCGATAGGCGCATGTGCCGGGCAGCCACGGAATGGTGCGCACATTCTGCGGCGTGAGGCCCACGCAATCCGGCACCCGCGAGAGCCGGTTCTCATAATCCGAGCAACGGCAGCTTGCCGGATCGAACATGCGGCAGGCCACGCTGGTCCAGTAGATATCGCCGGTGTCCTCGTCCTCCAGCTTCGACATGCAGCACTTGCCGCAGCCGTCGCACAGCGATTCCCACTCCGCCGCGCTCATTTCCTCAAGCGTCTTGGTTTTCCAGAAAGGCTTTTCCATGGGCCCGGATGTGGCCTGTACGGCGACGAACGTCAAGCCGGGCGTAAAACGGACATCGTGCGGCCCGGCCGTGAAACGGACATCGTGCGGCCATGATTTCGTCTGGCAATCGCCTTGCATGCTGCATAACCATCATCCGCCGGAACCAATTGCGGGACGGCAAGTTTCGGCACGATAGGAACTCTGCAAGATAGGGACCGTGAAGGAGAGCAACTGCATGAAACTCCATCCTGGAATTCTCGCGGGCACCGCGCTTGGCCTGCTTATGGCCACCGGGCCTCTGGCAGCGCTTCCGTTTGGCGGCAAGTCCGGCATTCCGTCGGCTGCGGCGGGCAGGCCGCTGATGCTGGCCCAGGCCGAATGCCCGGAAGGTGAACCGGCGGAAAACTGCGCCCAGCCCCGCCAGCAGCAGCCGGCCGAAGAGCGCCCCGCGCCCGAACCCGAAGCCGCGCCACCGCCGCCGCCACCGCCTGAACCGGAACCGGCCCCTGAACCAGCGCCGCGACCTGCCCCTGAACCCGCGCCCGAGCCTGCGCCGCAGCCCGAACCGCAGCCCAAACCGGAGCCGCAGGCCGAAC
>JAZIHP010000047.1:0-28885 GCA_036678505.1 Alphaproteobacteria bacterium
CAAGCATACGCTGCTGCCGCTCGATGACTGCCTCCATGCCCTTCAGGCGACGATCCCGCATCTGTCGCGATCATCGTTGCATCGCTGCCTGGAGCGCCACGGCATCTCCCGACTGCCCGATGTCGAGGGCGACAAGGAGCCGAAGAAGAAGTTCAAAAGCTATCCGATGGGCTATTTCCACATCGACATCGCCGGGGTGCAGACGGCTGAGGGCAAGCTCTATCTGTTCGTGGCCATCGACCGGACATCGAAGTTCGCCTTCACCCAACTCCATCTCAAGGCCGGCAAGACGATCGCGGCGCAATTCCTGCGCGATCTCATTGCGGCGGTGGCCTACACCATCCACACCGTACTGACCGACAACGGCATCCAGTTCACAAACCGGGCCTGTGACACCTGCGCTTTCCACCATATCTTCGATCGGGTCTGCGAGGGGAACGGCATCGGGCACAGGCTGACCAGGATCAAGCATCCCTGGACCAACGGACAGGTCGAGTGCATGAACCGCACCATCAAGGAGGCCACCGTCAAGCGCTTCCATGACGACGATCACGACCAGTTGAGACGCCACCTTCAGGACTTCGTCGAAGCATGCAATTTCGGACGAAGACTGAAGACGCTGAAGGGCCTCACACCCTGCGAGTTCATCTGCAAACAGTGGACTTCAGAGCCGGATCGATGCATCATAAATTCAATCCATCAAATGCCGGGACTGAAACGCTCCAATAGCGCTTTCCACTGTTTGCATCGTCTTGCGCCCGTCCGGTTTGCGGATGACCTCGAAGAACACGGTGCGGCGAGGAAGATCGTGGCAAACAGATGCAAGGCGACGAGAACGCGAGGTCCATGACAGTCCCCCCTGCACGAGCGCCGCGCGCCCGATACGGCATGCGGCGCTCCCGTTTTCTGTTTCGACCCGGCCGCCTTTCCGGCCGGATGCCCGTTACGCCGCCGTGACCTCGGCCTCCATCGCCGCCTCGGCGGCAAGGCTTTCAATGTCGCGTCCCATGGTGACCACGGCCAGCGTCCGCCCTTTGCGCCTGTAGCGCAAGGTACAGTCCCCGGCGGCGAGATCGCCATCGATGTCGATCGCATCCCACGCCTCGGCATGGCCGACATAGTTGAAGCCCAGATCGTAGTGCCGGCTCCAGAAGAACGGCGCGTCGGTATATTTGCGGCGCCCGCCCAGCATGTTTTCGGCGGCCGTCTGGCCCTGACGCTCGGCCACGACCCAATGTTCGACCCGGATCGCCGCGCCGCTGCGCGAATCCGGCCAGCGGGCGATGTCGCCGGCGGCGAAGATGCCGGGCGCGCTCGTTTCCAGATAGGCGTCGACCGCCACGCCGCGGTCGATCTTGAGGCCGGCCGCCTCCGCCAGTTGCGTGCGCGGCCGCACCCCGACACCCGCAACGACGAGATCGGCGGCCAGCGTGCCGCCGCCGGCAAGCCGGACTTCGCCGGCAGTAATGGCGCTTGCCGTCTCTTCGAGGTGGAAGACGACACCGTGCCGCTCATGCAAAGTACGGATGAAATCGCCGATCCGGGGGCCAAGAACCCGCTCCATCGGCCGCTTGTCGGGCGCCACCACATGGACTTCGAGCCCGCGCCGGCGCAACGCCGCCGCTACTTCCAGCCCGATGAAGGAGGCTCCCATCACGACGGCGCTCCGGGCGGTTTCGGCTTGCGCGATAATGGCGCGGCAATCGGCGAAGCTGCGCAGCGTGTGGACATGCGGCAGATCGGCGCCGGGCAGCGGCAAACGCACCGGCTCGGCCCCGGTCGCCAGCAACAGCCGGTCATAGGCAAGCGCCGTGCCGTCGGCGAGCCGGACTTCGCGGGCCGCGACATCGATGGCGGCCGCTTTCGTGGCGAGGCGCAGGTCGATATCCTGCTTTTCATAGAAGGCGGCGCCGCGCAGCGGCATCCAGTCCTGCGGTGCCGTGCCGGCCAGAAAATCCTTGGAAAGATTGGGCCGGTCGACGGGCAGGTCGGCGTCGTCGCTCAGCATGACGAGGCTGCCCGCATAGCCCAGATTGCGCAATCTCTGGGCAGCGGCAAAGCCCGCCGCGCCGCCGCCGACGATGACGATGCGCTGCGGCGCGGGGCCGCCGGGCAATTCGTGCTTCAGGGCAGGCTTCTTCTTGCCGACGACGATCCTGCCATCCCGCCGCTCCACCGTCCAGCAGCCGACCGGAGCCAGGGCCGGCGCTGCCACCGCCTCGCCGGTGCGCAGGTCGAAACGCGCATGATGCCGTGGACAGCGGATGGTTTCTCCCACCACCAGCCCCGCGGCCAGAGGCCCGTTATAGTGCGTGCATTCGGCGCCGATGGCGAAGATGTCCTCGCCACGGCGCACCAGCAGCACGGACGCGCCCCCGACATGGCCGACAAGCATGCCGCCATCGGCAAGTTCGGCTTCGGCAATCCCCCTTGCGAGATCCGGCCGGTCCGGAGTTTCCTGATTTTCAGCCATTGCCTTGCCCTCCTCGGACTGGGTTTGAATCGTGGCGCCCGCTGTCGTCGGCAGCGCCATGCGGGTCAGGCCAGACCCTCCGCTTTCATCGCCTTCTGCACGGCGGGATCGGCCTGCATCCGTTGCTGGAAACGCGTGAGCCCGGCCAGGTCGGAAACGTCGATCCCGACCTTTTTCGTCCAGCTCGCCAGAACGAACAGATAAGCATCGGCAATGGAACGGGTTCCGGCGATGAAGTCGCGCTGCCGAAGCGGCTGGCCCACCAGCTCGAACAGGCGCCTTACCATCTTGCGGGCGTTCTGCTTCGTCTTGTCGATGGCCGCCTCGTCGCCGAGATAGGCGGTCGCGCCGAACAACGGCTTGAAAGCGGGGTGCAGGTCCGAATTGATCAGGCCCAGCCAGTGACGGACCTCGGCGCGCCCCCTGGGAGTGCCGTCCCCGTCGAGCCTGGCCGCAGGATGCGTGTCGGCGAGATAACCGAGCGTCGCCTGATTTTGCGTCAGTATGGTGCCGTCGTCCAGTTCGAGCGCCGGAACCATGCCTTGCGGATTGATGCGCAGAAAAGCGTCCGCCTTCAATTCGTCATGGCCGAGCTTTTTCGTCTCGTAAGGGACGCCGATCCATTCAAGCACGATGTGGGTGGCAAGCGAACAGGCGCCGGGCATATAGTAAAGCTTCATGATGATTACGTCCCCCTGAAGGGTTGAAGAAGGAAGTCTGCCGTGATGCGCCGTTCACGGCGCTTCGGCCTTGCGCACCGGGTGGATCGTGTGGAAAGCCACGCTCAGCCGGTTCCAGGTGTTGATGACGGAAACGGCCATGGTCAGCTTCACCAGCTCCTCCTCCGAAAACCGCTCGCGCGCCTTGGCATAAAGCGCGTCCGGAACGCCGCCCCAGGAAATCCGGGTCACCGCTTCGGTCCAGGCAAGGGCGGCGCGCTCGCGCTCGGTAAACAGCGGCGATTCCTTCCAGGCGGCGACGAGATAGAGGCGCTGCTCGCTCTCGCCATCGGCGCGCGCCTCATGCGCGTGCATGTCGACGCAATAGGAACAGCCATTGATCTGCGAGGCGCGCAGCTTGACCAGATGCAGCAGGGCGCGCTCAAGCCCGCTTTCTTCAACCGCCTCGTTCAGCGCCAGTTGCGCCTTCATGAGTTCGGGCACCCTGGAGTAATAGTCGAGTCTCGGCTTCATTGCGGTTTCCTTTCATGGCTGCCGCGCGGGCGCCAGACTTTGGCACGGGCCGAAGCCGCACAGCCTTGACGAAGCGCGGCGACCGGTCTCGCAACAGCGCAAGGCCACCAATACAATGTCGAGCGGCGAAATCCGTTCCGCCGGCTTTGCCAGCCGAGGCCGGCGGCCGTCAGCGCCTTGAGATGCGTGAGCAGACAGCCCGGCGACAGGCCGAACTCTCCGGCCGGTGCAGAACTGAAAGCCGGGAAGAGTGGCCATCCTCCAGCCCGGCAAGCGCTACCGCGCCGTGAATGGCCGCTTTCACGCCGTCACCGAGCCTCATGGTGATCTCCTTCGACGCGAGGGCAAGTCTATCCCCGACGGTCATTATCCGCAAAGCAGAGCATATGCGGCTTTTTTGCAACGCAAGGAACCTGCCCGATCGCCGATCATTCCAGGAGCATGGCCGCCTGACCATGGCGTCGGGTTCGGAGCCATTTGTCATCCAGACCCGGAAAGGGGAAAAGCAATGTCCGAAGGACTATATCCGGCCTCCACCGGAGAGCTTGCCAGGAAGCGCCGCGAGCTTGCACCTGAAACGGAAGCGGCCTTCCAGGCGTTCAGCCAGAAGGTATTCGCCGATGGCGCTTTGCCGGTCAAGGTAAAGCAGCTCATCGCCGTCGCGGTGGCGCATGTCACGCAATGCCCATATTGCATCAGGGGCCATACCAGGGCAGCCCTTCGCCACGGGGCGACGCAGCAGGAACTGATGGAAGCGATCTGGGTGGCGGCGGAAATGCGGGCCGGCGGCGCTTACGCTCATTCCGCGCTTGCGCTCGACCAAATGGAGAAATCGCAGGCATCCGCAACCGGCTGATTTCGATATTCGGGAAAGGCTCGCGGCTCTGTCGCGAACTCATCTTCGGGACGGGTCGACCCGATGCCCGACGCCGTTATGCAGCGAGATTGCCCGGCGGGTGACGGGGCTGGATGGGAGGCGTGCCTCGCCTGCCGTTTGCGCATCATGTGAACCATCGCGAAGCCGGGCAGGGCTCGGAACCGGCGCTCGATATGTCGATGATCCTGTTCGATGCGTTTGCCGGGATACCGGCTCCGCCGATGGCGCGGCAGGGATACATCCGGCGACCGCGCACCCGGACATAACGGTTTCATCCACGCGCCTCTCGCCGCGTGCCCCTTACCGCGTGCCCCTTGCCGGATATCCCTTGCGGGGCGGCTTGCGACGCAACCGCGTGTACCGCCCGGCCGCGCTCACTGGAGCGGGGCGGCGGCATTTGATCAAGCGCAAAGCGCCGCGACGATCGACGCGGTAAACAAGTCGGCTGGCGGTGACGGTGCGAGCCCATGCGGAAATGTTCAATGAAGCCGGTCGGAGCAACAGCGTTTGCGCTGATCGTTTTGCCGGCTGCCGCGTGGGCGCAGACGCCGTCTGACACCGGCCGAAACGTTTGGAGCCCGCACATGATGATATGGGACGGAGACTGGCACGCCATGTTTTTTGGTCCTTTGTTCATGATCCTCCTGCTGGCGGTGTTGATTGCAGCCGTTATCCTTTTCGCGCGCGGGCTCGGAGGGCCGTGGACGCCAGCGCCGCCGCATCACACCCTGCCGGGCCGCACGCCCCTTGACATTCTCAAGGAACGCTTTGCACGCGGCGAGATCGACAAGGACGAATTCGAGGAGCGCCGGCGCGTCCTCGGTGAATAAGCCGTTCTCGCCAAAGGGTGCAGTCGCCGCCGCAGAAGCATTTCGCTTCCCATGCCGGGCGATATAGACGGCTGCGCATCAGCGGAAGCGACGCGCGCGGAAATCGAAGACCGGTTGAAGGCTCTGAAATCCGGGCACCGACCGACCGACGGCGGAAAACGTCCTCGTCGCATCATCGCGGCCGGACAAGCGGCCGGACGCCTGTTCGCGTTTCCACGGTCTCGGCATGCGGTCTTGAACCGCGTTGAATATGCGCCTCGGGCTGGCTGCTGGCGATGAACGCAAATCCTTGAAGAAGGGGCGAGTTTGTCTTACGTTATGGCGATCGATCAAAGTGGAGTATGACGATGAACGAAACCGCGACCTTGTCGTCGAAGTTCCAGATTTCGATCCCCAAGGCGATCCGGGCAGCCCAGCACTGGGAGGCCGGCCTTACCTTTGCATTCATTCCCAAGGGAACCGGTGTCCTTCTGGTGCCGGTACCCAGGCGGGAGGCGCTGGCCGGCATCGCGAAGGGCGCATCGCCCGGTGATTACCGGGACCGGACGGACCGCGTCTGATGCGCCTTGTCGACACCTCCGCCTGGATCGAGTGGTTGATCGGTTCGCCGACCGGAGAGCTGGTCGCCCGGCATCTGCCCGAGCAATCCGGCTGGCTGGTGCCGACCATGGTGCAGCTCGAACTTGCAAAATGGCTCGTGCGCGAAGTTGGCGAGGACAAGGCCGATCAGGTGATCGCCTTCACGCAGCTCTGCCATATCGTGACGCTCGACACCGAAATCGCACTGGCGGCGGCCGATGCATGCCGCACGCACAAGCTGGCGACGGCGGACGCCATCGTGTTTTCCACCGCCCGCTTGCGCAATGCCGATCTCGTCACCTGCGACGCACATTTCGACGGACTGCCGGGGGTCACGCTCATCGGGAAGATCAAGTCCTGAGCTCGCCCACCCGGCCGCCTTCGCGCACATGGTTCCATTCACAGGATGGTTTGAAGCGATCCAAGCTGAAAGTGGTGAGTTCACGGCGTGCCTCTTACAGGCGGCGGAACCCCGCGCTACCCCGATAAACCGGGCGTGCCGTCACGCAGATCGGACGGCGTGATGCCGTATCTGCGGCGGAATGTGCGGTTGAAGTAGGACAGATCGTTGAAGCCGCAGGCATGTGCGACCGAGGCGATGGCTGCATGCCCGGAGCGCAGCAATTGCCGCGACCGCTCCAGCCGCAGGAACAGGACGAAATCGGAAAATGTCGTCTGCTCCTCCTGAAACAATTTGCGGATATAGCGCGGCGAAATGCCGTGGCGCATGGCAATCGCGCCGATCGAAAGCGCCGGTTCGCAAACATGCCGGCCGATATCGGCCTTGATGGCCCGCAGCCGCGCGGCGCGCACGCCGCCGCGCTCATGGGCCGGATCGTCATTCGGCCCGGAACCGATCATCGCCGCCATCAGGTCGCGAATGTGGCCGGCGGCGAGCTGGCCGGGCTCGTCGGCGTGCGGCTTTTGCCGGGCGTGCAGCAGGCGTACATAGCCAAGGAGCAGGCCGAGCACATCGCTTTGCCGGCTCACCGCGATCATCGCAGGGTCCCGGCAATTCGCAAGCAACGGCAGGTCGTCGATCGGGACCGATATGTTTGTCAATTTCGCCCTGTCGCGGGACTGGATGACGCTGCGCGCGCCGCTCCTCACGAAAATGGCGTCACCGGCGTCGAGCGTGTGTTCGCGGCCATTCTGGGCGACATGGAGAGGCGCGTCGGCGGTGACGAGAAAGATCATGTCCGCCTCGTCTCCGGCAATGAGTTTTTGCGTGCGCGATACCCGGAAGGGGGTGGCGCTCACCGAGGCGAGGGCGGCGCCCGGCAACATGCGCAGCGCGCCTTCGGCGTGAAAAGACGTATCTTTCGCAGGCTCGATGTCGAGCCGCACCATCATCTGCCCGAACACCTCGCGCCAGACCGGAAGACGGTCCCGGGCCGGGAGCGCGCTCGTCGACAACAACAACGAGGAAGACGGTTCCGGACCCGGCCTGTTCAAATCCGCCATTCGCGCGTCCTCCCGCCATGACGATGCAACAGCATAATCCGGAGGTCAAATCGGTTCCGTTCCGTCCGCATCCGGTTCCTTCCTGTCCATGACAGCCGGCCGCCGAGGTGGCATCATGGGCAACGATCGGGCGCGTGGGGGGAAGAGATCAGGATGGATCATCCGCCAGCCCGGCTGGAGTTTCCGGCGGGTCATCGCCTTCTCCCGCCCGGTCGGCGGCTGACAACATAGGAGCGGATATGAGCCTGACAGAACCAGCCGCCCGTTTCGGAAACAACAGGTTCCGGACCATATTCGCGACGCTCCTGGTCGCGCTCATGCCGGCCGCGATCCTGCCCGCCACGGCGCAGGAGGAGCAACCGCGCTGGTTCGGGGCCTCGGATGACCGTTCGACGGCGCTCGTCTACGGCGTGCCGGACAGCGACTATGTGATGCTCACTTTCGCCTGCACCGCCGGCAAGCCCGTCGTGAGCGTCGGCGTGCAGGACGAGGACGGCAGCGCCGGGGAAGGAGCGATGATGCATGTGCGCCTGTCGGCGGGTGGGAAGCAGGTCGAATTTTCGGAAAAGGCCATCGCCAATGAAGATTCAGGCAGTGCTGGCGTCAAGGGCCAGCTGCCGCTCGACGATAGGTTGCGGGCCATCCTGACAGCGAAGGATACGCTTGAGATCGTCGTGGACGGACGCACGCAGCGCTACGCGCTTGCCGGCGCGGCCGGGCCGGTGGCGGCCATGCTCGCGACCTGCGACGCGCCCGGGCCGGCCCGCGACCTCGACGTGACGGTGACGAACAAGGCGAAGCGGCCCTTGCAGGGTTTCGCCTGGTCGCAAGCCGGCGTGAATTCGTTCGAGAGCGATGCGTTCGGCGACGAGCCGCTGGCGCCGCAGGAAAGCCGGACCTTCACCATTCCCGGCGGCCGCGACATCTGCATCTTCGACCTGTCGGTGATCTTCGCCGAGGAAGACGATGAGGAATGCTGCAGCATGGGCGAGCCCGCCGGCACGCAGAATTTGTGCGAGAACAGCGAGTTCGCCGTCCATGACTAAAGCATGTCGCCCGAAAGCGGGAACCGGTTTCGGGGCAACGACATGCGTCCGCCCGCGACGCCTGCGGGAATGAATTCATGGCGGAACGGGACGAAGGCGCGCCCGGGCGCTTTTGCCTTGCATGACCTGTCATCGGGCCTCCTGCGGTTTCGACGGCGGCCTGAAGCGAATGATTTTTTGCGGAGGGACAACGACATGAAAACGAAATTGACGATCGCGGCGCTCATTCTTCTCGGTCCCATGCCGGCCGGTCCGGCATGGGCGCAAATAGCGGGGGACGAGCAGGAATTTCAACAGATGGCGGCGGCCCTCAAGGCCAATGACGCGGAGCGGCGATCAGCCATCGCAACCTGTATCGGGCAAGGCATTGGCGAGAATCCCGAAGGGGCCGCCCGATTCATGGGCGTGCCGGTGGAAAAGGCGGCCGCGGCATGGTGCACCCGCATGACCAATGGCGTCGCCAACGGCAAACTCACGCTGGCCGACGTCAACGCACTGAACGAAGGAACGGTCACGCCGGGCGCGCGAGAGGTGCTGACGAGCGCATCGGAAGACCAATGACGGACCGGCGATCCGGCAGCGCTGCGGCCGGGCCGGAAGCCGTTCAGAGCCTGCGTCCGATAAGCTGCCCCAGAGCGCCGAGGATGCCCTTCCTGAAAACCAGAATGCAGAGCATGAAGACGAGACCCTGCACGATGGTCACCCACGCTCCAAAGCCGGCCAGCTCGTTCTGCATCCACACAACCAGCCCTGCGCCTGCGATGGGGCCGAAAAAGGTGCCCATGCCGCCGATCAGCGCCATGAGAACGACCTCGCCGGACATGCCCCAATAGACATCCGTAAGGCTTGCGAGCTGGAATGCTATGGCCTTCATGCCGCCAGCCAGTCCTGCAAAGCCCGCGCCCAGAACAAAAGCCAGCCATTTGTAGCCGTTTACCCGATAGCCAAGCGACACCGCGCGGGCTTCGTTGTCACGGATGGCGCGTAGCGCCTGTCCGAACGGCGAATAGGTGATCCGGTAGAGCGCCAGCACGCCCAGAATGAAAACCACCGCCACGAACGCATACAAAGCCATGTCGTCGCGCAGCGAGAACACGCCGAACAGATTGCCGCGCGGAACCTGCTGGATACCGTCCTCACCGCCGGTGAACGGGGCCTGCAAACTGAAGAAATAGACCATCTGCGCAAAGGCCAGCGTGACCATTGCGAAATAGATGCCCCGCCGGCGCACCGAGAGCGCACCGATGATCGCTCCCAGCCCCAGCGCCACCAGGACGCCGAAGGCGATGGCGGTTTCGGGTGTGAAGCCCCAGACCTTCGCGGCATGGGCGGCGGCATAGGATGAAAGACCGAAATAGGCGGCATGGCCGAAAGACAACAACCCGAGATTGCCCAGCATGAGGTTCAAGGACAGCGCAAAAAGGGCGAAACACAGCACCTTTACCACGAAGAGCGGATACAGGGTGAAGGGAGCGATGACGACCAGCGCTATCAACAGCAGCATGAGAAGCCGATGGGTGCGCGACATGCCGAGCGGCGCGGCAGTGCGCAGGGGGCGCGTCGCTGAAGAATGCGTAGCCGACATGTCATTCCTGCTTTCCAAAAAGACCCGCCGGCCGAACCAGCAGGATGATGGCCATGATGACGAAAATCACGGTGGAGGATGCCTGTGGCCAGAACACCTTGGTCAGGCCCTCGACAAATCCGAGCATGAAGCCTGTCAAGATCGCGCCCGAGATCGAGCCCATGCCGCCGATTACCACCACGGCGAAGACGACGATGATGAGATCGCTGCCCATCATCGGGTTGACGGAGAATATCGGTGCGGCCAGCACGCCCGCGAAACCGGCCAGAGCCACGCCGAAGCCATAGGTCAGCGTGATAAGCAGCGGCACGTTGATGCCGAATGCTTCAGTAAGGTGCGGTTTTTCGGTTGCGGCGCGCAGCCACGAGCCGATGCGGGTCTTCTCGATGACGAGCCATGTCGCCAGGCAAACCACAACCGAGGCGACGATGACGAAAGCGCGCGAGGCCGGCAGATACATGAAGCCGAGATTGTAGCCGCCTTGCAGGCCCGGAGGCATGGAATAGGCCAGGCCCGTTGCGCCATAGAGGTTGCGGAAAACGCCGACGATGACGAGCCCCATGCCGAACGTCAGGATCATTCCGTAGAGATGGTCCAGATCGTAGATCCAGCGAAGCACGAACCGTTCGATCAGGCAGCCGATAAGCCCGACGCCAACGGGAACCACGGCAAGCGCCAGCCAGTAGTCGATGTCGAAATAGTCGAGCAGCAACAACGCCCCGAAGGCGCCGAGCATGTAGAACGCGCCGTGGGCGAAGTTCACGATGTTCAGCAACCCGAAGATGATCGCGAGCCCGAGACTCAGAATCGCATAGAAGGCGCCGTTGATCAGGCCCAGCATGATCTGGGTGGAGAAAAGTTGCAGCGGTACGCCGAAAATGAGCATCGTTCCCTCTTCAGACCCCAAGATAGCTGTTCAGCTTTTCGGCATGCGCATCGATATCCGCATTCAGGACCATATCGATGATGGTGCCGTGATCCATCACGTAGTGCCGGTCGGCCACAGTGGCCGCAAAATGGAAGTTCTGCTCGACCAGAATGACGGTATAGCCACGCTCCTTGAGCTTGCGAATTGTGGCGCCGATCTGCTGGACGATGACGGGCGCAAGGCCTTCGGTCGGCTCATCGAGCAGCAGGAGGCGCGCGCCGGTGCGCAGGATGCGTCCGATCGCCAGCATCTGTTGCTCACCGCCCGAGAGGCGCGTTCCCTGGCTGCGCCGCCGTTCGGCGAGGTTCGGGAAGAGCCGGTGGATTTCCTCCACGGACATGCCGCCGGGGGCGACGACCGGCGGCAGCATCAGGTTCTCCTCGACCGTGAGGCTGGAATAGATGCCGCGATCCTCCGGGCAGAAGGCTATGCCGGCACGCGCGATGTGCCGTGACTGGGCGCCGCAGAGTTCCTGGCCGCGAAACCTGATGGAGCCCTTCCTGCGCTTCAGCATGCCCATGATGGCTTTGAGCGTGGTGCTTTTTCCCGCGCCATTGCGGCCAAGCAAGGTCACCACCTCGCCTTCGTAAACGTCGAAATCGACGCCATGCAGGACATGGCTCTCGCCGTACCAGCCCTCAAGGCCACGAACCTGCAACATTGGAATGGAGGAAGTCTCAGGCATGGGGCACACCGATATAGGCCTCGATGACGCGCGGATCGCGCGAGACATCCGAATAGACGCCCTCAGCGAGGACTTTGCCGCGCGCCAGGACGGTGATGCGGTCGCAGAGATCGGCCACGACCGAAAGGTTGTGCTCCACCATCAATACCGTTCGCCCGGCGGCGACCTTGCGGATAAGACCGCAGATGCGGGTAACGTCCTCCCGGGTCATGCCAGCCATCGGCTCGTCGAGGAGAAGGACGCGTGGCTCCAGCGCCAGCGTGGTCGCGATTTCAAGCGCGCGCTTGCGGCCATAGGGCAAGTCGTCGGCGATATGTGCCGCATACTCGACAAGGCCTACCGAGGAGAGCAATTCCATCGCTTCGTCATGGAGCGAGACGAGAACCTTGTCGGATCGCCAGAAATCCCATGAATCGCCATGCCGTCGCCGTTGCAGGGCCGCCCTTACGTTTTCGAGTGCGGTCATGGAGCCGAAGACGGCCGAAATCTGGAACGAGCGGACGATACCCAGGCGGCTGACATTGGCGGGGCTGAGGCCGGTAATGTCGCGACCCTCGAAGTGAATGCCGCCTGAAGTCGGGGCCAGCACCTTTGTGAGGAGATTGAAGCAGGTGGATTTGCCTGCTCCGTTAGGCCCGATCAGCGCATGGATCGTGCCGCGGGCGATTTCGAGGTTCACGCCATCGACCGCGCGGAACCCCTTGAACTCCTTCACAAGGCCCGATGCCTTCAGAACGATATCGTCAGCCATTCAGCGCCTCCCGGATTGGCAGGTCCCTTTTGGGACCTGCGCGCCATTTCGTCCTGTCTCGGATCTACTTGCCGACCAGAGGGCAGGCACTTTCCGACAGCGGGCGGAAAGCATCCTCGCCGGCCACCGTGCTGAGGATTTTGTAATAGTCCCATGGCCCGGTCGATTCCGAGGGAGACTTGACCTGGGCCAGATACATGTCGTGAACCATGCGGCCGTCGTCGCGGATCTTGCCGTTCTCGGCGAAGAAGTCGTTGACCGGCGTGCTCTTCATCTGTGCGATGACCGGGCCTGCGGTGTCGTCGCCGATCTTGGCGACGGCGTTGAGATAATGCGTGATAGCCGAATAGACCCCGGCCTGCGACATGGTGGGCATCGCGCCATGGCGATCGAAGAAGCGCTTCGACCATTTGCGGCTTTCCTCGGTCCGGTCCCAGTAGAAGCCGGTGGTGAGGTAAAGCCCCTGCGCGGCTTCAAGGCCGATGGAATGCACGTCGGTCAGGAAGATCGCCAGGCCTGCGATACGGGCTTGCTGGGTCAGGCCGAATTCCTGCGCCTGCTTCAGCGAGTTGATCGTGTCGGTACCGCCATTGGCCAGCGCGATGACGTTGGCGTTCACCGAAGGGGCCTGCAACAGATACGAAGAAAAATCGGCCGTGTTGAGAGGGGCGACCACATTGCCGACCACTTCAGCGCCGGCCGCCGTGACAACGGACGAAACGTCCCGCTGCATCGTATGGCCGAAGGCGTAGTCCGCGGTCAGGAAGAACCAGCGGTCGCCGCCCTGCTCCACCATCGCCTTGCCGGTTGAAACAGCGACGGAATAGGTGTCCCATGTCCAGTGAATGCCGTTTGGCGAGCAGGATTCGTTGGTGAGGCCGGCCGTGCCTGCGCCCGAGGCGATCAGCACGCGGTTCTTCTCGCGGGCGAGATCCTGAATGGCCAGAACCACGGATGAGTTCGGCACGTCGACGATCAGGTCCACCCCTTCGACATCGTACCACTGGCGGGCGATCTGCGTGCCGACATCGGCCTTGTTCTGGTGGTCGGCGCTGACCAGTTCGACAGGAACGCCAAGCTTGTCGCCGAAATCTTCGACGGCCATCCCGGCGGCGACGACAGACCCCTGGCCGGCAAGCGAGGAGAAGACCCCGCTCTGGTCGGTCAGGACGCCAATCTTGACGGCGCCGCCGGACATATCCGCGTGCGCAGCCGTGGCCCAGACCGCCGCAAGTGCGGCGGACACCATAAATCTTTTCATGAATTCCTCCCGTTTCAACAGTGCTACATTAAAGAAGCCGTAACGCCGAGTCACAGCCGCATTGCAGACATTGGTTCCGCACAGCGGAAAACATCAGAGCAGCGAGCGGATCAGTCCGCCATCAACGGCAATGTTTTGTCCCGTGATGTAGCTGGCATGGCGCGAACACAGGAATGCGCAGACCGGGCCGAAATCGTCGGCCTCTCCCAGACGTCTTGCCGGAACGGATCGCGTCATTGCGGCGACGACTTCCGCCTCGCTGATGCCTTCGCGGGCGGCCCGTGCGCGGATCACGCGCTCAAGAGCGCCGGTCGCCATCAAACCAGGCAGAACGTTGTTCACGGTCACGCCTCTGTCCACCACCTCGCGGGCCAGGGTGGCCATTGCGCCGGTGAGGCCCGCACGGACGGAATTGGCGAGCGCCATGTTGGGATAGGGCTCCTTCACGGCGAAGGAGGTGATGTTGACGATGCGCCCGAAGCCATCCTCCAGCATGCCCGGCAGCACGCGCTGGGCAGCACCGACGGCGGATAGCATGTTGACCTCAAGCGCGCGGCGCCACACGGCGATATCGTGATCGGTGAACAGGCCGGGCGGCGGGCCGCCGGCATTGGTGATGAGGATGGAGATGCGACCGGCCTGCGCTTCGGCGGCGGCGATCACTTCGTCCACAGCGCCGGGCCGTGAAAGGTCGCCCTGAAGGAAGAGAGCGCCGTTGCCAACTGCGCCGGCGGCGGCTTCGCCGGCTTCGGCATCCCGGCCATTGATGACGACACGGACGCCTGCTTGCGCCAGATGTTCGGCGCAGGAGCGGGCAAGCCCCTTGCTGCCGCCCAGGATGAGGGCCGTTTTGCCCGAAATGCCGAGGTCCATCGTGTTTCTCCCAGTGTCAGCGTCCGGTGTAGGAGGGTTTGCGCTTTTCCAGGAAAGCGGACATTCCCTCATTTTTGTCGGCGGTTGAAAACAGGATCTGCAGCGCCTTGCGTTCCAGCGTCAGCGCCGCGCCGAGAGATGCGTCCTGGCCGTGCAGGATGACCTCCTTGACCTGCTCGACTGCTATGGCCGGCAGGGATGCGATGTGCCGTGCCAGCTTGAGCGCATGGGGGAAGACCTGATCGTCCTCGACCAGGTCGCTGACCAGGCCCATGACATGGGCTTCCTCAGCTTCGATGATCTCGCCCGTCAGGCACAGCTTCATGGCCTTGAACTTGCCCACCGCGCGGGTCAGCCGCTGGGTGCCGCCTGCGCCGGGCATGATGCCGACCCTGACCTCGGGCTGGCCGAATTTCGCGGAGCGGCCGGCAACGATGATATCGGCGTGCATGGCCAGTTCCATCCCGCCGCCAAGGGCGTAGCCATTGACCGCGGCAATCACCGGTTGCGGACAATTGGCTATCGCGCCCCACAGTCGTTCATTATGGCGCAGATACATGTCGACCGTGCCTGTCTGCGCCATGTCGGCGATATCGGCGCCTGCGGCGAAAGCACGTTCGTCGCCGGTCAGGACGACGGCGCGCAGGCCGCCTTCGGCGGTGAAGCCCTCGAAAATTTCAGCCAGACGATGGCGCAGCGGCATGCTGAGCGCATTGAGAACGTCCGGCCGGTTGAGACGGACGATGGCTACGCCGCCCTGCCGTTCGACGAGGACCAGATCCTGCTCGCTCATGCTGCCTCCAGCGCCAGGGCGATGCCCTGGCCAACGCCGACGCACATGGTGCACAGCGCGCGACCCTTGCCCGTCCGGGCGAGGGCAAGTGCGGCGGTGAAAGCCAGACGGGTGCCGGACATGCCCAGCGGATGGCCAAGAGCGATTGCGCCACCATTCGGGTTCACCTGTCCGGCATCGTCCGGCAATCCCAGTTCACGCAGACAGGCAAGCGCCTGAGACGCGAAGGCCTCGTTCAGTTCGATGCGATCGAAATCGCCGATTGACAGGCCAAGTCGCGCCATGAGCTTGCGACTGGCCGGAACCGGTCCGATACCCATGATCGCGGGCTCGACCCCTGCCGCGGCCATGCCGGAAATACGGGCAAGCGGCGTGAGACCGAAACGCTTGACCGCATCGCCCGAGGCGACGAGAACCGCCGCGGCGCCATCATTGACGCCACTGGCGTTGCCTGCCGTTACTGAACCGCCCTGCCGGAACGGCGTGGGCAGCGCAGCGAGCCTGTCGAGGCTTGTGGCGCGCGGGTGCTCATCCTGCGCGACGACGACGGGGTCGCCCTTGCGCTGGGGGATGACGACCGGGACGATCTCGCCGTCGAAAGCGCCTGCTGCCTGGGCGGCAACGGCGCGAAGCTGGCTGCGCAGCGCGAAGGCGTCCTGGTCTTCGCGGCTGATTCCGAAGCGCGCGGCCACATTCTCCGCGGTCTCCGGCATGGAATCGATGCCATATTGTTTTTTGATCAGCGGATTGACGAAGCGCCACCCGATGGTGGTGTCATGGATTTCCGCCGCGCGCGAGAATGCCGAAGTCGCCTTCGGCATGACAAAGGGCGCGCGGGTCATGCTTTCCACGCCGGAAGCGATGATGACATCGGCGTCGCCTGAAATGATAGAACGGGCCGCGAGGCCGACAGCGTCGAGGCCCGAGCCGCAAAGACGGTTGATCGTCGTTCCCGGCACGGTCTGTGGCAACCCGCCCAGAAGCACACCCATTCGGGCTACGTCGCGGTTGTCTTCGCCGGCCTGATTGGCGCAGCCGGTGAAGACGTCGTCTATCTGCGAAGCGTCAAGGCCGGGCGCGCGCCTGAGCAGTTCGGCCAGAACGAGGCCAAGCATATCGTCTGGCCGCACGGCGGCCAGAGCGCCGCCAAAGCGGCCGATCGGAGTGCGCGCGCCGGCGCAGATGAAGGCTTGCGTCATAATGCTCACTCAGAGGGGGCAGGTTCCGGAGAAGTTCGGACGGCGCTTCTCCTTCAGCGATTGCAGACCCTCGCGTGCGTCCGGGCCGGTGAACCCCATGAATTCCAGCGCCAGCGAGGTATCGAAGGTCGGCCCGGCCATGCGCAGCCAGTTGTTGAGTGCGTATTTGGTCCAGCGGATGGCCGTCGGCGACCCCCTGGCGAGCTTGCGGGCGATCTCGAGCGCCTTGTCGTGGAGTTCGTCGTCCTCGGTGCAAAGCGAGATGAGCCCGATGCGCTCGGCCTCCTCCCCCGAAACGGGTTCGCACAGCAACAGATAGTATTTCGACTTGGCCAGCCCGCAAAGCAGGGGCCAGACGATGGCGGCATGATCGCCGGCGGCAACGCCGAGACGCGTGTGGCCATCGATGATGCGCGCGGTTTTGGCGGCGATGGAGACATCGGCCAGCAAACCGGCGACCAGCCCGGCGCCGACCGCCGGACCCTGCATGGCCGAAACGATGGGCTTGGAGCAGTTGATGATGTTGTAGACGAGGTCACGGGCCTCTTTCCATACGCGGGTGAGCGTGTGGAAGTCCTCGGTCATCTCCTTGACCAGATCGAGGTCGCCACCCGAGGAGAAGGCTTCGCCCGCACCGCGGATGATGACGGCGCGCACGTCTTCGGCGGCGTCGATATCGCGCCATACGCGCACGAGCTCACCATGCATGATGGCGTCGGCGGAGTTCAGGCGGCCGGGATTTTCCATGGTGATCCTGAGGATACCCGCTTCCGGCCAGTCGAATTTGAGCCGGCGGTAGCTGGCTGTGTCGATGCTCATATTTTCTTCTCCCGGTCTGTCCAGTAAGGTTCGCGCAACAGGTTCTTCTGAATCTTTCCGATGGGGGTCTTGGGGAAGCTCTCCACGAACTTCACCAGACGCGGCCGCTTGAAACGCGACAGCCTCTCCTGGCAATGGGCGGCGAGTTCCGCCTCGGCCAGATCCGCGCCAGCCTTCAACTGTACATAGGCGGCCGGCACCTCGCCCCACTTATCGTCGGGTATGCCGAACACCGCACATTCGCAAACAGCTTCGAGCTGATAGATCGCGTCTTCGATTTCCTTTGGATAGACGTTTTCGCCACCGGAAATAATCATATCCTTCGAGCGGTCGACGAGGGTGATGAAGCCCTGCTCGTCACGGATGGCGAGATCGCCCGTCCAGCCCCAGCCATGCTTGAAGAACCTGGCGGTCTGTTCCGGCTCATTGTAATATTCGAGCATGACATTCTCGCCACGCGAGACCAGTTCGCCGACCTCGCCTGGCCGCACCGGGTTCCCGTCCGGGTCGACCAGAGCCAGATCGACGTTATAGGCCTGCTTGCCGATCGAGCCGAGCCGCTCAGGCAGGTGCCAGTGGCCCAGAACCGTGATGACGCCAACTTCGGACTGGCCGTAAATCTGGATAAGCTCCAGCGCCGGCAGCTTTTCGATCAGAGCCTGCTGCACCCAGTTGGGCATCGGGGCGCCCGCGAAGGCCAGCTTCTCCCAGCGAACGAAATTGCCGGCATCGAACGCAGGGTCGCAGATCAGCATGGAAGCCTGGGTCGGCACCATGAAACAGGCCGTCATCCCGGTGCGATGCGCCATGCGGGAAAATTCCTGCACATCCCATTTACTCAGCAATGTGCACGTCGCTCCGGCCAGAATGGCAGGCTGGAACATGATGTTGAGCGCGGCTACGTGGAAAAGCGGGGTGACGATGCCCACGACGTCGCGCTCGTCGATGTTTTCATGCATCATCACCGTATGGGCCGTGACGACGCGGTTGCGGTGACTGGCGAGGACACCCTTGGGCCGGCCGGTCGTGCCGCCGGTGTAAGTCATGCAGAACGGGTCGTCTTCCGCAATGGCAACGGCAGGCGCCGTTTCGGGAGCAGCGGCCAGCACGGCGTCGAAATCCCGTGCGCCGGCACGCGGCTCCCCCAAAACGATGAATTCGCGGATGCGCGGCAGGGACCTGCTGGCTTCTTCGATCCTGGCGGAGAACGCGTCCTCATAGATGAGAATCTCTACGTCGGCCTTATCAAGGACGTAGGCCAGGTCTTCCGCGGTGTAGAGGACGGAGACGTTGACGAGAACGCCACCCGAGCGCGCCGCGCCAAAGAAGACGATGCCGTATTCCAGCCGGTTCCGGCTGACGATGGCGACCTTGCCGCCCTTGTCCAGACCCATGGCGATCAGGGCATTGGCGAAGCGGTTGGCTGCCAGGTCGAGATCGCGATAGCTTATCGCCCTTTCCTGCCAGATGATCGCGTTCTTGTCTGGAAACCGCTCGGCTGAGCGGCGCAGCATATCTCCGGTGAGCATCTCTCTTCCTTCCTCCTCCCGGCTTACCGGCGCCAGCTTGCCGGCAACGGTTCGGCGCAGGCCCGTTTCGGTACGGGACACTGGATTTTTGAAAGGCTTTATGCAATGCCGTTAAGCAAAATTGTATTCCGCTGTGCAGAAAACAGGAGGAGCGAGTGAGCTATGAAGACCGGCAGTTCGTCGAAGCGTTTGCACGGGGAATGCAATTGTTCGAAGTGCTGTCGAAACACAAGAAGTCGATGTCTAACAGCGATCTCGCGCGGGCGACGGGCATGCCGCCCTCGACCATCAGCCGTCTCTGCTATACCGCCATGAAAATGGGTTATCTGCGTCACGGTGACGGCCGGGCATATGAACTGACGCCAAAGATTCTCAATCTCGGTTACTCCGTGCTTTCGGGAATGGCGCTGATCGACCGCGCAACGCCTTTGCTGAAAGTGCTGGCCGAGAAGACGGGCCAGACGGCTGGCCTGTGCGTCCTCGACAAGCTGCACGTGACCTTCGTGCAGGTGGTCGTCGGAGATGACTTGCTGGCCGTGCGCTTTGCCGTTGGCGGGCGCTTGCCGGTCGCCACTTCTGCGGCAGGGGTGGCGATGCTGAGCATCATGCCGGAGAAGGAGCGCAGGCTTCTCGCCAGCAGAATACGATCGGAACTCAACCGCCACGATGGCAATGTTTCGGCCTTTAACGCCCATCTCCAGCAAGGCGTCGACGATGGCGGCCTCGCCTTTGCCCGCGATATCTGGCGCCGCGGGATCGGGGCGGTGGCGATGGGCATATCGTCGGAAAGCGAACTGGCGGCCATCACGATCCCCTTCGCAACGGGAAGCGTTTCGGAGGCCAACATGCGAAGTGTGCTGGCGCCAATTCTGAAGGAAGCCGTGCAAGAGCTGATGGCAGACTAAAGCATGTCGCCCGAAAGGGGGAACCGGTTTCGGGGCAACGACATGGGTAAAAACAAGAACTTGAAGCGCAGGGAGCTGATCTGAAAGATCACGACGCGCTTTTAGAGCCGTTCATGGTTTAACGGAATCGCCGAACGGCTCCAGGTCCTTGTCTTGTCGCGTTTGCGAACCGGAAAACTGTTTCCACTTTTCCTGGAAACGCTCCAGCGCGGCATGCGCCCGAACAAGTCCGGGCTGCCGCTCTATCCGTTTGTTTTGGACGCATCTTGCAGTCAACTGCTTCCACTTGACTGCAAGATGCTCCAGCACAAGCCTCTACACTGTCCGGCAGTCGAGCCCCAGCTCGGCACGGCGGCGCAGCCATGGGCTTGGCCGGTAGCGGTCATCACCACTCAGAGCCTGAATCTGTCTCAGGATCACCAGCAGGCGGGAGGCGCCGATCCTTTCCGCCCATTCCAGCGGCCCGAGCGGATAGTTCAGGCCGAGCCGCATTGCCTTGTCGATGTCCCGCGGTGCGGAAAGACCCGTCTGCGCCATCTCGCAGCCGAGATTTGCGATCATGGCAACGATCCGCTGGGCAACGAAGCCGGTGGAATCGGCGATTGCAGTGACGGCGCGCCCGCTGGCGATGATGGCGGCGGCGACGGCGTCGCGCAGGTCAGCATCGCCATTGGGCGCGGTCATCAGCGTAATGCGGCGTGTCGTGTCGAAAGTAAGATCTGCCGCGATGACGCGGCGCGGATCGAGGCCAAGGCGAAGCGCATGGGCCGTCGCATCCTCACCCAGCGGAAAGGCAAGTACGGGCGCGCACCCATCGTCCTTTGTCAGCACCTCGGCTCCGATATCCGCCGCACAGCGGATGAGCTCGGGAAGGTTTTCAGCGAGGACAACTTTTGCCGCCGGAGCAACAGAGGTGAGCGTGTCCGCCGATGGCGCAACGGCCCCTTCTGCATAGGAATAAAAGCCCTGACCGGCCTTGCGCCCCAGCTGGCCTGTCTCCAGCATATATCGGTGAAGCGGTGTCGAGCGCAGCCGGGGATCGGCGAAATGGCTTTGATGCAGAAACTGGCTGACCGTGAAATTCACGTCCATGCCGGTGAGATCCATCAATTCGAATGGCCCCATGCGGAAACCGCAGCAATCGCGCATGATGGCATCGATCTGCACCGGCGTGGCGACGTTTTCCTGAAGGATTGCAAGGGCCTCGGTTGCGAAGGCGCGGCCGCCGAGATTGACCAGGAAACCGGGTGTGTCGCGGACCGCGACCGGCTCCTTGCCAATGTACAACGCGAAAGCGTGAAGCCTCTCCATCGTTGCCGCGGTTGTGGTGGGGCCGGGGATGATTTCCACCAGCTTCATGAGCGGAACCGGATTGAAGAAATGCATCCCGGCAAAACGCTGCCGATGGCGCAGGGCCGCGCCGACCACGCCGATGGGCAGCGAGGATGTGTTGGTGGCAAGCAGCGCATCGGGCGCCACGATGTCCTCCAGCTGCGCGAAGAGCCCTTGCTTGGCGCTCAGGTCTTCAACGATGGCCTCGACCACAAGATCACACGCAGACAGATCCGACAGATTTTCGGCAGCGGAAAGAGCGTCGGACAGCCGGTCGATCTGCGTCTGATCGAGCTTGCCGGCAGCGAGGCGCTTGCGTGCCCGGCCAAGTATCGTGTCGACAGCGGCAATGGCAGCGCCCGGCCTCGCGTCAAACACAGTGACTGCAATGCCGCGAGATGCGGCGACCTCTGCAATGCCCGCGCCCATTGCGCCGGCACCCACGACGCCAAGCTTCGCAGGAAGATTTTTCTGCATGACCGGTTCCTCCATTTCCATTCGCCTTCTAAGACCGCGACGGGGGCGAAAGGTCAAAGCCTATATGCGAAATTTATTTTGCAGTGCGGAATTTAACGCGCACTTTACGGAACAAGGAGGAGAGTTCAAATCAGCAGCCACGAAATACGGGGCTGCGCTTTTCGAGGAATGCAGAGACCCCTTCGGCATAGTCTTTGCTGCGTCCGGCCGCCTGCTGGCAGTCGCGCTCGCGATCGAGCTGAACGTCGAAAGTTCCCTCGGCGGCAGCGTGGATCAACTGCTTCGTGAGACCCAGGCCAAAGGTGGGGCCAGCAGCGAGAGACGCCGCCAGCGCGCGCGCTTCGGTCATCAGATATTCATCGGCGACGACCTTCCAGATGAGGCCCCAGTCTGCGGCCTGCTGGGCGGAAAGGGGTTCTGCCGTGAGAGCCAGCGCCATTGCGCGCGCCTCGCCGAGCCGGCGTACGAGGTGCCAGCTGCCGCCGGCATCCGGGCCGAGGCCGATCTTTGCAAAGGATTGCACGAAACGCGCCGATGCGGCTGCCAGAACGATGTCGCAGGCCAAGGCGATGCTGGCGCCGGCGCCGGCGGCGACCCCGTTCACGGCGCAGACAACAGGCTTGGGCAGACTGCGGATCAGGCGAATGGTGGGGTTGTAGAAGGTGCCTATCGTGTAGCCGAGGTCGGGCGGGCCGTCCGGGCCCGCCTTGCGCTCGCGCAGATCCTGCCCGGCGCAGAACCCGTGTCCGGCCCCGGTCAGCAGCACGGCGCGTATCTTGGCCTCGTCGTGCGCGCGCTGGATGCCTGCACGGAGGGAAAGATGCATGTCCCCGGTGAAGGCGTTGAGCTTGTCCGGGCGGTTGAGGACGAGTGTAAGGACGCCATCGGACAGCGTGGAAAGAACGGCTTCAGTCATATTCCTCGCCTCCCTGAAATGAGCGCGTATCGCACGCGCCTTGTGCCTCCTACCCACCGATGGGCAGAAAGTCTCAGGTTCATTGGCCGTGAAACGAAGAAAACCGCATAGCGGAACGCCGGCAGGCCCACCGCCGCCATGGATCGGGCAGCTATCGTGCAGCGCCTGTTCGAGCGCATCGAGAACGAAGCTCGCGCGCCGTTCTGCTCACCCGCCAGCCGACGGTCCGGCAGTCGCAGGCATCAATGACGAAGGCGACACAGACAAAACCTTTCCAGAGGCGGGCCTTCTCGGACTCATGCGCTCATCGGCCCAGGAATCCACCGACTAGAGCATATTGCCCGAAAGTGGGAACCGGCTTCGGGGTAACGGCATGCGTAAAAACAAGGGCTTAAAGCGCAGGAAGTGAATCTGAAAGATCGCGGCACGCTTTGGTCAACGCGACCGCGCCCGGCCCTATCCATACTCCGCGTCTCGACAGCATTGCAGGCGAGACCCTGGCGGAACTGGCGCGGACGGTGCCTGTCGGGCACCTAGAAACACCGGACGACGTTGGTCATGGCAGGATCTGCCGGAAAAGAGCGTTCGCACCGAAGTGAACGGTGCGAACGCTTCCGCGCTTACACCATGTCCCGGCCCGCGCGCTTTGCGGCCAGCATATCCCGGAAAAAACCGCGGACGATGACGAAAAGCACGAGCGCTGAAAGCGCCGGCCAGATGAGAATGTAGAAGGTAAGCCAGAATGTCGTCATGATACTTCCTCCTATTCGGCAGGGCTTGGCTGAGGCACGGCCACGGGGCCATTTCCAGCTGGCTGCGCATCCTCTTCCTGGAAGCGCTGGACCCGCTGGGCAATGAGATTGAAGTCGAAATGCTCCTGGCTCATCAGGCTGAGCGCGACACAGATGATGGTGCTCGCGCCATAAGCGACCAGCGAAGCCAGAAGCACCGTGTAGCCGTTGAGGAAGCCGGCGAAGTACCAGGCGCTGACCATGGTGGCGATGAGGCCCGCGGCCAGGCCCGCAATGCGGCCGAAAAAGCCAAAACACATCAGGCCAGCCACGACCCCGGCGCCGACCGCCGCTATCATCTCGAAGCCGAGACCGATGACGCCGGTCATGGGCAGCAGCTCGAAACGGACAATGGTGAAGAGCAACATGCCGCCCAGGACAGCCCAGGTGAAGGCGCTGTTGGTCACCCGCGGCCAGTAGCAGCTGGCAATAACCGGAAATACCACCGTGCCCCACAAGGCCCCCACGAAAACCAGCATCACAAGAATATCGAGCGCGAAGCTGGCGAGGATCAATCCGACCATCGTGGCCACGATCATGGTGAGACGCCCGATCAGAAGCATCTTCCTCGGGTCCGCCCGGCCTTTTGCGATATTTTTCGCGTAGACGTCGGTCATCATGATCGCCGACAGAGCGGTGAGGTCGGCATCCGCCGTGGAGGACAGGGAAGCCACCACAAGGAGGAAAAACAGACCGATCATGAAAGGCGGCAGATATGCGGAAGCCATCTGGGGAATGATGTTGTTCAGATCACCGCCATCGGGCTGGACGCCCAGCAGCAAAGCCATCAGCCCGATCATGCCGAGACCGATCACAACCGCGCCATAGCCGAGCGTGGCGGTCAGGAAAGTCGGCTTGATCAGATCCTGCCGCACGGCGAAAAGCCGCTGGGCGATGGTCTGATTGCCAATGGCATAGGCAAGCACCGCCACGAAGAAGGGCGCGCCCTGTTCAAGGATCGCGGTGGTGGAGAAGAAGTCGGCCTGCTCCGCCGTGAGACGCTCCAGCCCCTGGGCCATGACCTCGGGCCCGCCCGCGCTGAACATGACCCATGGGATGATGATGACCGCCACGCCCATCAGTGCAATGAGCTGCGCCACGTCGGTGAGGATGGAGGCGCGAAAGCCCGACCAGAACGTATAGGCGAGCGTGCCGATACCCGCGATCACAACGCCGTGCACGAACGACAGCGGTGAAAGAATCGATACGACGGCCCCGGCGGCGGTAAAATTCACCATCAAGCTGATGGAACTGCCCAGCACGTTGGACAGGGCGAGGATCAGCTGGCTTGAAGAGCCGTGCCGCGCATGCATCAGTTCGCCCAGCGTGTGCGCGTTCGGCGCCAGTTTCCGGAAGCGCTGTCCGAAGGGATAGATGAAAAGTATCATCAGTGCGCCCCAGAAGCCGTAGTGAATGGCTCCAGACAGGCCGTAGGTATAGGCCGAGCTGGCAGCGGCATAAAAGGACGCGGCCCAGATCCAGGTCGCGGTCATGCTGGCGGCGGAAATTCCGAAGCCGACCTGTCCACTTGAGACCATGTAGCCATCGACGTTCTCATTTTTCTGCCGCACAAGAAGCGACATGAGAAAAGTCCCGCCATAAAAGACTAAAAGCAACAATAGCGTGGTTGTCGTCGTAAACTGATAATATGGGGATGCCATATCCTTCTCAACCCTCCCTTTTGGGTAATTCTTTTTTTATCGTAACGACGATGCATCGTCGCTTCGGCTTGTCTTCTTCCCGGTTGAAGAAAATATTGAAACAGGACCGACGAGTCGCCCCGTGGCGATGGCTCAGGCGTAATTGCCTTTGACCCGCTCTTTTGTCGGATCGAAATGGGGCGCCCTGACAACGACGGCAGGGATTCGCTTCTGGAAGCCATCCAGCTGGCCGACTTCCACTTCGGTGCCCTCTGCGGCATGGGCCGCGTCGATCCGGCAAAGGGCGATGACCTTGCCGAGGATCGGGGAGCGGACAGCGGATGTGATCTCTCCGACCTGCGCCCTGCCGATACGCACGCAATCGCCTTTGGACGGCACTTCATTGCCTTCGAGATCCAGCCCGACAAGCCTGCGGGTCGGATGCGCATTGCGCTCCTGGAGCACGGCGCGGCCGATAAAGTCGTCCTCCTTGGATTTGAGCGGCACCGTGAAGCCGATGCCTGCTTCGAACGGATTGGTCTGATCGGTGAATTCGTAGCCGGCAAAGATCAGCCCGGCTTCGATACGAACCATGTCCAGCGCGGCAAGGCCGAACGGCGTCAGGCCATGCGGCTGCCCCGCTTTCCAGATGGCCTCGAAGACAGCCGCGGCATCGTTTGGATGGCAAAAGACCTCGTAGCCAAGCTCGCCCGTATAGCCTGTCCGCGAAACGATCACGCCGGGGCCATGAAAATCGCCAATGCGTCCGACCGTGAAGCGAAATACCCCGAGCTCATCGACCGTGGGCCGGTCGGGCTTTGTCCAGATGATGTCGCGCAGGATGTCGCGGCTGCGCGGGCCCTGGACGGCGACGTTGTGGAGCTGGTCCGTAGACGGCCGCACCCACACGTTCATTCCGTGCTTTTGCGCCTGTTCCCGCAACCATAGCCCGGAGGTGCCGCAGCCGCCCACCCAGCGGAAATTGTTCTGGTCGAGGCGGAAGACGGTGCCGTCATCCACCATGCCGCCGTGTTCGTAGCACATGGCCGTGTACACGACCTGCCCGACGCTCAGCTTCTTCATGTTGCGCGTGACGCACAGCTGCATCAGCGCCTCGGCGTCGGGACCGGTGATCTCGTATTTGCGCAAGGGGCTCAGATCCATGATCACCGCCTTCTCGCGGCAGGCCCAGTATTCCGCAATCGCGCCATGCGCGTTGAACTTGTTGGGCAACCAGTAGCCGTTATATTCCACGAAATCCCTTGTGTGCTGCGCAAAGCATTCGTGAAAGGCTGTTTTCCTGGTCGGCTGGGGGTCTGCGTCGGCGGTCATGCGGAAACCTATGGCTCTGGGAAATTCTTCGTGGCTGTCATACACCCGCACCTGGATATCGGTCGGGTCCCATCCATTGGCGGGATCGACGTCGCAGGGGCAGGCGGTGGAGATGCAAAGCACGTCGGTCAGTGCGCGCATCAGAACGTAGTCGCCCGGCCGGGACCAGGGTTCATCCATGCCGATGGCGTTGGCGTCATCGAGCATGGTGTTGAAGAAGAAATTGATGGCCGGCCAGCCGCCCTGTGACGGCAGGCCGTAATGCGACAGTTCCCGGTTGATGTTGTCGGTACAGTTGACATGCCCCGGATAGCCGAGGTCCTCATAGTAGCGAGCCGTGCAGGCCAGGCCGAACGTATCGTGGCGGCCGCAGGTATCCTGTACGAGTTCCACCAGCGGCTGCATGTCCACCGAATAGTAGCGCGCGAAAAGACCGGGCTTCGGATAGAGTTCGCCGCCAAGGCTGCGTGTCGTCGTGGGATCGATCGCCGCAATGCGCCCCTGTTCGGCCGCGCGCATGTCCAGAGCCTGGAAGTCCGAGCATTCCCGGCCCTGAACGTCCAGAACCTGGATATACTGCCCCTTTTTCACCTCGTAGACGAAAGCCTGCCCCGGCTGGATATTCTTGTCGATGAGCGGTTTGGCCAGAGGCTCGGGCGGCAAACGCCGCTGCTTGCCGGTTGTCGGCGCCGCGCGCTGCACATACAGCAGCAGTTCCGTAGGCGCGTTCTGCTGGTCGACGGCCATCGCCCCGCCCGGCGCTGCAACGATCAGCAGTCCCGCTCCCTGCGCGGTGAAACTGGCGCTGTTACCGGCCGGCGATGCCTCTCCGAACAGGCGGACGCACCGGGCTTCAGACAGATCGAAGCCGGCCTTTGCGAGGGCTTCCCGCACGCGTCGCGCGGATGCTTCATCGGCCCCCAGAATGTCGCGCAGCCCTGTCGGCTCTTCCGAGGATTGTGCGCCGAGCCGTGCCGGATCTGAGCGCCCCTGCGGATCGAAGAAGACCAGTTCACACGGCTGGAGACCTGCCTTGTCCACGACCGTGACGACATCGCCGGGCTCGATCGCGACCGCGCGCGAGCCGCCCCCTGGCACCGGATGGCGTTCGAGGCCCGGCGCAAGCACGGGCAACCCCGGCACCACGACCCTGCCGCGCACCAGGGGGCCTTCGAACTGTTGAATCATACCCATTGGCGTCCTCCCTACGCTATGTGTCAATTAGCTATTGACAGGCAGGGCCAGTAAAGCAGCATTGTCTGAGGCTCAGGCTCAGGATTTCTTATGCGAATACGTCGACATCGATTGCCCCCGCTGGACTATCTCATCGCCTTTGAAGCCGCCGCGCGTCTGGGCGGTTTCACGGCCGCCGCGGAACGTCTCAACCTCAGTCAGGCCGCCATCAGCCGGCAAATGAAGCTTCTGGAAGAGCATCTGGACGTGCTGCTTTTCCATCGGGGGCACCGCTCGGTGCAACTCACCGTCGAGGGGAAGAATTTTCTCCGGCATGTGCGCGGCGCACTGGACGCGGTAGAAAAGGGCGTTGACAGCCTCAGGGAAACGACCAGACGCCCACGGGTGTCGCTGGCCGCCACGCAATCGGTTTCCACGCTCTGGCTGATGCCGCGGCTGCCGCTGCTGCGGCGGGATCACCCGGGCCTCGACATCCATCTGGTTTCCACGGATCTGGATCGTGAAGCCCTGTCCAGCGAGCATGATCTGATCATTCTCAGGGGGGAAGGCCAATGGCAGGAGTTCGAGGCGGAGTTGCTGCTGGATGAGGAAATCTTTCCGGTATGCGCGCCCGGTTACGCGGATCGGAAGGGCCTGCGCAGCCTCGAAGAACTGGGCCAGTGCACCTTCGTGGACGTCGCCAGTCACCACACGGAATGGATGGACTGGACGCGCTGGCTGGCCAGATGCGGCTTTCCCGAGATCTCGGGCGCGGCCAGCCTCATCTTCAACACCTACGCACTTGCCATTCAGGCCGCGGTCGATGGGCAGGGAATCGCGCTGGGCTGGCGCCATCTGGTCGACGAGCATCTTGCCCGGGGCACGTTGATCAGGCCGCTGCCGAACAGCATCCGCACCAGCTCCGGCTATTTCCTGCTCCAGTCGCAAGACAGCCGGCTCGGCCCTGCGAGCAGATCGGTTCGCGACTGGCTTTTCACGGAGGCGCGTGGAGCAGATCAGAACGGTTTTCTGCCAACCTGAACGGGGGGAAGGTCTGCCAGGGGGAGAAGGTCTGCCAGGAGCGCATCGCCCTTGGCGATCCGCGCCGGCGCCGCATCGATGAACGGGAGAAGCTCCGCGCGGCTGGAGCAGGTGCTTGAGGACGCGGCTCCGGATTGGCCGCTGGACAGATCGTCACCGCGCTTCAGGTTAAAGCGCGTCGCGATCTTTCAGTTCCCCCCCCTGCGCTTCAGCTCCCGTTTCCACGCATGCCGTTGGCGCGAAACCAGTTTCCGTTTTCTGGCGACATGCTCCAAGCTCCGGACTCAATCATGTCGCCGTGACGACCGCCTTCCGGTCCTTGCAGGAGACGAAGTCGAGGCTGTGGCGCAGCAAATGGACGATGCACGATTGAACGGTGGCATCCGGGAAGAC